>JAZOAC010000171.1:0-52712 GCA_045595285.1 Kiritimatiellia bacterium | reverse complement strand
CGCGCTTCGTGCCGGAGTTGTCGCCGCCGAGAAGATGCGGATTCTGGCCGATGAGGCGAAGAAGAAAGGTGAGCTCGCGGACGAGACGCTCAAGTATCTTGCAGGACCGTATTACTACCGCGATGCTATCCGCGGCTTCGGCAAGCAGAAACCGTGCGCAGTTGATTTTGTCGAGTTCCGCCGTATGGTCGAGGAATTTGTGAACAACCCCAACATCGCCAAGTGAGAGGAGAGACAAAAATGAATACTCAGATATTATCAAAAGCGATTTGCAGGGTTTTATTCGCCGCCGCCGTCGCGACTACCGCGACCCTCACCGCTTCTGCGGCGGATTTCACTTGGACTGGCGCGGAAGACAACTACTGGAACAATCCCAACAACTGGATAGACAAGGATGCCAATCGCCCGCTCCCCACGAATGATGCCGCGTATTTCCAAGACAACGGTGAGGGGTCGGTAGCTCGCTATGAGGTGATTTTCAACGACGCGTATGTCAACGCCTACCGGACGTTTGTCAGGAAGATTGGCACGGCTGAAGCGCCGCTCGTCTTTCACGCCACCGATCCGGCGAACGGCTTTCAGTTTGGCAGTCGAACCGACAGGAACAACGGCATCGGCGACGCTACCGGCGACGCTTATCTGCGTCTTGAGGGCGGCACGTGGTCGACCGGCGTTGGCGCCTTGAACATTGGCGGAAGTTCGACTTTCGGTCATGTTGCACTGGTTGACGGTGCGACGTTTACCGTCGGCAGCACCATGACGATTGAGAAAGGCGAACTGACCTTGACGGACGGCACAACGTTCAGCACCGGCAACGACATCTATCTCAATAACGTTGCGAGCAAAGTGAATATTTCCGGCGGCTCAATACTGATCGGCGGTAGATATTTCTGCCTGCGCAACGGCGAGGTGACGGTCGAGAACGCGACGCTACAGAATACGGCTCACAACTTCGAACTGGGGCAGTATGGGGCCGTCACGCTCTATCTGAACGCGGGCGGTGTGTTCTATGTCAGGCAAATTGCAAACAAGACATACGGTGGCACAGTCCTCCTCAATGGCGGTGAAATCAGGGCCTCGTACGCAACGCTCGTCAGTGATAATAATGTCATCATCGTGAAGGTGGGGGCACTCGGTGGTACAATCAACGCGAACGGCCTTGCGGTCAGCTTCAACCGTCCCATTGCGGCGGAGGGCGCGAACGATGGCGGCATGACATTCAAGGGCGGCGGTTCCGTGTCGCTCAAATACGCCAACACTTACACGGGTGCGACGAAGGTCGAACTCGGCACGAAGATAATCGCCACGACCGCCGATGCGAAGGCTTCCGTCCTCGCAAACCTCGTCGTTACGGGCGTTGCGGCGGACGGGGACTACACAGTGTTTGAATACAGCGAGGGGACGCTGACCGACGCCGACCTTGCGAACGTCACATGTCCCGGCGGCGCGGCGGGCACGATCATCACCCGCGAGGACAATCAAATCAAAGTTCACTATGTCGCGCCTGCGGAAGACCTCGACTGGAAGGGCGGCGATGCGGTGTGGGCAACGGCTAACGGCTGGACGAACGCGACGGGCGCGGCCAAGACGTGGGCTGACGGCAACAACGCCATCTTCGACGACGCATCTACCGTCACCCTCGGCGCGAACGTCACAGCGGTCTCCGCCACTTTCAACGCGGATGCGACAATAGCGGCTGGCGGCGGCACGCTCACCGTCCCGGCGGTCACCGTTGCATCGGGCGTCTCGGCGACGATTGCCGCGCCCACGGCAGGCGCGCTCGAAAAGACGGGGGCGGGAACTCTGACGCTTGGCGCATCGCGCGACGACGCGACGACGCTTTCGGAGGGAACGCTCGCCATGTCTCCAGACGCGACTCTCGCGGGACTCATCCTCGGCACCGACTCCGCAAAGCCCATCACCCTCGACTATGGCGGCGGCACGCACGCCACCAAGCTCGCGGCAATCGAAAGCGGTCTGGACATCACTCTCAAGAACGGCGCGTTCGGACTTGACTACATCAAGGACGGAATGCTGCGGGCTACGGAGTGTGCGACTGTGACCGCCAACAATGATTTTTATGTCGGATACACCGCGTCCGCCACGGGAACGTTGACGCTGGACGGCTCCGCGCTCAACGTCGGGCGCAACCTGTGCGTCGGTACCCAGAACGGCTCGACTGGCGACATGACCCTCAACAGCGGCAGCGTGGCGGCGAACAGGTTTATCATAGGCCAATACGGCACGGGAACACTGACGATCAATGGCGGCACGGCGGAGGTGAGGTCTTCCGACGGCAAGGCGTATGTCGGCAAACTCAACGGCACGGTGACGCTCAACGGCGGAACGCTGATTGCGAAGAGTGTTATTCACGACGGCGGCACGTCCTCGCTCGTATTCAACGGTGGAACGCTCAAGGCGAACGCCGTTGATAGCGGCGGGCTGATACAGTCTGCGATTCCCGTCACGGTGAATGCGGGCGGCGGCACGATCGACGCGGCGACGCTCGATGTGGTGATTAAGGCGAAGTCTGTCACTGGTACGGGTGGCATGGCGTATGTGGGCGGCGGTTCGGTGACGTATTCCGTACAGCCCGCCTACGCCGGCGTTACGGCGGTTGAGGTTGGCACAACGCTCTTCGCCCCTGAGGCGATTGCGGGCGAGAAGCTCGCTTTCACGATTCCTGCGGCTGGGCTTGAGAAAGGTGTTTACGAGGTTGTGCGCATCTCCGGCGAAGGTGCGTTCGCAGCCGCCGCAATCGACGACGCGACTAAGCCCGCAGACGCGAGCGCGCAGTTTAGGTTCAACGCGGATAGGACGGCGATCGTCTGCGTTTACGGTTATGAGCAGGGCGAAATCGCCTATATCGGCGGCAGCGGCGGCAGTCTGAGCGTCGCCGACAACTGGACGACGGGCGTAGTGCCGACGAGCGGGAACGTAACGTTCGATTTCGCCGCCGCTACGACGCTCGTCGTGGGCGACACGTTCCGCGCCGACACGATCACGATATCGGACGCGTCTGCGGTCGTGACAATCGGTGCAGGCGATCTGCATCTTTCCGGTTCGCTTACCAACGCCAACAAACTCGCCATAGCATCCGGTGCGACCCTCACCGTTGACGGCGATTTGGTGGCATTCAATGGACAGGGTACGTTTCTCTACTCCAACGAGGGCACGGTGACGGTCGAGGGTAATGCCGTATGTTCACCGGCGGGAACAACAACGACGACGAAGCAGTACGAGGTCGTAACGGCGAACACCAAGCCGATCAAGGTGGGCGGCTTCCTGTTCGACAGAACAGGTTGGCGCGTATATTACAGGCTTGAATCCCATTCAACTGGTTCCGGTTCGTGGGTTGTCGGCAAGAACGGATTCCAGTTCCTCAATCCTCAGGGTGAGGGTCAAACGCGTTTCTATGCACAGAATTCGCCTGTGACTCTTTATTCCTCTGCCAATTGGACGTTATCCAACACCGGGCTTAGCAACACGAGTAACGGTGATCTTCAGGTGTATGACTCTTCTTCGCTCACGATTGACACGACGGACTACAACGACGGCGAGACGCCGCGCACTGTTACGCTTAACGGCCGTATCGATGCGCGAGGCAATGTCACGATAAAGGGCTGCGGCAAGGTGGTTGTCGCTACGACGGTGCAGCCAGGTGGAAGTGCCATTACGGACACAACCATCGCTTCGGACAAGACGATTGCCGTCACGGATACGGCGACCTTGCAGGTAAATGCCGGCAAGAAGATTCTCGGCGAGGGCACTATTTCGCTTGGCGCGGGGACGACGCTTGCGCTGGACTCTGGCGCACTCGGCACGGTTGGAGACTTAGAGTTTACGCCGTCAATTCCCGGCCTCGTGCTGCCGGCGACAGGTACGGCGACTATTCGCATTGACGGTGCGCGTCTCAAGTCAGGCGACCATGAAATCGCCACTGTTGCATCGGGCGCTTCCGTTAATGTAGCGCTCAATCCTGACAGCGAGGCTCTCGACGGCCGCAAGGGCACGCTCCGCGTCGAAGACGGCAAGCTGATGCTCAACATCCAGCCCTCCGGACTGAGGGTGATCATCAGGTAAGGATGTTGAATGTTGCCAATGTGAAAATGTTGCCAATATCAATGTTGCCAATTTCCAATTTGTCCGCAATCGCGTCGGCGCATTGGTGATTGGGTATTGGTACTGGCAACATTGGCAACACTGGCAACATTTACCCAAAGGGAGGCGGTATGAGTCTGACTCGACGCGAGTTGACGAAAGGAGGCTTGGCTTCGCTCGGTTTTCTTGCATTGCCGGGCGGGATTTTCGCGGTGCCGCCCCGTTGGGTACCGAAGGGCAGGAAACCGAACCTCGTACTGGGCATTCTGAGCGACACGCATCTGATGGTCGAATGGGACGGGGTGTCGCTCTACCGTTCAATGACGCTCGATTACATCCGCAATGCGTTTAGGCTTTTCAAGGCGCGTGGGATAGATGCGTTTCTGCATCTCGGCGATGCCTCGCATCGGGGAGGTGTGCGCGAGTGGGAGTTTCACACGGAGGTATTCAACAGCGTCTTCGGCAGACGCAATGCGCCGCCCAAGATCTTCGTCGTCGGCAATCACGAGCTCTACGGCGACGACGGCCATCATATCCGGGGCGTCTATCCCGACCCGGATGTCTGGAAAGAGCGGGCGATCTGCGCCGATGTGGCCCGCCACTACAAGACCGTATGGGGCGAGCCGTATTCGGAGTTCTTCCACAGGGAGGTGAAAGGCTATCACTTCTTCTGCCGCCACTGGGTTGACGACTACGTGGAGCAGAAGGCGCTCCACGAGGATGCGTTCGCGGACTATATCCTTTCAAAGGCCGACGACTATGCCTTGCGCGGCACGAAGCCGTTCTTCATTCTCTCTCACAGGCGGCACCACGGCAACTTCTGCAAAGCGCTGAGGGAGTTTCCCAACGCAATCGGGTTCGTGGGGCATTGGCATCACAGCAATGCGGACTGGAAGTCGATATACTACGAATGGGGCACCACCGGCGGGTTTTTTCCGAATGTGGCGCTGGGTTCGTGCCGCTACGACGGCGGATGCGGGATAGCTCCTCCGGACGACATCATCCTGCCGGAGGACCCTGTTAGCTTCAGAAGCGCCGATCTGCCGTCCAGACAAGCGATGATCGTCAACGTTTACGATGACATGGTCGTCTTCGAGCGGCACGAGGTCGGGCAGGGCGGCAAGCTCGGGGCGGACTGGGTGCTGCCGCTCGGCGGGTTGAAGCCGCGCCCGGCTCCGCATCCATTCTCGCGAGCGGAGTTGAAGAAGGTCATCGGGACGCCGCAGTTCAGGAAGAAGGCGAAGTTGTCCGTCGTGCGAACTTCGACAGTGCTGCCCGACCCGTCCGACCCGGAGAAAAGGCCGCCGAAGCCCGACTCCAACGCGCCGAAGACCGCGTGCGTCAGAGTCAAGATCCCGATGGCCGACGGCAATCCGAACTGCCGCGTCTTTGCCTACAATGTGGTGGTCGTCGGCGACGATCCGAAGAAGAGATATTTCAAGAGCGAATATTTCAGCGGCGTCAACCTCGGCATCGGCCACGAGCCGAACAACGGCGTGACGAACGTGGACATACCTGTAGCGAATCTGCCTAAGGGCAAGAAACTGACAATCGCCGTGCGGCCGGTCTCGTCGCTCGGCACAAAAGGCAAGGCTATTGCGGTTACATATTCTTTGGCGACGAAAACGACAAGGCTTAAAAGGGCGTAATAAAACCTTGTTAGTGAGCTGATAGGTTATCGTTTTGTGCGGCATACGTAATGAAAGGCTGTGATTTTGTGTGTGGGCGGGGTCGCGGAGGTGTAATAGACAGAAAAGAACCTCTTGTGATATAATGTGCCGCGTAAGAGGTTGAAAAGAGGCTTTTATGGTGTTAGGCAAAATAGAAGATTTGTTAATTGATATAGGCTCTATGCTTAAGCGTGAGAGGCTCTATCAAAATCTTAGTCAGAAAACAGTATCTGAGCGTAGTGGCATATCAGAAAGCGCCCTTAAGAATCTTGAAGCTGGGCGCGGCGCATCATTGAGTACATTTATTCAAGTATGTCGTACACTAGGAAAAGATGAGTGGATTATGCGATTAGGGCCTACTGATGCCGTTTCTGTAGAAGATTACGCTAAACGAGGTGGGCGTCCTAGGGTTCGTGCGGCATCTTCAAGAAAGGTGGTGCGCTAATGTATTCGTATGGTGTTTAATGTATATTCGGACGAGACTGATGATCATTCGAAGAATTTTTCATTCATGATGCGTGAGGGTGGAGCGTGGGGGTTGTCGCCAGCTTATGATCTTACTGGCGGAGTTCCGCCAGAAGCACCTGAAGGTGATGCGCGGCGTGATTGGACCAATTGCCATGCTATGAGTATCAATGGTAAGCAATCCAATATAACGGATGATGATTTATTGGAGATCGGCGCTCGATATTCAATAGGTACGGCTGAGTCGATTCTTGCTGAGATAAAGAATGTATTTATGTGAGCGACATCAACAGGGGATATTGGGGCGATATGCAAACCTTTGATGACGGATAGGCAAGCGGTAGAGGATAGCGGTAGATATGAAGGATAAACACCTAACCTCTATACTGCTACCGACTACCCGCTACCGACTACCGACTAACTGCTATCGACTTTACTCTTTCCGTTACTAAAAAAGTGGTAAAACCAGTAGTATGCAAACAGGTAAAATACTGTAAAATGTCTTCTCTAAAAGAATCAGGTACGGGTATGCAAAAATCCGACGGAGCGGATGCCCGTGCCTGAAATGTAAAGACAGGATTAAAGCAATGGATAGATTATCGAAAAGGATCATTGGTTCGATGTTTGCCGTGCTGTGCATGGCGGTTGCCGCCGTGTCCGCTTTTGCGGAGCCGCAACTTTACATGGCGGGAGATTCCATCATGGCGGATTACAGGCCGGACATGTTCCCGCAATACGGTTGGGGACAGTCTCTCAAGCAGTTCATGAAGAGACCTGAGAGTCTGCACAACTGCGCGAGAAGCGGTTGGAGCGCACGGCGTTTCCGCGAATCCGGAAGGTGGGAGAAATGTATTGCGTCGAGACTGTCGCCCGGTGATTGGGTGATCGTCTCTTTCGGACACAACGATTCCAACAGAAGACGCAATAAGCCTCCGAAAAACGACTACTCGACCATTGAAGAGTACAAGGCGTTTCTGTCCGGATTTGCCGCCGACGTGAAAGCGAAGGGTGCGAATCTCGCGTTTGCTACATCGATCGCCCATTCCGGCGGTTTCTCGGAAAAAGAAGGAACCATGAAAGTTGACGGCGGCGCGAAAGGGCTTGGGCCGTACGTCAATGCCATGCGTGAACTTGCGGTGGAGTTGAAGGTGCCGTTTCTTGACCTTAACCGCTATGCGGAGGAGAACCTGCCGAAACTCGGCATGGAAAAGGCCCGATTGTTCTATATGTTCGTAAAGCCCGGTGAGTATGCCAACTATCCCAAGGGCAAAAACGACGCGGCCCATGTCCGCGATGCAGGAGCGTTCTTCTATGCGAAGGCCGCCGTCGAAATGGCACGGACGCAGGGACTGTCCCTTGCCGATCTTCTGAAAGAACCCCAAAGCGTTCCATTTGTTCCTGTTATTATGCAAATGGGAAAGGTGGGTTCAAGTTCAACGGGGACGGTTTTCAGTTCGGTTTCGCCGGACGGTAAGAATGAAATACGCCTGGAGACAGGCGATGGGGGTATGAAGTATTCCGTTCTGCGCGGTGGCAAGACGCTTGTCGGGCCGACGGATATTGCGCTAAAAATAGAAGGACGCGGATGGCTGGACGGGAAAGCGGCGGCGCAGGGACGTGCCGCCCTGCCGCTGATAATGGCACGCAAAGTCGAAGGAACGCTCGCAACGCCGATTTACAAAAAATCATCCGTCGATCTCGCGGCGAACGAAACGCGCGTCGATTTCGGCGACTGGGCGGTTCGGCTTCATGCGCGAAACGACGGCGTCGCGTGGTGCTTCGAGACGGAGATGGAAGGCGAGATCACGGTCGGCGACGAGAAGACGACCGTCCGTTTCCCGACAGGGACGGAACTTTGCTATACGCAGGAGAAGGGTTTTATGTCCGGCTGGGAAAAGCCGGCGATGATCGGTCCCGTATCAAGCGTAAGCGCCGGTCATCCGCAGATTGTAATGACGCCGTTCACGGCGACGGTTCCCGGCGCGGGTGTCGTCACCGTTACGGAATCGAACCTCCTTGATTATCCTGGGCTCAATTTTTACCGCCGCTCGAACGAAACGGACAGGCTTCATTCGTGTCAGGCGGGTGTTCCGGATGAAGTGGAGCGCGCCCGCCGCAAGATAAAGGTGAAAAGCCGCAAACCGTATCTTGCGAAGACGAAGGGGACGCGCACATTTCCGTGGCGGGTGTTCGCGCTGGCGGATACGCCGTCGGGACTCGTCGGATCGGATATCGTCTATGCGCTTGCCGAGCCGAGCAGGGTGGCGGACGTTTCGTGGATCAAGCCCGGTCTCGTACAGTGGGACTGGTGGCATGGATTTAAGATTACGGATGTTCCCGGCCTTGAGACGGGCTGCAATTTCGAGACGTACAAGGCGTACATCGATTTTGCCGCCGACAACGGCATCGAATACATCATCATGGATGAAGGATGGGCGGAAAAGCTCGATCCGGAAAAGCCGCGTGCCGAGGTGAACGTGCAGGGCGTTGTGGCATATGCGAAAGCGAAGGGCGTGGACGTCATTCTCTGGGCGGCATGGGCGCCGCTCACCGACCGCGCATTGCGACTCAGGGTGTTTGACTGGTGCGTTGCGATCGGGGCGAAGGGCTTCAAGATCGACTTTATGGAACGCGACGATCAGGAATGCGAACGCTTTCTTGAAGAGACGGCGGCGGATGCGGCGGCCCGAAAACTGGTTGTCATGTACCACGGCATCCACAAACCTACCGGGCTTCAGCGGACCTATCCGAATATCCTCAACTACGAAGGCGTGTACGGTCTTGAGCAGGGACACTCCATCGGCGGACGCAAAGTCGTTATTTCAAACGACGTGAATCTCGTTTATACGCGAATGGTGGCGGGCTTCATGGACTATACGCCGGGCGCCATGCGTAACCGCGCCTTCGACGCGCCGCCGTTCGCGAAGGGCAAAGATCCGTCGGCCTGTTACGGGACACGCGCGCATCAGCTCGCGCTCTTTCCGCTTTTTGAAGCGCCGGTACAGATGCTGTGCGATTCGCCCACGCAGTACCGCACGTCACCGGAGTGCGTTAAGTTCATGGTGGACGTCCCGACGGTGTGGGACGAGACGGTTGGTGTAGCCGGTGGTATCGGCAGGTTTGCCGTCGTTGCCCGCAGAAAAGGCACCGATTGGTGGTTAGGGGCGATTACGAACTGGGAAAAGCGCGATATTGAAATTCCGACGGCTTTCCTGGGCTCAGGCGAATGGAAGGTGGAGTCGTTCGAAGATGCTTCTGACTCTGATAAAAATGCCGAGAATTACATAAAACGTGAGTTCTCGGTCAAGGCCGGTGAAAAAATCAAGATGCGCCTCGCTCCCGGCGGCGGTTTAGCCGCAAGGTTCACTCCTGTCGCTCGTGAGTGAAGATCGGTTTTCAGAAATTGCACATGTCGGCTTCTGTCGGGACGCTTCAAGCTGAGACTGCTGCTCGTGAGTATTTGGCTTTTACTGGATTTGAGGCATCTGCGGAAAGTGCCGCTTCATATATGCACGATGGTGGATTCCCGCGTTATCTTCAGGTTCGGGAGGCGATAGTTCTTCAAGAGCTGTTTGACGATATCGTGTACAGGGATGTTATTGTTCGCAATAGACATTCTGTGATTGCTGCGATTCAAGCGTGCGTTAAACTTACAGATGAAGCAAAGGATAGGGAGATTGATGGACTCGTCAAAGCGATGGAAGTCTGTACTCTTTCATCAGGGATCATTGTGACTGAAAATCAGCGTGACTCCATTATTGTCGGGAAAATCGTATAGATGTACTGCCGTATTGGGACTGGGCCATGTCTTTAAAGCTCTGACAGCGCGGATGGGCGCATCAGTGAAGTCTCTTTCGACTTTTGCTTTGCGATGCTCATCTCTTTAGCTTGTTGATTTTGCCGCCGAGAAGTATTAAGCACCGTTTGAAAATTTCTAAAAAACGCTATTGACTGGGAGGACAAAGAGCGTATAATTTCGCGCCGTTGAACCGGATGCAGAAAGTGCAACCTTCTGTATGGACATCAATATCTGGAGGAAACATCATGAATATCGGTTTTAATCCGCCCATAACGGCATCAAGAATGCCAACGGCTGGTTCTGCTCCTTCTCAGATTGCGAGATGCCGCGCTAACAGGTTGGAAGGGAATGGTGTAGCCCCATCTCTCAGAGTGACGGAGAGTCGGGCCGACGAGATAGAAGCCCGTATAGGGGATTTGCTCAAAACCGCATCTCCTGGAAATGGCGATCATCGAGGTAAAGAAGTAAAGTTGGATCTTGAGTCGATGCCGGCGGATATTCCTATCTTTGTTTGATTTTTTCACTTTTTAATGTTTTGGAATCGTCCATGGATAAGGAAACAGAAGAATATCTCGCAAAGATCAGGAAAACCGTCGCGGAATCGAAGCAGATGATAGAGTCGGTGAAGCTCCGTTTCGCCGAAACGGATAGGCTTCTTGCCGAAAGCGGTACTTCTCGCGAGGAAGTGGCGAATTTCAGGTTCACTCCCGAACAGCGCAAGGCCGTAAATGATGAACTCCGGCGTCGTGGCCTGCCGGAACTGGAGGAGGTACCGACGGAAACCGGTCGGGATGCGGTCGTCGCGACCGCTCCCCGGTTCGGCGCCGCAGACGTCCAAGAGGATATGGAGAATCGCCGGAGAAAATTCGGGGCCATGATGAAGCGGTTCAGGATGTGAAGTTTTTTCAGTCCGGCATGTAACTTTTCGCGCAGTTGCGTGTAGAGGGGACAGAAGGAAGGAGAATCATCATGGACGTGACACTCAAAGCCATTTCAGCACAAAGCCTCTCTGCCGTATCGGAGGCGTTGAAGGACGCTTCTCCTATCGTGGCTGATGTTTCCGCCCAGTCGGTTCTTGGCGGTGAGAGCCTTTCCGTCGGCCATGCATCGCCTGATCTTGATGCCATACTTGCTCAGCTGCGGATGGAAACGAATGATGCCCGTCTCAACGCGGCGCGGCACCGCCTTGCGAGCGCACTTTCGCAACTTGCGAATCTTTCCGAAGATCAGAAGGCCAAGGTCGAGGAGATGAAGGCAGTCGGAAAGGAACTCGCCGCTGCGGAGCATGTCCGGGATGCGGACAAGGCCGTGTATGAGGCCAAGGCGAGAGATCTCAATTCGAAGGAATCGGAACTCAGCGGCGCAAGGGATGCGCTGTCCAGCGTCCGGAACAATCCCAATGCCACCCAGGGTGAGCTGGACGCTGCGAAGAACCGTCTTGATTCCGCCCAAAGGGCCTACGATTCGGCAAAGGCGGAATATGACGCGGCAAAAGGGAAGTACGAATCCTCTGAAAGGGTTGTGAACGAAAAGCAGAGCAAGTTCGACGAGCTTGTGAAATCCCTAGACACGGCGAGTCTTGCGGCGCTGCGCGATGCACTTAAACTGTCCGTCGACGATGTCGATCATCTTCACGAGGAGATAGAGGAAGACGACAAGAAACATGACATTTCACCTGTGCGTTTCGTGGAGGATGTGATCATCGACGCCCTGAAGCGTCTCGACGGAAAGATGGTCGACGAAATTGAAGATCGCCACATGGATCATGTGTGAGAGATGGGTGATGGGGGAGTTTTGGTATAATGCAGATGTCGTAAAAGCAAAAGGAGTCGAGAGATGGAAGTAAACAAGGAAATGATAGAGGAGGCCGCGAAGAAGATCGCCGGCGACATGACTACGGTCCGCGAGCTCAAGGGCATCACAGACGCCGAGATGGAGGCGGTGTATTCCCTTGGCTTCAATTTCTACCAGACCGGCAATATTGAGAACGCCGAGAAGGTGTTCAAGTTTCTTGTGCTTTTTGATCATTTCAATCCAAAGTATTGGATTGGAATGGGGGCGGTGCTTCAGGTGAAGAAGCAGTATCAGGGCGCGATCACGGCGTATGCCTACGCGTCCTTCCTCGACATCAAGGATCCGAAACCTCAGTACCACGCGGCGGAATGCTATCTGGCGCTTGGCGACAGGGCGAATGCGTCCTCTGCGCTTGCGGCGCTGGAGCGGTTCGCCCCGGAGAATACGGAGCGCGGCCGTGAATACCGCGCGAAAGCCGCCGAACTGAAGGCGCTTGTCGACGGCGACAAGTGACGGGTGCCGGAATGTCAGGCTCACAAACCCCCTGAGACGGAAAAGGAGGCGAAACATGAGTGATGTACCAGGTGTGAACGAGAGGATGTCTCAGCGTCCGATCTTCGTGAATCAGGTAGGCGACATGGCCAAGGCCATGGGGCTTACGGAGGATGCGCAGGTGCTGGCGAAGGAGATCGCCGGACTTCTCGCGAGTCAGGCGAGCGTCCGCGTCACAAATGCCGCAGCGCCTGCGGCTACGTCCGATGTCGGCACTGCGACCGGCGCAACGGGCATTCCGGCTCTCGACAATCCCGATGACGCCAACCAGAAGGCCGTCGACCTTGAAAAGCTCATTTCATATCTCCAGCTCGAGACCGACAAGCATCAGGCCGAGCTTGCGAAAGAGCGCATTGCGCTCCAGCAAAGCGAGATGGATCAGCGACATGCCGAGCAGATGGATAAGATCAAGGAGTCGCTCGAGCAGATGGACAAGGCCGCCAAGTCGAACCTTCTTACCCGCATATTCGGCTGGCTCATGGCTGCAGTCGCCGTGGCGATTGCCGTCGCGGCCTGCGTCGCCACGGGCGGAGTGGCGGTTGGCGCGGTCGCCGGAGCCGTGGTTGCCGTCGGGATGTGCATCCTGAGCGAGACTGGCGCCATGGACAAAATCACCGAAAAATTGGCCGAGGCGCTGAAGGACATGGGCATGAGCGAACAGGCTGCGCAGATCGTCGCCGCCGTCGCGATGGCCGTGGCGATGATCGCCATCTCTCTCGGGGCTGGATTTGGCGGAAACGCAATCCAGGGGCTCATCAAGGGCGCTTCGCAGGTGGCGGTCACCGCGGCGATGGCTACGGCGAAGTCGATCCAGAGCGGCGCGCAGATCATGGGCGGCGCCATTGGCGTCGGCGCGACCGTCGCCGGAGGGGTGGCGGCCGCGGAGAACTACGAGGCGGGGATGCTCAAGGCCGAGACGACAGAGATGGACAAGTTCCTTGCCGTCATGCGCCAGCGGCTCGAAGAGACCCAGGAGGAACTGGAAAAGATCATGGAGCAGATCCAGAACATCTATTCCGACATCGCGGCGATAATCAACTCCGCCATCGATACGGAAAGCGAAATCGCCAAGCAGATGGGGCAGATGGCTTAAACAGAAAGGAACATCCCAATGAGCGTTAATTTGACGGGAATGGAGAATGCCGGACTGAACTGGGACAGCATCCTCAATGCCGTGAACTCCCAGGAGTCCACGACAAGGATCGATGCGGTGAATGTCAGCACCGACGCCCAGAATGTCGGGCTTACGTTCACGGTCAACGACAGCGGCTCCGTGCGCACCGTTGCGCTGTCCATGCCGATGCTGGACAATCCGGCCGAAATCGATGAGAGCCTGCTTGCCGGTTTCTGCGCCAAGATCGGCGATCAGTCCATGCTGAATCTTTCGGATGCGCAAATCAAGGCGTTCTGCGACGAATTGACGGCGCAGCTGGGCGTCCTTGAAGGGGCGCTCTCGGCAAGCGGAGCATCAACAATCGCCGACTCCAAGGCGTCGCAGTCGGTGATGTTCGACATCTACGCCCTGATGGCGCTTCTGGTCGAGTGCGGACAGAGGATGCGCGATGCCGCGCGCGATGTGCGCCAGGCCGAGAACGTCCAGGTGCAGAAGAGCATTCAGAACCAGGCTGACATGCAGCGCTCCGCCGCCATCACCGGGTTGATATGCAGCGTCGTCGTGTGCGCGGTTCAGGTTGGCGTGCAGGCCGCAAACCTGACATATCAGGGCAAGGGTTTCTGCAAGCAGATGGGTTCCCACAAGATGTCCGGACTGGAAAAGGCCAAGGCAGAACTCAAGATGGCGGAGCTTCAGTGCAAGCCGCAGGACGCCCAGGCGAATCTCGACAGGATTTCCCAGAGGGTCGATCCCGCCACGAAAGCCAAGGTCGAGGGGACGTTCAACGACTCGCAGGCGACAAGGACCGAAATCAACGAGATCAAGGTCAAGATCGAAGCCGACGAAAGAGAACTTGCCGAGCTGCAGGCGCTGAAAGAGAAGAACACTTCGCTGACGGAAGGACAGCAGGCGACATATGACAGGCTCAATGCGGAGATTCCACAGAATAAAGCAGTGCTCGCGGACAAGCAGATGCTGTTCCGCACGCAGGTGAAGAGCGAGCTTGCCGACATCCGCAGCAATCCGGCTTCAACTCCGGAGGAGATAGCATATGCCGAGGCCTATGCCGCAAACGAAATCGCCCAGAACTCCACGCCTCAGCAGCTTACCGACGATCTGTTGCTCGCTCAGTCAAACTACAATCAAGCGAGTGCGGTAATGCAGCATGATGCCGGATACATGAAGGGTCAGCACATCGAGAATCGCGCTCGCATGTTCGGCGACCTGATCACCGCAATAGGGAATGTGGCGCAGGGATGCGTCTCAAGCATGTCGCAGATGATAAGCGCGGAAGCCACAGAGGAGGGTGCGCAGCAGCAGAGGGCGCAGGAGATGCTCGATCAGGCGAAGGATCTGTTCTCCCAGTGCCAGAGTCTCATAGATTCGGTAATCCAGTTGATGCGCGCTGTCCTGCAGGCGGAGGTCCAGTCGATGCGCGACGCCATCCATGCGTAGGGAGGGTTTGCAATGGCGTTGGTCGAGTCGGTGCCGATCGAAGGGCTGAGCGTATACGGAGTCCAGCAGAAGGACTACACCGTGGAGGGTGTCCCGAACTGCGACTACGTGAAGGCCGCCTCGGTCGCGATGTTTCAGGAGGCGAATGCGATCGAGGCGGAGACCTCCGCCTATGCCGCCGTACTGAAGGCGCGCCAGCGGAAGCTTGACGAGCTCGGCTGGGCGCTTTCAGTCATTGTGAAGGCGGTGGCCTCCCTTCCGGCTGAGAAGCCGGAGAGCGATGATCTGTCGAGGCACGATCCGGACCTGAAGTCCGCGGCACAGATTCTTGACAAGTATCGGCGAGGTACGAATGCCGATCTGAAACTGCCGGTGAATGACGACGGCAAGGTCCGTCGCGACGATGCGATGATGGCGCAGTCCGCCGTCCAGTACGAGATCGACTACGAGACGAACGAGATGCAGCAGGACATGGTCACCATGCAGTCTCTCGTGTCGAAGCGAGACAACGCCTTTTCCACGGCGGCGTCGCTTGTGCAGAAGATAAACTCGACGGCATCTACGCTGATTGGGAACATGGGTTGAGGGGAGTGGTCATGGCAACGATAGACATGGTGGAATTGGACAACATCGAAAACCGTTGGGGAGTCAAGGCGGGCGACTACAACATCACCTTGAACTCCAGGACGGAGATGATGGACTTTCAGGATCTGATGGTCAAGTTCTCCAAGAACCGTGCCGTTGCGGTCGAAGGCGAGGTCGAGCCGCTTACCGTGCGCATCCAGCAGCGCAACGCGCGTCTAGACTCTCTCGGACGCATTCTCGCCGCTCTTACCGAATTGCAGGCGCGCTATCCTTCGGACGACGAGAATGACGACACGTATGACCTGAACGGCCTTACGGATGGCGAACTGAACATACTTTGGGACCTCATCAACGATGGAGGGCCCAAGGATGTGAAGTTCTATCGCTATGAGTGCGAAGAGGCGCTGCAGCTTGTGAAGTCGGAGATAGACGGGCTGAACAACGAGGCGCAGACCGACATGACGCGTCTGCAGTCGTTGGTCGACCGTCGCGACGAATCGTACTCCACGGCCACGAACCTGATGACGAGCATATCCGACACCCGCTCGAACGTGATACGGAACATGTAATGCGAAGTCGTGTGCGTCGGTGGCGTGGACGGACGGTATCATAAATGGCGCTCGATCCACAAAAAATGGGGCAGACGGTGAAACAGTTGCATTGGATGGTGATTGGCGATATAATTTACCTTTATTTTTCACAGAAATTGGATATTGAAAGATGGAAGAGTCGGATACTAGCAGACATTTTCTCCGTCAGTGGATAGATGCTGACGTCGCGGCAGGCCGCACGGGCGGCAAAGTGGTCACGCGTTTCCCGCCGGAGCCGAACGGGTACATCCACATCGGCCACGCAAAGGCTGTGTGTGTGGACTTTGGCATGGCGGCACTGTTCGGCGGCGAATGCCACCTGCGCCTTGACGATACGAACCCGGCCAAGGAATCGGACGAATACGCCGAGAACATCAAGAACGACATCCGCTGGCTCGGTTTCGAGTGGTCCGGAGAGGGCGATTCCGGCGAGCCCGGATTCTACAACGCCAGCAACATGTTCGATCAGATGTACGCCATCGCCGAGGAGCTTATCCGCCGCGGTCAGGCGTACTGCTGCAATCTTGGGCAGGAAGAGTGGAAGGAATACCGCGGAGTGCCGGACAAGCCGGGACGTGCGTCGCCTTCCCGTGATACCTCGCCCGAGCGCAACCTTGAGATTTTTCACGACATGCGCGACGGCAAGTACGCCGACGGCGAGTGGTGCCTGCGCGCGAAGATCGACATGTCTTCGCCCAACATCCATTTCCGCGATCCCGTGCTCTACCGCATCCGCCACGTGTCGCACTACCATCTGGGCGACAAGTGGTGCGTGTATCCGATGTACGATTTCGCCCATCCGATCGAGGATGCGCTCGAGGGCGTGACCCATTCGATGTGCACGCTCGAGTTTGAGGTGCACCGTCCGCTCTACGACTGGGTGGTGGACCGTCTTGACGAACAGGGACTGCTCGTCGTCCGCAACGGTGTGAAGATCCGTCCGCAGCAGCGCGAATTCGCACGTCTCAACATCACGTGGACCGTGATGTCCAAGCGTCTTTTGCTCAAACTCGTCGAGGAGAGGCATGTCGCCGGATGGGACGATCCCCGCATGCCGACCGTGTGCGGAATGCGCCGCCGCGGATTCACGCCCGGTGCGATCCGCGAATTCTGCGACCGCATCGGCGTGTCGAAGATGGAGAGCGAGTCCGATCCCGCGCTGCTCGAGTGGTGTGTGCGCGAGGAACTGAACCGCACCGCGCTTCGCCGCATGGCGGTGCTTGATCCGGTCAGGCTTGTGATAGACAATTTTGAGGGTGTGCGAGAGGTTGAGCTCCCCAACAATCCCGTCGACGAGTCTGCCGGCGTGCGCAAGGTGCCGTTCTCCAGGGAGATATGGATCGACCGTGCAGACTTCATGGAGGTGCCGGAGAAGAAGTTCTTCCGCCTCGTCCCGGGCGGCGAAGTGCGCCTGCGCGGTGCATGCATCGTCAGGTGCGTATCCTTCGAGAAGGATGCGGATGGCCGCATCACCGAAATCCACTGCACGTGGGACGAAGGGTCTTGGGGCGGCAACGCTCCCGACGGGCGCAAGGTGAAGGGCACGATACACTGGGTCGACTGCGCAAGCGGCGTCCCGGCGGAGGTGCGTCTGTACGACCGTCTCTTCACCGACCCCGATCCGATGAAGGAAGGTAGCGAAAACTACCTCAAGTATCTCAATCCGGATTCGCTGAAGACGGTCACAGCATATGTGGAGCCGCTGCTTGGCGATGCCAAGCCAGGCGAGTCGTTCCAGTTCGAGCGTACCGGATATTTCTGCGCTGACGCCGTGGATTCCAAGCCTGGCGCTCCCGTGTTCAACCGCACGGTGACGCTGAAGGACGGCTACAAGCCCGCCTGATCGTGATGATGCGCCCATCATTGCGGCATATGGTATAATTTGCGTTGTTAAGGAGTTTCTGACATGAGAAAAGCTGCGGTAAAGAGAAATACGAAGGAAACGAAGATTTCCTTGAGCCTGAACCTTGACGGTACCGGAAAGGGGACCGTCGATACGGGCATCGGTTTCTTCAACCATATGCTTGACCTTCTCAAGAAGCATGCGCTCATCGACCTTACGGTGAAGGCGGCGGGCGATCTTGATGTCGATTATCACCATACGGTCGAGGATGTCGGCCTTGTGTTTGGGCAGGCGCTGAATCAGGCGTTGGGCGACCGCAAGGGCATCACGCGCTATGGATTCGCCTCAATCCCGATGGACGAGGCGCTTTGCGAAACATCCATCGATCTCGGCGGCAGACCGTTCGTGGTGTTTGCCTCCGGCAAGAAGCACATGATGGTGCGCGATTTCGAGGTGAAGCTTCTCGAAGAGTTCTTCCGTGCGGTATCGGTGGAGGGGCGTCTCAATGTGCATCTGCGCGAGGTGTACGGAGATGAGGCCCACCATGTGTGCGAGGGGATTTTCAAGTCGTTCGCGAGGGCTTTGCGGCAGGCCGTCGCAAAGGATCCGCGCGAGAAGGGCGTCCCGTCCTCCAAGGGAACGATCTGATTTACCCATACCCATCTCTCATTACTCATTTATCATCACCAAAGTTATGATTATTCTACCAGCTATCGATCTCAAGGGCGGCAAATGCGTGCGTCTGCGTCAGGGACGTGAAGATGACGTTACGGTGTACGGCGACGATCCAGCGGCTCAGGCGGCGGACTGGATGCGCCAAGGCGGCAGGGAACTTCATGTCGTCGATCTTGACGGCGCTTTCGCCGGCACGCCGAAACATGCGGAGGTCATATCCGAGATAATCAAGGCGTTTGGAGGTCCGGTGGAGGTTGGCGGCGGGCTTCGTACGCCCGAGGCGCTGGCCGCGGTGCTCGACGCGGGAGCCTCGCGCGCGATTATCGGATCTGCGGCGCTTGAGGATCCGGAATTTCTCACGTCCTCCGTCGAGATTTACGGCGACAGGATTGCGGTAGGGATCGATGCGCGCGACGGTTTCGTGCAGACGAAGGGTTGGGTTGAGACGTCCAAGACGTCTGCGGTGGAGCTTGCCCACGCCGTCGCTTCGCTTGGCGTGAAGACGATCATCTACACGGATACCGCCACGGATGGAATGCTTGGTGGACCGAATCTAGCCCAGATGGCGGCGATCTGCGATGCGGCGCCCACGTGCGACATCACGGCGTCGGGCGGCGTTTCGTCGCCTCAGGACGTCAAGAACCTCATGGCGCTCGGCAAGCCGAATCTCCGCGCTGCGATTGTCGGCAAGGCCCTCTATGACGGAAGGGTCACGCTTGCCGATATGAATGCCGCCGCGGAGATATGATTCAGGCAACCTCTCTGACCCATAGGATGTTTCCGCATCCACACTCCGCAATCCGCAGTCGGACCAAGTGAACGAATCCGCAATGCGTGTAAGTGCGTGCTGTTGGGTCGGTCGAGCCGTCTTTACTCCCGGTGCGGCTTGAATCAAGCGAGGACTTTCTCTGCGAGACGAACCAGTTCCATCGCATCCTTTGTGTAGTGGTCGGCCTTGATGCTCGCGGCGTACTCCGCCGTCAGTACCGCGCCACCCACGGTCACTTCGCATCCGGGGACCTCCGCATGCAGCGCCCGTATCGTCTCTTCCATGAATCCAACTGTCGTTGTCATGAGCGCGGAGAGTCCGACAAGGTGCACCTGTTCGCGCTTTGCCGCCGCCACGATCGTTTCGGGCGGCACATCGCGACCCAGGTCTATCACCTTGAAGCCGTAGTTCTCGAGCAGGGCGCGGCAGATGTTCTTGCCGATGTCATGGATGTCTCCCTTGACGGTGGCAAGAATAACCTTGCCCTTGTCAGCCACGGCATCGGCGGGCAGGGCGGAGCGCACCTCGTCGAATGCCGCACCGGCCGCGTCTGCCGCCATCAGAAGCTGTGGCAGGAATATGGTTCCGGACTCGAATCCCCTGCCGACGGTCTCAAGCGCAGGCACAATGTCTTCGCCTATGACTGCGAGCGGTGGCTTGCCGCCAGAGAGCAAGACCTTTGCCTGTGCTGCGGCATCGATCTTGAATCCGTGGCGGATTGAGTTGAAAAGCTCCGATGGTTCGTCGAACCGTTTCTCGTTTTTGGCCTTCGGTTCGCGGGGACGCTCTTCGCTTGGCATGGTGGCAATCTGCGGCGCCGGTGCATGTTCGATCCATTCCGCGCATTGTGCATCCTTCCCCGTGAGGGCACGATATGCACGGTAGGCCGTCATCATCTCCGCGGAAAGCGGGTTGATGATCCCGGCCGACAGGCCCGCGTTAAGGGCGAGCGTGTAGAAGGTGGCGTTCAGGAACGGACGGGAGGGCAGTCCGAACGATATGTTCGATACTCCAAGGCATGTCCTGCATCCAAGCCTTTCACGGACAAGGCGCATTGCGTCCAGTATTACGTTCGCGCTTGAAGGCTCCGCGCTTACCGCCAGACAGAGAACGTCTATGACGAAGTCATCCGGCGTCAATCCGTGTTCCAGTCCGCGAGTCACGATCTTCCTCGCGATTTCAAACCTGCCTTCGGCGGTTTCCGGAATGCCGGATTCATCGAGCGTGAGCGCAACGACGGCGCCGCCGTATTTTGCCACGAGCGGGAGGACGGATGAGAGCGACTCCTCTTTCCCGTTCACTGAGTTCACAAGAGCTTTCCCGTTGTAGCTGCGAAGCGCGCGTTCAAGCGCCTCGGTGTTTGAGGTGTCGATCTGAAGAGGAAGGTCAGTGACGCTCTGCACGGCCTGCACCGTTGAAGTCAGGACGGTTGGTTCGTCCAGCCCCGGCACTCCCACGTTCACGTCCAATACATGCGCCCCCGCCTCGGTCTGGCTTACGGCTTCGCGCAGGACGTATGCGACATCCCCTTCAGTCAGTGCGGCCTTCAGTTTTTTCTTCCCGGTGGGGTTGATGCGCTCTCCTATTATGATGGAATCATTGAACGGAATCTCGAGCGTACGCGATCCGGATGCGATTACGGTGCGGGATAAGGCAGCGTCTCTTGGGATGACGTGTGCGGCTTCGCCGGATTTCAGAAGACGGGACAGTGCCGCTATGTGATCGGGTGAGGTCCCGCAGCAGCCGCCAACGATTGTCGCGCCGGCCTTGACCAACTCATGGACATCCTTCGCAAAATCCTCTGGTCCGACAGTGAACTTGGTGCGGCCGTCCTCGGCTTTAGGCAGTCCGGCGTTTGGCTTGACCGCTAGGGGCCTCGATGTCGCACGAGCGAGACGCTTTACGAACGGCAGCATCAAGTCTGGGCCGAATCCGCAGTTCAACCCGATTGCATCAACGCGAAGACCCTCCAGTATGGCGGCCACGCATTCGACATCGGCTCCGGTGAGCAGACGTCCATCGTTGCCGAGCGCGACGGTGGCGATCACCGGAAGTGACGAATTTTCCTTTGCCGCCAGCACGGCTGCCTTGAGTTCGTATGTGTCGCTGATTGTCTCGATGGCGACAATGTCGGCGCCGGCTTTTGCGCCGATGGAGACCTGCTCTGCGAAGGCGTCGTATGCGGCGTCGAACTCGAAATCGCCGGCGGGCTTGAGAAGCCGTCCTGTGGGGCCGACGTCAAGGGCGACAAAACGTTCTCCGCCGGCCGCGTTTGCGGCATCCCTTGCGATCGATATTGCGGATTCTATGATATCGGACAGGGGAATGTCGCCATGGTATTTTGCGCGGTTTGCGCCGAACGTATTCGTGTACACGACATCAGCGCCGGATGCAAGATACGATTCGTGGACGGCGCGGATGTCGTCTGGTCTTGTCAGGTTCCATGTTTCCGGCGTCTCGCCCGGCTGGAGTCCTTTTAACTGCAGCTGCGTTCCCATTCCTCCATCAAGGAACAGAATGCGGTTTCCGGAAAATGAGTCGGCCAATATATTGTTTGTTGACATGCGCGTGATTATACCACATGCCACAATCTGACCGATTGCGAAGATCCTGAAAGCATCAAAAAACATCAAAAACATGTTGCGCCGGAAAATCGGATGTGCTACAATTCGCGCCGTTTTGGAAAGAATAAGGCAATGAACAACCGTTTCGAGTTTACGCGCTTTTACTACTACTTCGGCTTTAGTGTCCGGAGCGGTCTCGCGTGTGCTTGAATGGCGTAGCAGCCTGATGGTTGGCAAGCGGCCCGCTCCGGAAGAGAGTGAGGCCGTTTTTGTTTTTTGAAATCAATCAACTGTTCCAAAGAAGGAAAAAGAAAATGATAATCATACTGAAGAAGGATGCCGATCCGAAGCAGGTGGACAGCCTGGTCGGTTGGCTGAAGGAACGCAAGATCACGCCGCACATAAGCGCAGGCGAGCACGAGACGCTCATCGGCTGCGTGGGCGACGTCGCAAAGATGGACGTCGGGCTCGTCCAGGCCCTGAGCGTGGTGGAGAGCGTTCAGCGGATTCAGGAGCCGTACAAGGCGGCGAACCGCAAGTTCCAGCCGGACGACACGGTTGTGGACTGCTCGGGCGTGAAGGTCGGCGGCGGTTCGTTCCAGGTCATCGCGGGCCCCTGCAGCGTCGAGTCCGTGGAGCAGATGGTGGAGGTCGCCAGGGGCGTGAAGGACGCGGGCGCGACGATGCTCCGCGGCGGCGCGTTCAAGCCGCGCACGTCCCCGTATGCGTTCCAGGGTCTCGGAAAGCGGGGGCTCGACATCCTTCTCGAGGCGAAGAGGGAAACCGGCCTTCCGATAGTGACGGAGCTCATGAGCATCGAACATCTCCCCCTTTTCAACGATGTCGACGTGATCCAGATCGGCGCGCGCAACATGCAGAACTTCGATCTTCTCAAGGAGGTCGGATCCATGACCCAGAAGCCGATCCTCCTCAAGCGCGGCATGAGCGCCACGCTCCAGGAGCTTCTCATGAGCGCCGAGTACATCATGGCGAGCGGCAACCCGAACGTGATGCTCTGCGAACGCGGAATCCGCACGTTCGAGACGGCCACCCGCAACACGATCGACCTCACGGTCATCCCGGTGCTGAAGAGGCTTTCGCACCTCCCGGTCGTCATAGACCCGAGCCATGCCACCGGCTACGCGCATCTGGTCGAGCCCTGCGCGATGGGTGCGACGGCGATGGGCGCGGATGCGCTCATCATCGAGGTGCACAACAATCCGCCCCGCGCACTCTGCGACGGCGTGCAGAGCCAGACGCCCGCGATGTTCGCGGAGATGATGAAGAAACTCAACGCAATCCGTCCCTACGCATGGAGGAGAGCCTGAAATGAACGACACGAAAGAATCGGTAAGAAACGAAATCAACCAGATAGACGACGAGCTCGTGAAGCTCTTCGTGCGCAGGATGGAGGCCTCCGAGCGGATGGCCGACGTGAAGCGCGAAAGTTCGGAGCCGGTGCAGGATCCGGCGCGCGAACGCAGCATCCTCGCAAAGGTGGCCAAGGCCGTCGGACCGGACCTCGAGAACGAGGCGCGGCTCATGTTCACCACGCTCATGTCGATCTCGCGCGGGCGTCAGCGCGCCGAGCTCGCGGGGGACAGCGCGTTCGCCAAGGCGATATCCGAGGCGACCACCGCCACGCCGGATACGTTTCCGTCCTCCGCATCGGTGGCGTGTCCCGGCGTCGAGGGCGCCTACTCCCAGCAGGCGGCGTGCCGTCTGGTGAACTTCCCCACGATCTTCTACTTCAAAGGGTTTGACGACGTGTTCTCCGCCGTCGAAAAGGGGATGTGCGACTACGGCGTGCTTCCCATCGAGAACTCGGCCGCCGGAAGCGTCACCGCCGTGTATGATCTCATGGCGAAGCACAACTTCAAGATCGTGCGTGCGGTGAAGCTCCGCATCCGCCATGTGCTTCTCGCTCCGCGCGGAACGAAACTCGAGGATGTGAAGGAGATCTCCAGCCATCCGCACGCCATTGCGCAGTGCTCCGAGTTCCTGCACGGGCTTCCGGGAATCAGGGCCGTCCCCGCCACGAACACGGCCGCCGCCGCTGCCGCGGTCGCGAACTCCGGCAGAAAGGACGTCGCAGTCATCGCATCGCGCGAATGCGCGGAGCTGTACGGGCTTGAGGTCATCAAGGAGGACATCTCAAACACGGCAAGCAACTACACGCGCTTCATCTGCATCTCGAAGCGCAACGAGATCTATCCCGATGCGGACAAGTTCTCGGTGATGATGAGCCTCAACCACCGTCCGGGCGCGCTTACCGACGTGCTCGTGAAGTTCGCCGCGACAGGCGTCAACCTCACGAAGCTCGAGTCCCGCCCCGTGCCCGGCTCCGACTTCGAATTCCGCTTCATCTTCGACTTCGAGGCGACCCCGCATGATCCGCGCGTGGTGAAGATGCTCTCCGGCTTCTCGATGGATCCCGAGATAGAGCGCTTCACCTTCCTTGGCGCGTATTCCGAGAAGTGAGCCGCAGGCCGCATGCCATGACGAACATCCACATAAACACATCGACGGGATATGACGTGACGGTCGGCGCCGGTGCGTCGGAGTCCGCCGCAGACTTCATCTGCGGCAGTCTCCGGCGCGTAAGGAAGGTTGCCGTCGTCACAGACTCCAATGTCGATGGGCTTCACTCCGCATCCGTCGTATCCCGCCTGGCTGCGGCGGGACTGAAGGTGGAGAAGTTCACCTTCCCCGCGGGCGAGAGCTCCAAGAACCTCGCCACGTACGCATCGCTGATAGATTTTCTCGCCGCGAAGCGCCTTGACCGTACGGACATCGCGCTTGCGCTCGGCGGCGGCGTGACCGGCGACCTTGCCGGATTCGCCGCCGCCACGTACAAACGGGGGATCGACTTCGTGCAGATGCCGACGTCGCTTCTGGCGATGGTCGATTCGTCCGTCGGCGGCAAGACCGGCGTTGACATTGCCGCCGGCAAGAATCTTGTCGGGGCGTTCCACCAGCCGCGCGCCGTGTTCTGCGATCTCCGGTTTCTCGACACGCTTCCGGACGATTGGCGCATGGACGGCATGGGCGAGGTGCTGAAGTACGCGATACTCGGCGACGCCGGACTGTTCGGGCTCCTTGAATCCAATCCCCTCGCACCGATAGGCGAACGGGAGATCTCCGCCTGCATAGGAATGAAGCGCGACATCGTGGAGGTGGACGAAAAGGAGTCGGGCGCACGCAAGCTGCTGAACCTCGGCCACACGTTCGCGCATGCGATAGAGCTGTTGAGCGGCTACGGGATATCCCACGGACGCGCAGTCGCCACGGGCATCGCGATGGCTTCGCGCGCGGCGGCGAAATGCGGCGTTCTTCCGGCGCAGGACTGTGCGCGCATCGAATCTCTCGTTTCGGCCATGGGGTATGACGGGCGCACGGGATTCGCCGCCGCCGATATCGCGGAGGCGATTCTCGGCGACAAGAAGGTGGAGGGCGACTCGATAGACTTCGTGCTCCCGCAGTCCATCGGCGTCTGCGCCGTCCGCAGGACGCCGCTTCCAGAGATAGGAAAGGTCGTTGAAGATGCAGTCTGAAGCATGCCGCAAAACCATACTTCCGGGAATGCGGCGCGGTCGCGTGACCGTGCCGTCGTCAAAGTCGATAGCGCATCGCGAACTGATAGCCGCGATTCTCAGCGGCGTCGAGGAGCCTGTCATCCGCGGCGAGTCCCGCGACACGGAGGCGACGCGCAGGTGCCTGAAGGCGATGATGTCCGGGGAAACGGAATGGCCGTGCGGCGAGAGCGGTTCCACGCTTCGCTTCCTCACGCCCATTGCAGGCGTCATGGGATGGAAGGGGCGCTTCATCTGCGAAGGACGTCTTGCGGAGCGTCCTCAGATGCCGTTCGAAAGGAAATCCAGGTATGCCGTTCCCGGAAACGTCTCGTCGCAGTTCGTCTCGGGTCTGCTGATGGCGTTGCCTCTCGCGGATTGGGACAGCGAGATTGTCGTTGAAGGGAAATTCGAAAGCTCCGCATACGTCGATCTGACGGAACATGTCCTGAAGGATGCCGGAATCGTCATCGAGAAACCGGATGCAGGACATTGGAGGATCCGCGGCGGACAGCGCTACTCCATTGCCGGAGGACGCGAAGTCGAGGGAGACTGGTCGCAGGCCGCGTTCTTTCTGGCGATGGGTGCCGATGTGGATGGACTCAATGCGGATTCCGCGCAGGGCGACCGCGCCGTCGTGGAGCTTCTCGATGCTCCGGTCGTCGATGCGTCGCCTGTGCCGGACCTCATACCCGCGCTTGCCGCGCATGCGGCGTACGGACCGGGTGTAGCAAGGTTCGTGAATTGCGGCCGTCTTCGCATCAAGGAGAGCGACAGGCTTGAGTCGACGGCGGCGATGGTGAACGCGGTCGGCGGCAGGGCGACGGTCGATGGCGACACTCTGACAATTGAGGGCGTCGCCGATCTGCCGGGCGGCGAAGTGGATGTGAAGGGTGATCATCGCATCGCGATGTCCGCCGCCGTGCTTGCGTGCGGGGCGTCCGGCCCAGTCACCGTGAACGACGCGTCCGTCGTGGCAAAATCATATCCCGGTTTCTGGCGGGATTTCGAAAGTCTGGAAAGGGTTGGAAAATGAGCAGTTCCTACGGAGACAATTACCGGATATCGATATTCGGGGAGTCGCACTCGGCTGCGATCGGCGTCACGATCGAAGGGCTTCCCGCAGGCTCCGAGATTGATGCGGCGGCGCTTCAGTCCTTCATGGAGCGGCGTGCGCCTGGGCGCGATGCGCTATCGACCGCGAGGCGCGAAGCTGACGCTCCGGAGTTCCTGTGCGGCGTGAAGAACGGAGTGGCGACGGGTGCGCCGATAACGGCGGTCATCCGCAATTCCGACACCCGCTCGCAGGACTATGCGAACCTGGCGAACGTTCCGCGTCCGGGGCACGCGGACTTCCCGGCGGAGGTGAAGTTCGGCGGGCACCAGGACCGCGCAGGCGGCGGACATTTCTCCGGGCGCCTCACCGCGCCCTTGTGCATTGCGGGCGCGATCGCGATCCAGCAGCTTGAAAAGATGGGCGTGACAGTCTCTGCAAGGGCGGTGCGCATCGGCGGCGAGACAGATCCCGCGAAGATGGAGGCCGCAATCGCCGCCGCGCGGGCCGAAGGGGATTCGGTCGGCGGAATCGTCGAGGCTGAAGTGCGCGGACTGCCGGTCGGCGTCGGCGATCCGATGTTCGGTGGTCTGGAGAACCGCATCGCACAGGCTGCGTTCGGCATTCCGGCGGTCAAGGGGATTGAGTTCGGCGACGGGTTCGCAGTCGCCGGACTCAAGGGCAGCGAAAACAACGATCCATACCGCGTGGAGGATGGCAGAGTCGTTCCGGCTACGAACCATGCGGGCGGAATCCTGGGCGGAATCTCCACAGGCGCTCCGGTCGTGTTCCGTGTGGCGTTCAAGCCGACGCCATCCATCGCAAAGGAGCAGGATTCCGTCGATCTGGGAAAGACAGAGCCTGCCAAACTCGTCGTGAAGGGTCGGCATGATCCGTGCGTCGTGCTTCGCGCCGTTCCGTGCGTGGAGGCCGCCGCCGCAATCGCCGTGTACGATGCGGTGCTTGAACGCAGGAAGGAGATGCGATGACAATAGGCGTCAGGGGCATGGGGCTTATCGGCGGTTCGTTCGAGAAGGCCTTTCTGCGCGAAGGTCACAAGGTGCTGAACCTGAAGGATGCGTCGAAGGACGAGATACGCGAGTGCTCGCTTGTGATAGTGTGTCTGCCGCCGCTCATGGTTGCGCCATGGATAAGGGAGCATGCGCTGGATTTTGCGGATGGTGCGGTCGTGACCGATGCGGCCGGCGTAAAGGGAGTCGTGTGCGATGCGTTGCGGGAGCTGGCGGCGCGTTCGGCGTGGACGTATGTGGGCGGACATCCGATGGCCGGGAAGGAGCGGAGCGGATATGCGAATGCCGCAGCCGATCTCTTCAATGGCGCATCGATGATATTCACTCCGTACGCGTCCACGTCTGAGGTGACAGTGGAGTGGCTCAAGTCGATATTTTCGGAGATCGGATTTGCGCGATTTGTGGTGACGGATCCCGCAAGGCACGATGAGATGATCGCCTACACGAGCCAGCTGGCGCATGTGGTGTCGTCCGCATACGTGCGAGATCCGCTTTCGCGGAAGCATCTTGGTTTCTCGGCGGGAAGCTATCAGGACATGACGCGCGTCGCAACGGTCGATCCTGACATCTGGACCGATCTCTTCCTCTCCAACGCCACTGCGCTGGATGCGGTGCTTACGCGGCTCATCGAGCGTCTTGGCGGATACAGGGACGCAATCCGTTCCGGCGACGCCGGTGCGTTGAGAGAACTTCTTGCAGACGGCCGCCGCGCAAAAGAGAAAGTGCAATAGTTTATTGATGTGACTTTATTGAACACGTTTGGATATCATTTTTTTGACGAAAAAATACCACACCTCTGTGAGCAAAGGGTGCAACGGCGATTTCTGAAATGAGTCGTTCAAGTGGACCGCGGAACAGGGTGGCGACTGTCACCCCGTCCCTGTCCGCTGGAAAGAGGTGTCGGAGTATTCCCTGTTCAATCGGCAATGTGTTCGATTAGAAATGCGGTAATGCCATTGCAGCCTGCCTTTGTTGATAGTGTCCGTTATTATGGCAAACTGCGCAATCCGCTGTTTCAATTTTTAGTGTCTTTTCAGTTGAAAAAAAAATGTATTTGTTATCATTCTAAATCGGTTTAAGGAGTAGTTGTTGCATGTAGAGGATAAGCAGGGAGGATTGTGTCCACCATGAAAAGTTTTTCAAGGTTTGCCGTTGCGGCGTCACTTTGCGTCGCATTGCCTTCTTTTGCCGATGATTCTTTTATCCGGGAACTGTCGCTGATCGCCGATACCAATGCAGTAATAGAGGTTGCCTCTGGCACCGAGACCGTGATTGAACGCCTCTCCGGCGCGCGCGGAACGATTACCAAGACAGGCGACGGAAAGCTCCGCATCCTGAAGATGGACAACAGCAAGGTGCGTTTCGATGTGCAGGAAGGAAAGCTCTTTTTCGACAGGCAGATGCCACGTGTCTGCGCCGATGCGTTTCTGCATGTCGATGCTTCCCGTGCCGACACGCTTGAACTTGAGGAGCAGAATGGTACGAACTTCGTTGTGCGTTGGAACGATGTGCGCGGTAACGGAATGTTTGCGACCAACTGCCTTGCAGGACCCTCCTGGAGAACCAACCCCGAGAACCGTAGAGCCTTCATTTCCGACGTGACGCAGAACGGGTTGCCGATTGTCGACTTCGGGCCGGTAATGGCCAAAGCGCACACCAACGAGCAGGGCGAGCCCCTCGGCTATGGCGCCACGATGATCTGGAGCAAGACATGCACCAATGCGTATGAAGTATATGAGGTAATTGCGGACACGCCAGATACCGGGGATTGCGGCTACTATGCCTCATATATATCTTCGTCGCTGGATCGTGCCGGGAACTATCGAGGAAATAAGGGCAGCAATCAGGAAGGCAACGTATTTCACGACAACAACAATACCTACGGTTGGGCGCTGGGCTGTGTATACCTCAATGGGCGCCTGACCGGTACGAACAGTGCAGGGATGTCCGGGAAATGGAAAGTTGGCGGCGATGGCCTGTCTCTTCTCGGGTTCACGACTTGCCAAGAAAACCCCAAGGATACGGAAGGGGAATACAAAAACTACTCGGGACGCGTCAATTCGTTCGCCAGGGATTACAACAATGTAATCGGAGGGCAGCGCCTTGCCGAGTATCTCATATTCACCAACCGTCTTGATGATGCCGACCGCACAGCTCTCCAGGAATATCTGAATTCAAAATGGAGAGGCAGTTTTACTGTGTCTTATGTTGTTTCTTCCCTTTCCGTCTCGCCTGGCGCAGATGTGGAATTTGCGGCGGGAGTGTCTGTCAAGATTGCTAATGTTTCAGAAGGCGCAGATTTGACGGTGGAGATAGGTTCCTTCGAGTTGAATGCTCTTCTCAATCCCGAAGCATACTTCCACGTTGATGCCGATGCATTGTCGACTCTTTCGCTGGAGGAGCAGAATGGAACCAATTTCGTCAATCGCTGGGATGACGTACTTTCCAACGGCGTGCATGCCACGGCGTCAACCACAAAATTCGGTAATTGGCTTCCCGATCCGGAGAACCGCAGACCGTTCGTATCTGAAGAGAAACTCAACAACCGCAATGTTATTGATTTCGGCCCCATTCAGGTCGCATCACACACCAACGAATTGGGGTATGGTGCGGGATACGGAGCGAGCATGAAATGGAGCAAGCGGATGACGTCTGCGGCGCGGGAACTTTTTACGGTCGTACGTGACACGGATGATGTAAAGACGCTGGCCGGCACTGGAAATGTGGTAGAGTGGGAGTTTGGACAGGCGTACATCTGCGATCCTGATTCTCAACGTGGATTCCGCGGAAAGCTTAGGGCGAATGCATGGCCGTACATTTCATACGCCAACAATTACAATGACGATATCACAGAAGGTTCGATTTATGTGAATGGACGTTCTTCCGGATGGAAAACCACTACGGCAGGCGCCGGTTTCCATATAATGCAGTTCCTCATGCCGGGATCGAGCGACCGGTTCATCCTTCCGTCGCATTTTGCCTATTCCTATACGAAGACAAGCGACCGTCGCGTTCTTGGAGGCACGAAAATTGCGGAATACATTGTGTTTGACCATCCGTTGGATCCCGTGGTACGTACTAACATCTACACTGCACTCCGTACGAAGTGGTTCAATGATGCGCGTACGGTCAGGAAGTTCGGCAATCTTACGGTTGGTGCCGGAGCGAGCTTGTCGATTCCGTGGAATGATGTAGTTGTCACAAATTGCCTGACGGTTGGAGGCAATCTGACGGTTGCATCTGTCTCTGCGGCGGCAATCCGTCTTGCATCCACAGCCGCTGACGTATCGGGCAATCTTACGCTTGAAGATGGTGCTGCGATCACGGTGGATATGCTTGCCGATGGAACGTTCGCCTCGCTTTCGGCCACGCAACTTGAGTTTTTGGGTGGCGGAAAGGTGGTGTTTTCGGCTTTGGCGGGCCACAAGCCGAGAGTCGGCGAGATGAAGATTCTGTCTGGCGGTTTCACGGCGCCTCTCGAAAACTTGACTGTAGATGCGTCAGCCATCCCGAAATTTTCGGTGTGCCTGAAGGAGAAGGAGGACGGGCTTTATGCCGTCGTTTCTCCAAAGGGAACGGTACTGCTCGTGCGGTAAGAGATTTTGAAGAAGTTTAAGACAAGTAAATAAAGAGAATGAATATGAAGAAGTCGATAATGTTGGCGTTAGGTGCTCTGCTTGCCGGAATTGCGTTTGCGGACGGCAAACCGGTGGCCCTGATGGGTTTTGGCACGGATGTTCGGGCGATGAAGTCGGGAATTGTGGATCAGAGCCGATACGAGTCGGTGTTTCTGGCCGACAAATGGGTGGCGCCGGCAGATTACGGCAAGTATTCGGTACTGTATTTCGGGGAGAAGCTCCGCGGAGAGTCGAAAGGCAAGAACTGGATCGGCGGCGAAGCTCGGGCGGCCGCGGAGAAGTTCCTTGCTGAAGGCGGCACCGTGATTGTCGCCGGACGCAGCGCAATGAACGAACTCTTCGGCAAGCCCAGCCGCCGGAATCCCCATCCCTTGCGCGACAAGGTGATCTACATCGATCAGTCCTACGGACGGATGCTGGCAAACTTCCAGAAGGCCAAGAAACCTCTTTCGTTCCCCGATGACGCCGGAAACGACATCCTTACGGCAGAAGGACGCGAGGCGAAGGCGCTTCAGGACAAGTTCATCGCCGCTTTTGCTAAGGCAAAGGGCATTGCGAAGATGCCGGAAGGCGAGAAGTGGGTGAACGTTCCGCTCGGTGCGCCGGGAACCCTCAAGTTGCCCACCGCCTTCGAAAAGCGCCCGAAGCTCGGCAAGGCCAAGGTTCTGGGCGACGGGATCACGGTTCTCGACGGCGCCGTCAAGGCGGCAATCGTCGTTCTGCCCGAGGAGTCCGAGTGCAAAAAGCTCGCAGAAGAGCTCAAGTGGCATCTTGAACAGATGTCCGGCGCCAAGTTTGAAGTAGTCTCCAGCATTCCTGAGAAGGGGCCGGCTATCGTCTACCGCACGCTTGCCTGCCCGAAAGGCTTTTCGCGCGGGGAGAGCGCATACTTCAAGATCTGGCGCGAGGGCGACAAGGTCATTCTCGCAGGCGAAGATACCGGCAAGAGTCGCGCGACCACGTATCTCCTGGAGGCGCTCGGCTTCCGATATCTCTGGCCCGGGGCATCTGGAAAGGTAATCCCAAAGAAGTCGAAGATTGTCCTCCCCGACATCTCCGTCGAAGACGCGACGCCACTCGTGATCCGTCGCGCCCGCCTCTACCGCCAGCCCGAATACATTGACCATCCGGGCAACCGCGACTTCTGGCGCTGGCACGGCATGAACGACATGAAGACCATGACAACCGACAAACCGGGAGAATCCGACGGCTACCAGTGGGGGCATTACTACAAGGACTACTATCCCAAATATCGCAAATCGAAGCCCAAACTTTTTGCGCTCCAGCCCGATGGTACGCGCAATCTCCATCTCGGAACGCATCTGGAACGTCCCACGTTCTGTTTCTCCAATCCCGAACTCGCCGAAATCACCGCCCGCCGCAAGATTGCCGAGTTCAATGAAGCTCCCGACAAGAAGGCTTTGTCGCTCTGCCTCCCCGACGGTGGATCTTCGTCTTGGTGTCTTTGCGAAGAGTGCCGCAAAATGGATCCTGTGAATGCGGCGAAGGGCACTGTTACCGTGTTCTTCCCCGTACGCAAGGCCCTGCCTTACGTCGCATTTACGGACCGGGTCTTCGCGTACATGAACAGCGTTGCCGAAAAGGTTGCCGCCGTCCACCCCGACAAGCTTCTCGCCACATATGCGTACTCGTGCTACACGGCGGCGCCCGTGAGCGTAAAGCCTCATCCGAACCTTCTCATACTCTCGGTGGCCGGAAACTACAACAACGCCGCCAACGACGGAGTGGTCGAGCGCAATCTGGTTGCGTGGCAGAGTTTCGGAAACAAGGTGCTCTGGCGTCCGAATGCCCACGGAGGCTTCCGTGTGACAGCTCCAGACAACTTCGCTCGCCGCATGTTCGCCGATATTTCGCTGCTTGTCGAAAACCACCTCTTCGGCGTCGACTACGACACGATGTATTCCGACTGGTCCACAAAGTCGTTCACCTACTACATCACCACCAAGGCGCACTTCAACCCCGATCGCCTCGACTTCGAGACGTTTGCCGACGACTATTGCCGCCACGGCTTCGGGTCGGCGGCCAAGGCTGTGCGCGAGTTCTACGATCTGGGCGAGCGCGCCTCGACAGAGGCCGCAAGGCTCAATGCGGAGGACAAGACGGTCGCAGTCAACTGGGCCGAGCGCCAGAAGCGCCAGAACCGTCTCCTCGGAACGCTTGATTTCGACGCTCTAGATGCCTGCCTCGCCCGTGCGCGCACTGCCGCCGCAGGCAACGAAGAGGTTCTCAAGCGCATCGAAAGGCTGCAGTTCGGTACGGATCTCGGCCGTTTTACCGCCCGCATTCGCGTAAGCCGTCCGTCGGCTCCGACAAATGCTGAACGTGCTGCGTTCTGCAAGCATGTCGAGGAGTATCTTGCGCGCGATCCTGCGGCCCACGCCTCGCACAAGGCCGTAACTCTTGATTTCCTGAAGGGCGGGAAGTGATTTGAACTTCACTAAGCGTTTCGTATCGGTCGCGGCGGCAATTTGCGCACTTGCCGCCGCCGGAGAGGATTTACGCGTTGCCGCATATCCGCAGTCGTTCGATGCAGGCGGATGGGGACTCGACGTCCAGTTCATGGATACCGTCGGATCTCCGTATCTCATCGCTCATGGATGCGGACTTCGGGTGGTTGATGCCATTGCGCGGATCGAGGTGCCGAAATCTGGCAAGTGGAACGTATGGGTGCGGTCGCGCAAGTGGGTTGAAGGCGCGGGACGGTTCAAGGTTTCTGTTGGCGGCAGGGAAATCGAACGCTTATTCGGAGCGTCGCAACCGGAATGGGAATGGGAGAATGGAGGAAGTGTCGAACTTCCGGCAGGCGAATGTGAGGTTAGGCTTATCGACCTTGATGGATTTGACGGTCGAATGGCCGGTATGGTGCTTACTTTGGACGATGAGCGCCCCAAGGGTCCGCTTTCGCTCGACGGCGCCAAGGTGGACGAAACCGTAGAAGCCGATTTCGTTGTGGTTGGAGGAGGACTGCCCGGCACCTGCGCTGCAGTTGCTGCTGCAAGACGCGGACTCAGAGTGGCGCTCGTGAACGATAGACCGGTGCTGGGCGGCAATGCTTCGTCGGAAATCCGTGTCTGGTCAGGCGGAGAGGCCCGTTATCCTCTTGTTAAGGAATTGCGTGGATGGTTTATGAACCGTGACGGCAACCTGGCGCTTTCAGATTCAAGCCGTCTGCGTGTCGCATCTGACGAAAAGACTCTCTCTGTGCACTTGAGTACGCGTGCTTTTGCCGCCGAAACGAAAGATGGACGGATTGTATCCGTGAAGGCGCTGGACTGGAAACGCAACAAGGTGGTGGAGTTCCGCGCACCGCTTTTCTGCGACGCCACGGGAGACGGCTGGGTCGGATACTGGTCCGGAGCGGATTGGCGCATGGGGCGGGAGGCGAAAAGCGAATACGGCGAAAGCTGCGCGCCCGAGAAGGCGGACGGCGATACGCTCGGAGCCACCCTCATGTGGACGAGCGCCGAGGCCAATACCGACATTCCGTTCTCCGCGCCGTGGGCGGAGAAATGGGCGTGCGGTGAAGTTGCGGTCAACGGGGAGTGGAATTGGGAATATGGCATTCGTCAAGACATGATCAAGGATGGCGAATGGATCCGTGACAGGTTGCTGCTGGCAATTTACGGCGCCTTCTCGCTTGCAAAGAAGAATCCGGTGAATTCGAGAAGGGTGTTGGATTTCGTGCCGTTCCTTCTCGGGCGGCGCGAATCGCGCAGGCTGATGGGCGATTGGGTGTTTTCCGAAAACGATGTCTCGCAGAAGCCGCAGTTCGAGGATGCGATCGCATCCGGTTCGTGGAGCGTTGATCTCCATTACGATGACGCCAAAAAAGGCGTAGACTTCCTGACTACGGCACGTCATCCGCATTACGGACGGTATTACATCCCCTACCGGTCGATATATTCTCGCAATATCGCAAACCTGTTCATGGCCGGGCGCTGCTTCAGCTGTACGCATGTCGGATTGGGAAGTCCGCGCGTCATCAACACCCTGGCGCAGCTTGGCGTTGCCGCAGGCGAGGCGGCGGCGCTGTGCCGGGAGCTCAAGTGCGATCCGCGAGGCATTTATGAAGGCGGGCATTGCCGCAGACTGCAGCGTCTGCTCGGCGGCGATTTCCCGGGCAATCCCGATCCGGCGAAAGCCGATTGGCGGATCGTCGACGAGACAGGTAAAGGCGTGGTCCTCAAAGGCAAGTGGCGCTACCGCTACTGCCAAAACGGTGAACAGGTGGGCGAAGGTTGCCACCTCGCCCTGGAAGGCGCGAAGATGGCTGTCTATCCGCTTCCTGTTGATAGGGCAGGCAGGTATCGCATTTACGGAAAGGTTCCGTACTTCTGGAAGGTGATCCGTCCTTCATCTACGGCAATTACGGTCGAGACGGTAAACGGGGAGGCTGATCTAAAATGGGATCAGACTCAACGGATGGGGGAATGGACGGATTTGGGTGCCTTTGATTTGGTGCCGGGAGCGAAACTTGCGTTGAATCCGGCGGAATCCAAAGGAATGGTAATCGCTGACGGATTTGCAGTAGTGCCGGAAAAGTAGGATTTCACCATTTCAAGATAAATGTTTAAGGATGGTAGTGGATGAACATGAAGATTTTTGCAGTTTCAGCCATAGTGTCTGCGGTGTTTGTTGCCGGATGCAACACCGCCTGCAATACGGAATCCGCTGCGGCGCTTGATGAACTGATGCCGGTTCCGGTGAAGGTTGAGGCGGCCGGAGGAACGGTCTGTTCCTCGGTGACCGGTAACGTGTCGGTGACGGTGGCGCCGGTTCCGGGCGCGAGGAAAGAGACTGCGGACGAGGCGTACGTTCTCGAGGTCGGGCGGGATGGCGTTAGGATTACCGCACCCACAAAACGCGGAGAGCTTTGGGCGCGCGTGACGCTGGATCAGCTTGTCCGCCTTTCCGGAGGGAATGTCCCATGCTGCCGGATCACGGACTGGCCGCGCTTCAAGTGGCGTGGGTTCATGCACGATTCCGGACGCAACTTCCTCGAGGTGGAGCATGTCAAGGGGTTGATAGACGCGATGAGCCGCTGCAAGATGAACCTTTTCCATTGGCATTTCACGGAATACTACGGATGGCGGCTCGAATCGAAGGTATATCCGGAGCTTCAGAGGGATTCGTCGTTCTACATCCGCTACATCGGCAAATACTACACGCAGGAGGAATTCAGGGACGTCGTCGCCTATGCGGCAAAGAAGGGCGTCACCGTGATGCCCGAGTTCGACATTCCCGGACATGCCCTCGCGTTCCGCCGCGCGTTCGGATTCAAGACCATGCGCGACGAAGGTGTGCGAGAGAAGCTTTGCGACCTTGTAGACGAACTCTGTTCGCTGGCGTCGAAGGAGGATATGCCGTTCGTGCATATCGGGTCGGACGAGGCGCGTCTCCCCGAGGAGAAAGTGCCGCCGAAGTGGATGGCGCCAATCGTCGACCGCGTCCATGCGAACGGGCGCATCGTCGTCGGCTGGACGCCGGGTGAACTTGCGGGGCTTACGGATCGCGGTCCTGTGGTCGGCATGCGCTGGGGTACGCCAAAGGATCCCGGCTCTGTCGGCAAGATACCGTTCTTTGACGCGACCGGCATGTATGTCGATGCGCTTGATCCGTTTGAGATTCCGTCCGTGGCCACCTATCGCCGCATCTGTCCGTGGGATGACTCCGACGGCGAGCGTCTTGGCGCGATAACCTGCGCCTGGCACGATGATTTTGCCGGAACCGGTGTGCGTACCATCGGCAATCAGACGGTGATTCCGGCGCTTGTCCTTTTCGGTGATGCATACTGGCGCGGGCGTGATGACGAGCCCGCCGGGAACAACGGCCGCATCCTGCCTCGGGGCGGGGATCCTCGCCTGGCGAAAGCCGCAGACATCGAACGCCGCACGGCAGCGCAGCGCGACAAGGTGTGGTACGACTGCCCTTACCCGTTTCAGTTCCTGCGCCAGACCGATATGCGCTGGCGCGTGTCGCTGTCTGACGGCACGCTGCTGGCCACAAACGTAGCGCAGGCAACCATGTTCCTGTGGCAGCGTGCCACGCAGGGAGTGGAAGGCGGCAAGGGAGGAAGCGTGGCCGGGAACCTCACGACCAACAGGACCGGCACTGCGATCCTTGAAACATGGATAAAGTCTCCGGCGGACATTGACTGCGGGGCGTGGATCGGTTTCACGGACTATACTCGCGACCATGGCCGCGCGTATTCCGCACCTACGCCTGCGCTTGGACAGTGGAGCCGGTTCGACGCCACGGTTGAGATAAACGGGAAGAAGGTTGCGCCTCCGAAATGGAAGAGGCCCGGACAGGAGGCGGGACCGGACGTGGAACATCTTCTTTACGTGCATCGGCTGGACGAGATCGCGTTTGAGGATGAGGAGTACTACATGCGAGAACCGACTCCGATTCGCCTCGAAAAGGGGTGGAACCACGTGAAACTCACCGTCCCGATGAAAAAGCCGGCCAGAAACCATGCACCTTGGGTAGGCACGTTCATCCCGCTTCTTGGTACCACTGAACGTCCGTGCGAGGTGCCGGGGCTGGAATATTCGTCTTCACCGAAAGGTAAACCGCGGTAAACTGCGACGGTGAATCACCGTACAGAACCACGGGACTTTTGGTACCAATCTGCGGCGTGGAAAAGGTACCCGACGGGGTGGGGTTCTTTAATACCGGCTGGTCATCAAGGTCTTCTGATGGAGCGTCAATCGTCCACGCCCTGTCTGCGTAAGGTGTCGCGTCCCTCGTATTCCGGTGGAACATAACTGTGTTCGCCGCCCTGCACCCATACCATCGTCTTCGGGCATTTGAGGTTGTTCCAGAGGATTGCAAGTCCGGAGGGTTCGCATGTGTAGTCGCCGAGACCGGCGCGCGTGATGTCGACACGGCAGGTGTCGGGGATGCGCTTTGCGAAATTGACGGAATCGAAGTATCCGAGCGCTTCCACATATTTGATTCTCGGCCATTTTCCCTGAAGGCGTCCGACGAGTTCCTTGCCGTGATCGCAGAATCCGGTAACACTGCTGAAGGCGCGCGTCACGCCCTCGCCGCATCCGGCGGCCCAGATGGCAAACGCGCCGCCCTGGCTGTTCCCGGAAACTTCTATATCCTTCCCGTTCCATTCGGGAAGGGATTTTGTGTACTGAATGGCGCGGATCATGCGCAGGATCATGCCGCGGAAGTAGCACGTTTCAGGATTCGAGTTCTGTTTCGGGTCGAAGGCATAGGTATAGCCGTTGGAGCTGATGCGGTCTGAATACGTCTTGTAGTATTCGTCGGTGCCGCCGAATTCGCGCAGAAGGAATCCGTGGGCATTTATCTTAAGCTCTATTGCATCGGCCGACGGCATGCGCGGCGGCCGATGTTCGCCTACGCCATAGCCGAAAGCCCCGATCTTGATAGGAAATTTCTTCCCGTTTTCCGCAGCCTTTGGGATTGAGAGGTAGCCGGTGACCGGCATTCCGCCAGTGCAATCGACAGACAGCGCATAGAGACGGGCCTTGGGATTACCGCATTTTCTCTCTACACGCTTTGCGTTGAAGGGTACCTTCGCGAGAGCTTCCTTCTGCTTCGCCCAGAACGCATCGAAGTCCTTTGGTTCCGGAGCGCCCTGTTGGAGCGTGTCGATGCCGGCTGCTGCACCGCCGTCGAAGAAGACGAGCCTTTTCAGTTTCTTGAGCTTCCGGAGAGCGCGCTGACCTTCGGGACTGTTGCGGTCGCCCTTGAATCTGGCAGGTTTCTTCTTGAACGGCTGATCTTTTTCGTCCACGACAACCGCATATAGCCTCACGAATCCCGGCTTGGCGATGCTGGTCTTGTACACGAACGGCTTTGTGCCCGTGAACGGCTCCTTGCCTTCCTCCTTGATGCCGTCGTCTCCGGTGCGCTCCCATTTGAGGAAGTACTTGCCCTCGGGGAGTTCTCCGGCCACATCCTGCGGCTCAATGGTGAATTCCATTGTCTCGCCCGGGTCGTAGTATATCGGAGCCTTGTCGGTTGTTCCCTTCAGCCATGCTTTTTGAAGTGCTTTCGGATTGGCGAAGCTGCCAATCGCTACAAGTGCGGCAATAACCGCTATGCTTATTCGTTTCATTTTTCTGTTTGGTTTTGTTTTGTCGAGCTGAAATTGTCATTTATTATATCATAGTCGCACAGTAATCTTGAGAGTGTAGCCGGTTGTTACCGGTCTCTGGCCACTATATCGCCCATTTCATGACAGCGTTTGTAGAGAGTCGCGTTATCGCATTTGCGGGTATCGGCTGGATAGAGCGAGAGAAAGAGCATCCGCCCTGCAGCGCAGAATCGCTCTTTTATTCGCGGCGGATGCCATCTTTCGCTGAATCCTTCAGGCGAGAGGATGATAAGATTACCGCCGTTTTTTGCGATGATGTTGCCGCATTCCTTTTCGCATGGGCTCATAAAGGTGCCGATTCCGGCGCCGCCGGGGCCGATGCGCTCAGCCGTCGAGGTGAACGCCCGCCATTCGCTCAAGCCTTTTATTAATTTGCGCGAATATTTGAAAGGTGTTATGACAGGGAGATTGAGAATTGCAGTATTGCCGTAGGCGAACCATTCGCGTTCGCGGAATTGGAAGGTCGTTAAGAGCCGTGTTTCATCCTAGGACATCTTCCTGCGGAGTACGGGTGGCGTGTTGGGATACTGAAATGAGTTGCTGTCCCCACAGACTTTGACAGCTGCGGGATTCTGATGGCATGGAGTTCCGTGAACTCTGTCATTTGCGAGTGACTGGATGGTAGTCCATTCCCAGTTCCTTCGCCCATTTGAAGACAACATCCCAAAAATCACATGTGAAGCCAGAGGCACCCAACTTCGCCGCCTGACGAAAGTTTTCGCGCGTTTTGACTCCGTAAACACGAAAATCAATCCCTGCCGCCCGGATTGCGTCCGCATCGGCACGGGTCATTACGTCGACAGTCGATATGCTTTGCGGACAGAATACGTCGATTTTCGCCTTTTTGCACATATCGATCCAGTATTCGGCGGAAAACGCCTTGTCTTTGGGCAACTTCACCAAATAAATCGTGCGGTATTTCGGATAGCGGGCTTTCAGGTCCTTCAAGGCATCATAGGAAAATGCAGAGACCACTATGTTCGACTCGCTGAGACCGGCCTTTTTGACCGCCGCATCAAACAGGTCGGGATATTCCTTTGAATAGCCCTTTATCTCCGCCTGGAGAATCCTGTCTTTCGGAACAACAGCCATCACTTCATCAATGAGCGGAATGCGGTATACGCGCGAGAGACCGGACTTTGCACCAAGATCGATGGTTTTAATGTCCTCAGGCGTCAGATCGGGAATGCGTTTTTTGATTCCAGTGTAGCGTTCAAGGTCTCTTCTAGTATGGATGCACACCATCTGGCCATGGCGCGTATGGTGAAAATCAGTCTCAACGCATATGGCTCCAGCTTCATATGCGCGGCGGATTGCCTCCACAGTGTTTTGCGGAACCTTCTTGTCCCACATTCCGCGGTGAGGGATCAAGATTGGCCTGGTTACGCTTCCCTCGGCGGCGCTATCCGGTGCACCGAACGCAACAAACGCAGAGAAAACTGTGCATGCTGAAAGTAAAATATTTAATTTCACTGTTTATTCCTCTTTAAGTCTTCAAAAATACCACTATCCCATAGTGGGACAGAATCCTGTATCTAGATGGCTTCCAATATATCATAAAACCATACTGTGAATCAAGTTTTTAACATCGTCGAAATGTCCTTTGAACCGCGTAAAGTTGCCCCTCCCAATGCAAAAGAAAAGAACGCTGTTCAGTGTCGCATTACTCGAAGTGTTGCCACCATTGACAGCGTCAAGGCTGTTATGATACCATAATGGTCAATTAAAAAGAATGTCTCCCGCCTATGGGGTAGCAAGAGATTGTGATTCCTGTTTAAGGGGCAGATATGTCTCACAGTAACTATTTGAAAGTAAAATTATGAAAAATTATTTAGTTTATATGGGTAAAGTTACAATTTTCGGTATTGCGGTATTGCTTTTACCTCAGTTGACGGAGGCTGCGCCGGTTACGGGCGGCAATGACCGTCAGGGCGCAGTAGTGTGCGCTGCCGTCTTCAATGTGCGTGATTTCGGAGCAAAAGGCGATGGCGTCACGAAAGATACCGCAGCTGTTCAGAAGGCGATTGATGCTGCACATGCCGCCGGCGGCGGCGAAGTGCTGCTGCCAGCGGGTACCTACCTCAGCGGATCCATTTTTCTCAAAAGCCGTATCGACTTCCATCTGGCGCAAGGCGCAGTTTTGAAGGGCAGTCCCGATCCTGCCGACTACAATGCGGCGGACATCACACCGCAGAACGCCGCCTCTCCGCTCAAAGGCGACAATACGAGTGGTGCCCATCTCGTTATGTGTATCGGTCAGACAGATGTCACACTTAGTGGCCCTGGAAAAATCGATGGCAACGTTTCCGCGTTTCTCAAGGATAAAGACGGTAAGCATGCCCGCTCAAAGCGTCATATAGTCTGGCGGACATCGCAGATGATATGGTTCGTCGATTCGCAGCGCATACGTATCCGTGATCTTGAAATAGCGGACGCCCCGTACTGGAGCTGTTTCATTCTCAACTGCTCGCACGTGGCCGTCTCCGGATGCTATATCCATACGTGCCGCAAGCCGCACACCTACAACGGTGATGGACTCGACATCGACCGGTGCAAGTATGTGACGGTGTCGGATTGCAGGATCGACACGGCTGATGACTGCATAACTCTGCGCGCCTCCTACGGAAAGCGTCTCGCCGAACCGCAGGACTGCGCCTACATCACAGTGGATAACTGCGTTCTGTCCTCCAGATGCAATGCGATACGCCTTGGCGTAGGCGAAGGGAAAATCCACCATGCCGCATTCTCGAATCTGGTCATCAGCGATACGCAAACGGCATTCAACTACGTTGCCGCCTACTCTCCCGCTTCGCGCGGAACGGATATCACCGATATACGTGTTTCAAATGTTGTGATTGATGCACTTGAATTCTGCCGCATCCATCACATGCATTCCGATGTCGCCCGGTTCGACAATCTGTACTTCAGCGATATTTCGGGACAGGTTAGCAAGCCGTCCCGGCTGTTTGCGGTGTCGAAGACGCCGTTTGGCCGCATCCGTTTCTGCAATATCGATCTGACGGAAGGGTTTCAAACCGTGAATGCTCCGGATGTGAAGGTGGAGGGCGGAACCTTCCGCGAACTTCCGCTTTCGGATGCTGAACGCGCAAAGTTGGCGGCAGGCATTGACGCGCATACCATTCGTCTGCATTGATAGTGGTTAGTCGTTAGTAGTTAGTGGCTAGTGGTTGGAGTTTCGTGTTTCGCATAAAATGCGACCCGAAACTCTCATTTTTTTTATTTTGGACCAACTTAAGATTTCGTCCGCACCGTAATCTTGAAAATGCTGTCATAAGTTGCTACCGAGTTGAGAATTAGTCCGAACCGTGTTCTCATTGATTCGTAGCCTCATAGAAGCGTGAGAATTAGTCCGAAGCGAGGTGTCTTTTAGCCCATAGATGAGTGCAGCCGATTTGCAATCCTTGAAGATGAATGGAATAACCTCGCATTCCCTGCACGCTTACATTTATCCTAAAAACGGCTGTTGATTTCAACGCAGAGGCGAGATGCGCCCGCGACGAAGTCGTCGGGTTGTCTGAGCGAAGCGAACCCGAAGGGCCGCAAGGGTCCGCGAGACGCAAAGTAACGCAGAGAAAAAGTGAAGTAATATGAAAAATGGAAAATACTAGAATTTTCTGACGGAATGAATCTTCACCCATCGGGTGTCGATGGTGTGGGGTTGCATAAAAGAAGATAACTTCAAAAAAAAACTCAAAACAAGCTGTTTTCTCTGCGCCTCGCGGGGCCTTGCGGCTACTTCGCAGTTCGCGCAGTGCGCTCACCCAACCCGACCGCTGCGCGGCGGGCGCATCACGTCTCTGCGTTAAAAAAGAACCTGTCCAACTGCCGAATTTAGGTTTATAATTGAAATTTTTATCTGCTCACAATCTGCTCACAATGTTCGCGTGATTCGGGAGTGGCAATTCTGTATAATAAGCGGCCAGATATGAAAACAGCAATTTATCTTGTTGGAGTTTTGCCGTTTGCCTGCATGGTTGCGGCGGCGGGGGATTGGGCGCGGCCTGATCTGGTCGCAAAGGTGGCTTCCGGAGAAATTCGCGAAGCGCGCGTTTCGTGGTGGGGGTTCAACGCAGGAAATTCCACAAAATACCTCAAGGCCGCTATCGCTTCCGGGGTTCCGAAACTGATAATCGACAAAATGCCGTCTCCGTGGATTTCGACACCTTTGAGAGCCGTGTCGAATCAGCACCTTGTTTTCGAAGATGGAGCTGTGCTTCTCGCCAAGCAGGGCGAGTTTTCCGGAATCAGCGACAGGCTTCTGTCATTGATTGCCGTAGAGAACGTGCGCATTACGGGATATGGGGCTAAATTGCGGATGTGGCGTTGCGACTACGACGGCGGCAAGGATAAGAAAGACCGGAAATATGAGCACGCCGAGTGGCGCCACGCCTTGTCGATGCACAGCGCGACCAACGTCATTGTGGAAGGTTTGACGCTTGAGGAGTCGGGCGGAGACGGCATCTACATCGCTTCGCGCGGCACCGATCCTTGCCGCAACATCACGATACGCGACTGCGTGTGCGACGGGAATTACCGTCAGGGACTTTCGGTCATATCGGCGGAAAATCTGCTCGTTGAGAATTGCGTTTTCAGAAACACGAAAGGTGCGGCGCCGGAAGACGGCGTCGATTTCGAGCCCAACAAGTCCACCGACCGTTTTGTGAATTGCGTTCTGCGTAATTGCGTTTCCGAAAACAATGCCGGAAACGGATTCGAATTCGCGCTTTCGCAAAGCCGCAACACAACCGTCCCGTGCTCCGTCCGTGTGGAAAACTGCCGTACATCAGGCGACGGCATCGGAATCAAAGTGCGCACCCGCTGCCGCGCCACCGATAGGGATTATCCGTCCGGTACGATAGATTTTGTGGACAGCTCCGTTTCGAAGTGCCGCTACGAAGCGGTGGAAATTATGCAGAATCCAGAGAATGCGATCAAAGTTACGCTGCAGGACTGCGTGTTTGAAGATATCGGCACGGAGAACCCCGACGCTCCGGCAGTGGTGCTGACCTCGCCGTTTCCGGACGATCCCAGACCGGCGATGCCGGAGATATCGAATCTGAAATGGACAGACCGCGGCAATCGTGCAATATACAAGTATGACACGATGAATTTCGCTGCAATCGGAGAAGAGGCGCTTGAACTTCGCGAGGCCGTAACTGCGGATGCAGAGGTGAGGGATTTGAAACCGGGCGAGGCTGTTACCGTTTCGTCTCCGTATTTCCGCCGTCATCTGCGGCTTGTGGCGTACGCGGGGGATGCACGACGCGTGACGATCGGCGGACGCCATCGGCGCATGGGGTTAAGCCGTACTTCGAATAAACCTATTGTGGTCTCTGATATGTCAGGCAAGGAAATCGCCTCAATTCCTCTTGGCGGCTTTGGCTTCTGCGATTTGTCTTTTAATGCACCAACGGCAGGATTCTATGTGTTGCAGCTTGATCTTGGCGGTAATGCCTTTGCTGTAGACAGAACGGATGTTCCGCTCGCTGCGGATTGTTCGCCTTGGATATACAAGAAGCATCCCTGCCCTCAGGGAATGATTGCTTCCGGCGGGAGGCTTTTCGTGGCTGTCAAAGCCGGAAAACGCGCCGAATTTCGCATTGGAGGATCGCGGATGAACGAGAAGGTTTCGGTTGCAATTGCATCTCCCGACGGCAGGGTTGTGTTCGAAAATCCGGCACTTCACCGCTGGGCGCATTATTTGTCATCTGCGGTAGAGTCCGATGGTGTTTGGGAAATGCGTTTTGACGCTCCGACCAACGGCGATTTCGACGATTTCTCAGTGATGCTTGCGGGTGTGCGTCCGTTTCTCTTTTTCTCGCAAAAGAAATTCTGGTATTCAAGGTAACGTTTAAAAAAGGAAATTAACCATGAAAGTAAAATCGATACTCGGTACAGCACTTGTTTTAGGTTTTGGAATGGCTCTTGCGGAAGACCGCACATTCCCAAATGCGGGAGGAGATCTTGCAAGTGCTAGCGAATGGGGCGGCACATTGCCGGGTGGCGCTGATAAGGTTACTGTAGATAAGGGTGGGAATTACACACTTTCAGATGATGTAACATTCAACAGCTTTAATGTAATGGTTGGCGGATGTTATTTTGATTTGGGGAACAGCAGACTGAACGTCGGCAAGAAAGGAGACGGTGCGTTATATTGCAAACCGAACGGTGGCGGAAGAACAGTGTTTTCCGGTGGTAAGATAGAGTTCTTGAATCACGGAAGATGCTATCCGTATGTAGCTCCTGATTCGGCGGGTGTTGTTGTATTTACCGATGGATGCGTCATAACGAATGCTGATTACTTCTATGCAACAAGAAGTACAAGCAATGGGCGGGTTGAAATAACCGATGGTACAATGATTTATGTAACCAACAGATTTGCGGTATTGCAAGGAAACGGAGTGAACAATGTAGTGGAAATCACAGATGGCGCAAAGGTGTTTGTAAAGGGGTATGCATATAGTGAACTTGGTGGCACGGCAGATGAGATAGGGGAGAATGAGCTTAGGATTAGCGGAGCGGGCGCATTGTTTTCAAAAGATTCCGACAATGATTTTTACTTGGGATATCAAACAACAGGAAATAAACTTGTTGTTTTGGATGGCGGCAAATGTAGCTTGAGCGGAAAGGGCGGTCTTAAAATTAGATCCTCGTACAACGAAGTGGTGATTTCCAATGCAACGTTCGAAAGTAGTAATGCGTTTTGTCTTGCGGATGGTTCAGACAGCTCACATAACATCTTTCGCGTTGTCGGGAAAAATATTACCAAAGACCATGTTTTGCTGCCCGCACTAGGCAGCTGGATGGTGTCTGGACATCACAACATGATTTCATTTGAAGACGGCGCCAAATGGAAAAAAGGGAGCGCAAACTCGTTTTTTACAAATACACAGCACAGTGTGTTTGTGGTAAAGGGTACGGGAACTCAATTCGGCGACACGGGGCATAATTTTTACCTCGGTTCGAGTGACGGCAAATTGATGTCGGTCTGTGCCGACAATAGTGTGGAAGTGCTTGACGGTGCTGTTTTCAATGCAAAGCGTTTTATGTTGATGGGTGTTCGCAATGCGCTTGTTGTATCGAACGCAACGCTAAACATTGCGATAAAGAATGATGATGTTGCTTTAAGAATCGGATATAAATTGGGCGATTTGGTTCCGGACAATTGCGTGCTTTGCCTGAAAGGTGAAAATCCGAAGATCAATGTCGATGTCGGGGCTTCGACGAATGCGTGTTGGGTGCAGAACAAATCGACGGTGCGCTTTGAGATTCCGCAAGAGGGATATGCGCGGAATCATGTGCCGCTTTCGTTGGGCGGCAAATTTCAATTCGAATCCGGATGTTGTCTTGAAATCGACTGCGAAAAGTTCGCGCGTGCCGGTGGTGGTACCCTCACGCTGATTGAAACCGGATATAATATGACAGAGGATACTCGCAATGCGTTATTGGCGGGTGTAAGAGGTTTGCCGGAAGGAAGCAACATCAAAGTTTCAAACAGGAGCGTCAAATTGCATTGCCCGAGGGGATTGGTTATCTCTATTCGATAAGGTACAGAGTTGATGAGGTGTTCTTGTAATATATTGGCGTTTGCCCTATTGTCTTTGACGGGGCAAACGCTTCTGGGAAGTTCTTTTGCTTCTTTGGACGGTAAGGTCCGTCATAAATTTTCTATAGTTGAGACGCTCGCGGGGCCGAGGTTGGCTGTAGACGGTGTGGCGCAGAATGCCGTAGCCGCGTTGCCGGATCCTTTTGTCGCTCCAGCGGATTATGCTAAGGAGAAGTGTGTGGAAGGGATGCGGTCTATGGTTGATGCCGGAGTGCGTCTTTTCAGCAATGTGTGGTCGGTGAGAAGCCGTCCGCACGATTGGTGGCTTGGTGAAGGCAGATACGATTGGAAGGCGTTTGACGCGATGGCGCAATGTCTTCTGGATGCTTGTCCTGATGGTTGGATAATGCCTCGCATAAAGATAGAGCCGCCGAAGTGGTGGTGCGAGAGGCATCCTGGGGAATTGAGCTCGTCCGGGGCGGAAGTAAAGGCAACTTCGAAAACTTGGCGTGCGCTTTACCGCCAGATGTTGCGCGATGTCATTGCGCACGTTGAAACATCCTCCTATGCCGACAAGGTTGTCGGATATCATATCGGCGGATTTCATTGCGGAGAATGGCTCGACTACAAGCGTCCGCGCGACGAATTCCCGCCAGTTGACAAGCGATATGCAGACGATCCGTTTGCGCCTTTAGAAGCCACCGCCGCCCGCCGCGAATATCAGAAACGACGCGCACGGGAGGTGGCGGACGTGTTGCTTGAAGCTTCGGCCTTCGTAAAGGAACTTACCCGCGGTGAAAAGATCGTATGCGCATTCTTCGGGTACGGATGGCAAGACCATGAGGATATGATGCGCGTTTTGCGTTCAGATTGCGTGGATGTGTTTTCGTCTCCCGCATATTACGGAAGATCCATCCGGGGACCGGGCACGGCCGGTACGCTGCAGGCTTGCTACACTGCCTCGTATGCGCTGCATGGAAAACTTTTCATGGAGGAGGCGGATCCCCGCACACACCTTGCGAAAACATCGGTGCGAGTAACTCAAGCTGCTTTGCATAAGGCCGGAAAGACGGCGAATCTTGCTGAGAGCATAGGTGTCGTTAGGCGGATAATCGGCAAAAATCTCGCCCAGGGTACGGGGTTGTGGTGGTTTTTGATCGCCGGTAACGAAACCTTTGCCGATCCGGAAATAATGGAATCTGTTAAGATAGGTGCAGACGAGATGCGCCGTACGATCTCCTCTCGACGTCCGGCGATGCGAGATGTGGCTGTGTTCACGCGAGTAAACGAATATGCCACGAGCCTTGCCTGCCATACGGTTTCCCTGTATGAATACAGATATAGGCTTCACACTTCGCTGATGCCGAAGAGCGGTGTCGGATACGATTCGTATGCACTTGCAGATATCGTCGATCCGCGTGTGCGGGATTATTCCGTGTATGTATTCCCGAACGCTTTCTCGCTTACTGATGCCGAGAAAGAAGCGATTGCGCAATTGGAAGCGAATGGAAAGAAGGTCGTACACATTTCCGAACCTGTAGGTGAAAGTGCGTTGCGCCAGCGGTTGAGTGAGGCTGGTGCACACGTCTATCTTGATACGGGAGATGTGGTCTTCTCCGGACGCGGCTATTTGACGGTGCATGCTTCGAACCAGGGTGTGAAACGGATACGTCTTCCCCGGAGGTGCAATGTGCGCGAAATATTCGGTGCCGTCGCAGACAGGAAAGATGTGACGGAATTTGACGAAAAAATGGAGTTCGGTGAAACGCGTGTGTATTTCCTTGAGCCGTGACCCGGCAGATGGGTGCTCGGATTAGGATGTAGTGAAATGCCGTCATCCGATATTGTATAATACACTGTAATTTTGGCAAACTTAAGATGAAAGCAGAAAGAATGATAAAGAATATCCTTGTTGCGGCGGTGCTGTTAGGCTCGTTTGTGGCTTATGCCGGATGGATTGATGTTAAAATGCTTCCTGGTGAAAAATGGTGGGGGCTTTGCAATAATTTCGGGCGGGAAATGCCGTTTACGGAGAAGAGCGACTTTTCCTGCGATCTCAGGCTCGACAACTACTCTCACCAGTCGCTTTCTTTCCTCTGCTCTGACAAGGGACGCGTCATCTGGTGCAAGGAGCCGGTTGGCGTTACGATCAAGGGCGGCAAAATTACGTTCGAGAGCGACAGGGGAGAAATCGTTTCCAAGGACGGCGCCGGGCGCAATCTTGCCGAAGCGTTCCGCTATTCCTCTAAAACTTGGTTTGCGCCGACAGGTGAAGAGCCGGAGCTTCTGTATTTTTCAGCTCCGCAGTACAACACATGGATTGAGCTTACGTACCATCAGAACGAGAAGGACATTCTTGCATACGCAAAGTCGATGCTCGACAACGGCTTGCCGCCGGGCATATTCATGATTGACGATACCTGGCAGCTGGATTACGGCGAATGGTGTTTTGATCCTCGGCGCTTCTCCGATCCCAAGGGAATGATGGATAAGCTGCATGCGATGGGATATAAGGTGCTGTTGTGGATGTGTCCATTCGTGTCGATGGATTCGCCGGCTTTTCGCCGCATTGCATTTGGTCATAATCCTGATGATGTTAAGGGATATCCGGTTAAAGGCGGTTTTCTTCTGTCGTCTAAGGAGATAGGCGTTCATCGTGTGTCTCCCGCCGCCGCTGTGCCGTGGTGGAACGGCTACAGTGCGCTTCTTGATTTTACCCATCCCAATGCAGTCGCCTGGTTCAACGAGCAGCTTGATTGCTTGGTAAAGGATTACGGCGCTGACGGATTCAAGTTTGATGGCGGAGGCGTGGAGTTCTACAGCGGTGTGCGCGGGAAAGTTATTGCCTGCGACGAAACTGTCTCTCCGGCGGCGCAGAGTGCGCTTTACGGAGATTTCGCCGTAAAATACAAAGGCAGTGAATACCGCAACGGCTTCGGATTTGCCGGAAAACCGGTCATCATGCGGCTTCACGACAAGGCGCATTCATGGGATGCGGTTGCAAGGCTGGTTCCTGATATGCTTGCGGCGGGATTTGTCGGATGTCCGTTCATTTGCCCAGATATGATCGGCGGCGGATCGTGGACGGCGTTTTTGCCGGGTGCTCCGTTCGATCCGGAGCTTTTCATACGTTCGGCGCAGATTCATGCGCTGTGTCCGATGATGCAGATTTCGGCTTCACCGTGGAGGGTGTTGTCTAAAGAGCATCAGCGCCTCTTCAGGGATATCGTAAAATTGCGCCAGAAATTTGCGTCACGATTTGTCGAGCTGGCGAAGGAGTCAGCCCAAACCGGCGAACCTATGATGCGGAATATGGAATACTGCTTCCCCGGCATGGGCTACGCCGACGTCAAAGATCAGTTCATGATGGGAGTCAATCTGCTCGTTGCGCCTGTAGTTGAGAAAGGCGCGAAGTTGCGCAAGGTCGTTCTTCCCTCTGGAAGATGGAAAGCCGATGACGGCAGTATTCATGACGGCCCCGCTGTAATTGAAGTTATGACTCCGATTTCGCGCCTTCCCCATTTTGAACGTCAATGAAAGAACTCCCTTTTTCCATAGACCGTTCGAGCTGCATCAAATTGCCTTATCAGGTCGCCGACGGGTTGAGGTCGGCGATTCAAAGCGGTGTGTGGAAGCCTGGGGAAAGGCTGCCGTCGTCTCGCGAACTCAAGAAAATGCTCGGCGTCTCCGTGCGGGCGCCGGCCGAGGCGTTGCAGATTCTTGCCGCAGAGGGGCTGATAACTCTTCGGGAGAAGTGCGGAGCCGTTGTTTCCGAAACGCAGTTCCCCACCGTAAAGGGACGTGTTCTGCTGATCGTTCCAGGCGGTGCCCAGATAAGGTCCGCCGGGGTTCTGATGGAAAACGTCAGGCGAGACCTGAACGCAGCCAGATATCTCGTGGTCACCACATCGGTGCTGCGCGAAAAGGATTTTGTGGAGGACGATCACGATCCGTACAATTTAGAACAGCTTGAGCATGAACTGAAAATGTCGTATTCGCTGGTGGTGCTGTACGGCGCTCCGCCATTTACCGACGGGACCGTCCGTCTGCTGGCCAAGGCCAGGCACCCGTTTTTGATTGTTGGCGGACCGCGTGCGACTGCCTGCAACTGCATAGGCTCGATCGGGTATTCCATGGACCGGGCTATCGAAGAATTCACCGAACATTGTCGGCGCACCGGCGTCAAACGGGCGGTTTTTGTCCGCAAATGGCGCGATGACCGCAGCAGTGTAGCAACCGCCTTGCGGAAGGCCGGTGTGAAGGTTGAAATGTTGTCTGTACCGCAGCGCGTCGAACGCGGCCGATCTGAGGATCTATGGCGCATGGCATACGCTTCGTTTGAGCGGATTCTTTCCGAAAAGGGGCGGAAATGGCTTCCGGATCTCATCTATTTCACGGATGACCATTGTTTTCAGGGTGCGGTGATGTCGCTTTTGAAGCGCAGGATTTCGGTGCCGAGAGATGTCCGCCTTGTCACAGAGACGAATGCTGGGATACGTCCTCCGTTTCCCGTTACCATTGCCGGTATAGAGTACGATCTCAAGAAAAGCGCAAAGATTATTTCTGCCGCAATGCTGGATTATCTCGATAGAGGCAGGAAAATCCCCGACGATCTCTTTCTCGATTGCGAATACGTTCCTGGCGACACATTTACGTGATGAGGAATAATTGGGGTGAATAATTGAATAATTGGGGTGGAACCCTGAAAAGAGTGGTAATTTCGCTTGTGAATCGGGTTGTTTTGTAAAATAGCGTTATTTTGGAGGCGTATAAGATTTCGTCCGCGCTGTAATCTTGAAAATCAATCCGAACCGTGTTCTCATTGATTCGTAGCCTCATTTGAAGCGTGAGAATTAGTCCGAAGCGTATTCTCATTTGGGGTGAAAGGATTATTGGCTCTTCTTCATTATTCGTGAGAGCGGCTTAAAGTTTCTTTCTGATATCGGTTGAAGGCAGGTCAAATATCTTTAGCCGAAAGTATTTGAAGTCTCTGAAACCAACGGCTTGCTTGATAAGCCAGCGCACCTTGCCATTGAATCCTTCCATTGATGATGGTTAGTGGTTAGTCGTTAGCGGTTAGTGCCCCGCCCGCGCTCGCGCGTGAATGTTCATGGAGATAGCTTCGGATTTTGTCAGGCCGTGTAGAAGTGTAGAATGTGTAGAAAATATGCAATCTTGCATTTGTGTTGCAGTATTTTGAAAATTGCAGAGAAGCTATAGGCAAGGCGTTAGCGGTTGGTGGAGTTTCGGGTTTTGAATTAAATGCGCCCCTAAACTCTTATCTTTTATTCCCATTTTAGACCAACTGCCGAATTTAGGCTGAATGCAGTCCCCCGCAGTGGATGTGGTCGGGCATGACGACGAAGGGTGATATTTCGTCGAGGCATCGCCATTTAAGATGGAAGTTACTGATAACTGTATTGAATGCTTTGGTGGTTTCGTTTTCGATAAGGCCTTTCGGCCCGATTTGAGAAAACGATTCCACGCCCTTGATCGTTTTCAAGGTTACCATATAAAAGTAAGGCGATTTGTAATCAAAATCAAAAAGACGAGCCATGCGCTCATTATATCACAGTAACGCTTATGAACTCTACATTCTTTCCTTCGCGCACTGAAGCGCGGCCGATGATTTACGCTTATGAGGAAGATAATCCTAATTACAAGGGTTATCTTAAGGTCGGTTTTGCTTCGGCGGGCGTTGAGAAGCGCGTTGCCGAGC
>JAZOAC010000170.1:0-18206 GCA_045595285.1 Kiritimatiellia bacterium | reverse complement strand
AGCGCATCCGCACGTCCGACCTCGCCGCAAGCCAACTGCCGGTAATCCTTACTGACGCAACAGGCACCATCCACAAGCCCGCGAACTGGTAGCGGGGAATTCCCGCTCCGCCCGCCGCGACTGCGGCTGAAACCGCCTGACTCTCCCGCGCCGCGTGTCATCGCTCTCGCCCAACTTCTCAATTGCGTGCCTCTATTTGGCGGCAGGGCTGGCGATGCGCAAACATCCGCTTATAGGCATTGCAACGCGTTGGATGCCTCGATGGAGCGTCAGCGTTCCGGTCTGCTTCCCGAACGTATCGAACACCTCCGCTGCGGCAGTCTCGACGGCAAAGTCAAGGACGGCCGAATCGCCCCCGGCTCCGTTGAGGACATAAACCGTCCTGTCAGGCACGCCGCACGGCACGACGATACCCGGCGAATACACGCCTACGATCCGCTCCGTCGCGCTTTCAGCTTCGAGAACCGGACTCTGCGATTCCGGGTTGTACACGCGGAAGCGCCCCTTGAGAAGCGTGTCGCGGTGCTCCTGCGAGAACTTGAGCCAATGGCGGATGACCGCGCGGTGACTTTCAGGCAGGCCGCGCAACGCCATCGAGTACTGGATTACCCCGAACATGGCGGACAGTATCGGGCGCGCCGCACGCTCAGGCGTATCGGACGGATGCCATTCAATCGGATCGGCGTGCACCGCCGTGCCTCCGCTCGTCAGGCGCAGGTTGGCGATGCGCTGGCGGTTGAGCTGCATGTCGCCGGGGCAGTCCCGTGCGCGTAGGAGGTTGCCGTACTGCCGTATCGCCGGCCCGATGTAGTTCTGGCGGAACTCGATGAGCGCGTCGGGCTTGACGGCCGTCACAGCGGCGCGGACCTCCTTCATCAGCAGGTCGACCGCGTCGGGAAGCGACTTGACGTCGCGCCCAGCGTAGCCCTCGGCGACGGCGGGATCCTTGCCGGAGAGCCGGAAGGAGTCGATGAAATCGAGCTTGAGGCCGTCGACCCCCCACTCCTTCATGGCGTCTGCATATACTCCACAGAGGAATTCGCGCACCTCGGGGAAGCGCGGGTCGAGAACCCGTGCGCTGCGTCGCGAATCGTTGACGAGATACCTGCCCTTGAAGCGCGTGAAGTTCTGGCTCTTCTCGCCGACGAACGGCACGGCGTACCATATCATGTACTTCATGCCGAGATCGTGGACGCGCTTCACGTGAGCGGCCATGTCCGGGAAGCGGCGCGGCGAGACCTTCCAGTCACCGCAGAACGCATAGCCCCGGCTGCTGTCGTCCGTCTGCCAGCCGTCGTCGAGTATGACGGTCTTCATGCCCATCTTCGCGGCGATGGCGCACTCGTCTTCGATTTCCTTCGCAAAGACGTTCTGGTGGAACTGGTACCACGTCGAATAGAGAGGATCGAACGCCGCCTCGGGCACGCGGCACGGCGCAAGCTTCGCCGCCCGGGCGATCCATTCGGCGGACTCCTGCACGGCGTCGCTCCAGAACATGTCGCGCCCGTCGAGACGGATGCGGACCTCGTACTCTTTCATTGGCGCTTCCGGCGCGGTGAAGAACCGGAACCCGCCAACAACCATGCAGTTCTCTTCGCGCAGGGCGATTCGCCATTCGACTTTGCGTAGAGCCTCCGAACAGGCTATCGTGAGGCGGTTCCCGTTATCGCCGTCGTGCAGGCACGCGAGCGGCTGGCCGTGCGCGATGTCGCTCCACTGCCACGAACGCCAGTCAGGGCCGAGCCTGTTTCCGTTCGTGGAGCCGTCCGTCCACACATGGTTCATGCGAACCTGCGGAAACGCAAACGACACCTCGAACCTGGGAGGGCGCGCGTCCTCGCGCGCCGCAAGGCGAATGGCGATTTCGTCCACGCCATTCGCCGCAGACTTCCCTACGTCAAACGCCCATCCGCCGGCATCCTCGCAGACGACGCGCACATCGCCCGCGCACGTTCCGCATATCTTGTCCTCAAACGGTGCCGCCTCGGCGGGAATCGCTACGGCTGCGGCCAAAAACCATGCCGCATGAACTGCTCTTGTCATTGCCTTTCCTTTCTCAAATGATCCTGTCGCCCCAGAAAGCCACGGACACATCTCTGCATCCCGCCTCTTTGGCCCATGCAAGACGCGGGCGTATCAGCTTTTCATCGAGCCTAGACCCTACATGCCCGCGTTTGTGGCCAAGCTCCCACAAATGGCCGAATACAATGCGCTTCGCCTCGACCTTCTCCACGGCCTTGCGAGTGTCTATGCCGCATCCTGGGAAGAACAGCCACAGGTCGGGCTTCCCCCACACCGTCCCAAGTTTCGGCTCCGTTCCATATCCGCTGTCGCCCGTATGGTAGAGGACGAAGTCGCCAGTCTTTATCTCGAACGCCGTAGTGAAGTCGATCAGGTAGTTGTTGTGGTCTATGAGAGAAGTTCGTATTTCGACGTCCTTTATCCTGAACGTCTTCACGCCACGCGCGTATCCGCCGCCGAACGGCATCCTGACGCCGTTTACCCTCTTCCACTTCATGGCGGAATAGTTGCCGAGAAAGTTGGATATGACCATCTTCCCGCCCTCGTCCATCGACTTGTAGAATGCCCTCCGCCAGTGGTCGCCATGGTCATGCGTGACAAGCGCGAAGTCCAGCATGGGCGCGAATTCCGCATCACGTCGGTGGACAAGGTCGATTGAGAACAGCGATTCACGGGTCTTGACGATGTAGCCCATGTTGTAAACGCTCCAGACAGCCGGGACATCGCCCGTCACCACCGTATCCCTGGCCTCGCGCAACACCTTTTCGAACGCACGTTCCAGAACTTCCAGAGCCGCGAACCCGCGCGTATCTCCGTCGCGGAGATATTTCACGTAATCCGCCGGGGCGACAAGCTCGGTATCCTCGTTCCATTTGGACAGCAGTTCGCTCTGCCGCTTCTCGTTTCTGCGGACGGGAGTGGACGGGGAAGGAACGGCATTCCCATCCTTTGTCGCCGCGACAAGCGGCGACGATGCCATAGCCGCCGCTGTCGCTCCCATCGTACCGATAAATTTACGCCTATTCATAATGCTCAGGCTCTCCCCATCCGAAATAAGTGAAATCAGTGAAACGAAATAATGAGGCCCACGCGCTTCTTGTCGAAGGTCATGTTGCTTCTGGCGAGAATCGCCACTTCGCGACCGTCGGGGACGGTAATCGGCTGGTTCAGCCCCGTAAGCTCGACTATGATCGGGATGTTGACGGGAACGGCTTCAAGCACATGCCTGAGCTGCTCCTGATTCGCAACCTGGAACGTCAGATACCACGCCGGGGCCTCAAGCGTCACGTTATACAGCATCGACTCCGTGATCTCCACCTCTTCCGCCACCTCTATGCGGTTCGTGATGGCGACAGTCGTCTTGTAGCCGAGACAGTCCCTGAAAAGCGCCGCCCAGGAAAGCACGTTGGTAAGAGATTCCACAGTCGTCGGCGTGGCGGTAATCCGCTTTGCGTCCGTGTCGATCGCGAAATCTACGCTCGCGCCCGCCCCGTAATAAATAACCTCGGCCTTATCCGAGCCGGTGACAAGACCGGCCCAATTCCCGTTGTTCGGCACGAACACCTTGCAAGTGGAGCCTGACGAAAGAAACGGATTAGCGCTGTCAGTATGATTCTTGCCCTTCGTGTTGGATCCTGCAAAAAACACTCTAAGGCTGGATGAAGTGAACAATTTTTTCATGTCGACGGTGGTCGTGTCGGACGAAAGCGGCCCCGGAACGAGGAAACCAGGAAAGGTTGTGGACTGAAATGGATATTGGCCAACCGATGTCACCGAACGCGGAATTGTGATGCTTTCGATGCCTTTGACACGGATAAAAAGGCGATTGGGGATCCCCGTCAACGACGGATTGAGCGCTATATTTCCGCCGAGTTTGTCGCAGTACTGGAAATCGCCGATCCCGAATGACGTCACGCGCGTAAGGTCGGATATGTCGCCCTCCATATTTGCACAAGTATTGAACACATAGGTGCCAAAACTCGTCACACCGCCAAGTGACGCAAGGCGCGTCAGACCGTTGCACTGACTGAACGCTGAATCACCAATATACGTAACAGAATTCGGTATTGTCAGCGTTCCCGTGAGATTGTTGTTTTTGTTGCCTGAATTCGCGCCGAACGCACGATCCGCGATTTGCGTGACGGTGTAGGAGACGCCATCCTTCGTGAACGTCCATGGGATGTCGGCGGCATCCACGACGATATCGCGCGAAACGGCGTAGTTTTTGCTGTCGTCCGTTCCGCCGCGCCCGAGCGTGACGGTGTTTGCGCCATCGCCATTCGTGGTGTAGTACCACGTGCGATTGCTTCCATCGACATACTCAATGGTGTCGGCACTTGCCGTCATTGAGAACGTCACACTTGCCGCCATCATCGCGACGATTATCGTTTTCGTCTTCATGGTTGTTTCTCCTTTCTGATTTTGAACCTGAATTCTGTCGACGTCGCATACCGCTCTCCCGGACGGAGGATGGTCGTCGGGAAGTCCGGTCTGTTCGGAGAATTGGGGAAATGCTGCGTTTCAAGCGCGATCCACTCGCGGCGGCGAAGTGCACGGGCGTTTTTCATCGCCCAACCGTCGCCCATGAAGTTTGCCGTGTAAACCTGCAGGCCGGGCTGATCCGTCCAAACTTCCACTGCGAGTTTCTCGCCGCGCAACTCTGCCGCCTTGCGAAACCCTTCTCCGTCTATGCACCAGTTGTGGTTGTATCCGGGATTGCAGGCGAGCATTGGATGGTCGGCGTCTATCATCCCGCCGACTTTGCGGAATGCGCGGAAATCGAACGGAGTCCCTGCCACGGGGCGCGGTCCGCCGATGGGAGCGAGGCTGGGATCCGTTCCAAGATACGTGGCGGCTTCTATCATCAGGTCGTGGTCCAGGACGGTGCCTCCGCCGTTCATGTTGAAATAGACGTGCTGCGTAAGGTTGACAGGCGTAGCCTTTGTGGTCGTCGCCTCGAAATCCACGCGCCATACGTTCGCCGGGGTGATGGTGTACGTCACACGCGCAGCCACCTCTCCGGGGTATCCGGCTTCTCCGTCAGGGGACGTCCGTGACAGAACGGCGCCGACATCGCCGTTTTCTCGCTCGAACGGTTCGACTTCCCAGGCGAAATCGTCCCAGCCGCGTTCGCCGCCGTGCAAAGAAGCATTGTTCGCGGCGTCGTTGCGGCCTACATCGTACTTGACGCCGTCGAGCGTGAACGTCCCGCCCGCGATGCGGTTGGCGAAGCGCCCGATGATCGCGCCGAAATACCTGTCCGTCCGCTCCCATCCCGAAATGTCGTCGAAGCCGACCGTCACATCGGTCTTCCCGCCGCCCGGCGCCGGCACCAGGATTCGCGCCACCCTGCCGCCGATGTTCGAAAACTCCAGTTCAAGCCCGCCCTTGCCTTTGAGCGTGTATATGAACGCATTCTCGCCGTGGCGCGTCGTGCCGAACGGGCGACCGCCTTTTATTTCTTCGAGGCCCCGCTCCGCAAGAGTCTTGATGTTTTCCATCCGCGCGTTCTTCACAGCTTCGAGGTCGTCCTCGAAGATGAGGAGGAGCGGCAGGGACGTCGCGAAGTAGTCGATCTTGAACGGCGTCTTCAGACCCTTTTCGGCAAATGCCTTCATGCCGGAGAAAAGCGCCTTGGCGTCGTCGATGCGGCCGAGTTCCTTCAGCGCGAGGCCGCGCCAGTAGGAGAGTTCGGAATATTCGGTGACGGCCATCGCCTGGAAGTCGCCCGCCTCCTTCGCTGCGGCGAAAAGCGCGGCGCGGCTTTCGTCAGTGCGCCCGAGTCCGCGAAGAGCCATGCCGCGAAGGTAGTTTACGTCGGCCTTGGCCTGAAGGAGGTGGTAGGCCTCGCCGAGGTTCGCCGGGGTGTCGAGGGCTATGTCGGCGTGTGAGAGCGCGGCGGCGAAGTTGCCGGAGGCGAGCGCGGCGCGTCCGAGTTCGAGGTGGGCGCGGGTGTACTGTGCAAGTACCTTGCCTTCGCCGCCCTCCCACGGATGGAAGCGGCGGGACGCGAGGACTTTCAATGCTTCTTCGTGGCGGCCGAGGTCGTTCAGGCACGTCACGTACTGCACGGTCGCGTCATCGCGGGAGAGGACGAGCGGCAGATGCGATTCGAGGAACTTCAGGCGTTCTGCGGACGGCACCTTGCACTTTTCGCGCAGCTGGTCGTATTCAGCGACGAGACGGGCGTCCTTCGGGTCGGCCATGATCGCGGCAATGTAGGCGTCCTGCGCCCCTTTGCCGTCGCGCCGGACGTTCCAGAGGGCGACGCCGAGGTTGCGCCATGCGGTCGGGAACGCGGGGGCGAGACGCGTTGCGCGTTCCCAGTAGGCGAGGGCGTCCTCATGCCGCTTGCGGTCGTAGCACCAGTTGCCGAGCGCATAGGCGACGTTCGCGTCCCTGAACGCCGCCGCCTCGTCGCACCACCTGAGCGCGAGGTAGTCTTCAAGGCGCGAGGGGAAGAAGTAGTCTGGCGAGGACTTGGCTGCTTCGGAGAGAAGCGACTTGTCCTGCGCAATGTAGGCAAGGACGTATTTGGAGAGCGTGTTCGCGGGGGCTTTCTTCAAGAGTCCGACGGCCTTTTCCTTCATGCCCATTTCCACAAGGTCGTATGCGGCGTCAAGAGCCATGTCGGGGTTTACGGGTTTTCTCGCGCAGAGACGCAGAGGCGCAGAGTCTTTGTGTTCTTTGCGGCTAATATCCAATAGCATCTTCGCTTTCTCGTTGCGGGCATCTGTCATGAGCGATTCGGCGGCGTGTTCCCTCGCCTTCGCCCATTCGCCGCGACGGGCGTCAATGGTGGCGAGGCGGTAGTATCCGGCGGAGCGGAACTCGCCGTTCCACGTCGCCTTGTAGAAGCACGGATAGGCGGCGTCGAGCTTGCCTTGCAAGTCGCGGGCAAGGCCGAGGTAGTAGAGCGCTTCGCCGGTGTAGGGGTTCGGGTGGCGGCGCGTCTGGCGGCGGACGGCGCGCACGAGATGCCCCTCGGCTTCCGCAAGACGGCCCGCGTAGATGAGCCGTTTGCCGTAGAGCGTGTGGGCGCGGGAGTCCTCGGGGTCGCGCTTCAGGAGTTCGTCGAGATATGCCTCTGGCATGCGGGTCGGGTGGCGGTACTGGTCAAGATGTTCGGCGGCGATGAAAAGCTCGTCCGCGCTTGCGATGTCGGCGGGGGCGGGAGGCTCCGTCGCCACGTCGCGCTGGGGAACGTCGCCCGGCTCCGCCCACGCCTGGTTTATCGGCTGTTCGGATGGCTTGGCGTTCGCATCGAAGGCAATCAACTCCTCGCCGTCCTTGAAGACCGCAATCTTCGTGGCGTCGGTTTCAAACTGGACGGGCTGGCCGATCTTGAGATTGCGCTTTTCGGTCGCAGGGGACTGCGACCCTCCCAACAGGCGGATTTCCACGCCGTCAATGTTCTCTGCCGCGACGACACCGGCCTTGCCGTCCTTCAGGCGGACGGCGAGGCGCGTATTGGCGTTCTGTACGGGGCCGAGATCCTTGTACGGCCACCAGTACTGGGAGAAGGTCTTTGTTTCGTATGGGAGAAGATACGAGAAATCCGGCTGGTTGTCGGTATAGACGCCAGCCATGAGTTCAATGTAAGGGCCGCTCTCGTCGGTGAGTTCGCGATCCCATGCGTAGCCGAAGGGATGGTTGCCCCACGTCCACTGCTTCTTGCCGGGGGCAATGTGGCGGTCGGCGACGTGGACGAAGCCGCCGTGCGCGGCGTGGTCATAGCCGCCGAAGAAGTCGTAGTCCGTGGCGCATACCATGTACGACGTCGGCACGGGGATGTTCCTGTACCATTCAAGGTTGTTCGCGCCTGGACGCGCTCTGTAGTCGACTCCGTAGTAGAAGTTCTCCGCGACGGGGAAGGATGACTTGGCCCGCCCCGCGTGGTCGGCGACGTAGGTGACGTCGGCGGGGAAGAAGCTTTCGTATTTGTCGTGGACGCAAGCGGCGACGTTCGCCCACCAGAGGAACGTCTGGGTGAAGGGAGTGCGGTTGTAGAGCCGCGCTTTCAGCTCCACGACGGATGAATCGGGCCTCAGGCAGATGCCATGCGAGCCTTCGAGACGGTTCAGCGGGTCGTGGTCGGTCATCCACGCCGTCACGCTGCCGTCGTCGCCGCGCTCGATGGAGACTTCGACGGGCATGAACGTCGCGGGTCGGTGGTGCTGCGGCCAGTTGAACTCCACGCCGCCGGAAAGCCACGGGCCGGCAAGCCCCACAAGCGCGGGCTTGATGACGGCGTTGCGGTAGAAGAAGTCGTAGTCGTTGTTCGTCTTGTCCTGCCCGATGTAGATGCGTCCGCCAATCTCGGGAAGAAGGACAATGCGCGTGTAGTCGTTTTCAAGCGTCACCGCGTCGTATTCCTTCATCACCGGTTCGTCCATCACCTTGTCGATGAACGGCACGGGATAGACCTTCCCGCAGCTCCCCTGGTAGACGCGCTTCTCGAAGAACATCGGGTTCTTCTCCGGCGCACCAACAGGGTAGGTCTTCAGGGGCATCGGCGCACGGACGCACTTCACCTCGCCGCCAAACGAAGTTGAGGCGACGGCCAGCACAACGGGCAACAGATATAATATGCGGAGTTTCATGCTGTGAATTTTACCAAAAACCGCACTTGTTTTGCCTTGCAAACACATGGAATCGCGCTTGAAGGGCATGGAACATTCTGCTATAATTCATGCCATGAAACTTGATCCGGCATTCGATCCGACATACGTCATGCAGCATCCCTACCGATGCATATCCGCAGACGAGTACAAGATGGGGCGAAACTACCGCATCGTTCGAGAAAACGGACTCGACGACCACCTGCTTCTCTTGACGCTTGCGGGATGTGGAATTGCAAACGAAACGAAGCTCGAACCTTTCTCCATGTACCTTTTCAAGCCAGGGGAACGGCACGTCTACGGCACCGACCCGCAGACGGGATTCTGGCATTTCCTCTGGGCTCACGTCCACGCGCCGACGGGCTGGTTGCCGCTCCTTGCATGGAAGGCCATCTCGATTCAAGCCATTCCGCAAGGGGAACGCCGACGCATCGTCGCACTCTTCAGGGATGCTGTCGCAAACTCGTCCACGGGCAAGGGCTACGACAAGGCGCTGGCGATGAACCTCTTTGAAAACATGCTTCTCAGGATTGGCAGGGTGCGGACGACGACGGACTTCGACTTCGGCGAGGAGGTGCGCACCTATATCCTCGAACACCTCGCCGATTCGCTGGACGTGCCGTCCCTCGCAACGCGCTTCCGGCTTTCGGAATCCCGGTTCGCCCATCGGTTCAGGGACGTATTCGGAACGCCTCCCCAGCCATACGTGGAAGGATGCCGACTTGAGATGGCCAAGAGACTTCTCCTTACTACTGAAAAGTCTGTCAAGGAAGTCGCCTACTCCTGCGGCTTCAAAGATCCGCTTTACTTCTCGAAGCGATTCGCCCGCACCACCGGCAAATCCCCCTCCGAATGGCGGCAACTGCGATAGCCTTCTCAAGCGCCGCCCTGTCACACTACGATGATGTTTTGGGGATGACCGCCCAGCGCGGCGCAAATGCCGCGTTAGATTGCCTGCGCTGCGTCCGTCAAGCCACGGGGGGGGGGGTATTAGAAGCGCAAAGTCCTTCCATGCGGTCTGTAGCGCGGGAATTAGACAATGCTGTGGGAAGATGTTTAATCATGTCGGCCCCCCATCACAGCGCGTTGATTTCGTCGGCGGTGAGGCCGGTGTATTTGGCGATGGTTTCTACGGACATGCCATCGGCTTTCATACTGCGCGCGCAAGACAATCTGCCATGATGTTCTCCTGCGGAAAAAAGTTTCTTGAACACATTTATCAACGTATTCTTGACGGTTGCGCCCAAAGCACCCTCTAAATAATGTTGTTCTAGCATTAGGCTGTCCCGCAAAGAATCAATCGTATTGCGATAGGCTTTCCGTTCCCTTTCTATCATTGGCTTGTTGTCGCAAACCTCAAATAGCCTTTGCATATCTGCATAATCAGTCGCATAGTCCGTCATCTTTTCGACGATGACGGCATCTATTTCACCATTGGTCGCATCTATACACCGAGCAATCATGACGAAACGACCTCATCGACTGTCAAACCAGTAGCCTTGGCAATTTGTTCAACGGCAAGATTCATTGCTTTCAGGTTGTGGGCGGTCTGAAGAAGTTTTTCCTTACCTTCACGCAAACCGGCTTCCTTACCTTTTGCCTCGCCTTCTTTCAGCCCAGCCTTGTAACTGCGCTCAGGAGCGGAGGCGAGGGTCTTGGCTACACGCACTGCATCCCAGAAGAGATCGTATCCCATCAACTGTTCCCGCGTGTAGGCCGACTCCTCTACTAGTTTCACGGCCTGGCTGATCTCGCTCGACTCCATGAACTCATCGGGGACTTTCTCGGTGGTCTTGTTTATCTCAGTCAGGAAACGAAGCCACAGCACCGCCATCTTGCGCTCGGCGATGCTTTGCGGCTTGAACTTCGGCAGTTCCACGAATACGATGTGAAATCCCTCGATCAGCTTGTCCGTGTATTTCTCGTGGACGACCTTGTAGTGGTGTATGAACTCCGGCAGGTCCTTTTCGAAGACTGCATCTACAAGGTTGAGCGAATATACCGGACGCAGCAGGGAGAAATCTTCGGCGTGTTCCAGCTGGTCGACATACACCTTCGCGGAATTGAACAGCGCCCTGTCCTTGAAATCGGCTGTCCAGCACATCTGCATCTCGACGATGAACTTGCGCCCGTCCCTGGTCTTGCAGAACACATCAACAATGCTGTTCTTTCCGATGGACGTTCGCGGTACCCGCTCAGGCGACATGTACTCAATATCGGCAATCTCCTCTCCCGCCGGCAGCGGCAAGAGGGAGTTCAAGAGACTGGCAACAAGATTCGGGTGTTCGCCGAACACCTTCTTGAAGGTCAAATCCGCCTTTGGATCGAGATATTTCGCCATGTCTCCCGCCTTTGTTCAAGGGTACATTTCTCTCAAGAAAGCATGTATTGTACCATAATTCTCCGTGTTTGTGTCGTGTAGATTTCAAAAAAAAAGCATGGACGAGGCTATAAAAAATGAGAATTCTCTCTGGAGTGAGTCTTTCGCTTCCAATAGGGCAGAGAATAAATATGCTTCAAAATCTAAACAAATGACTATCGAAGACGATGAAACCACATGAAATCTTGCCGTCGACGGGATGGATCCCGCTGAAAACAGAGATAAGTTCCCTAACTAACAAATACAAGCCGTCGATCAAACTCTTTCCAGGTTTACTCCCATATTATCCCAGCAACAATGCTGCGAATATCTCATAACCGATGCAACAATCACTTTAAACCCAAATTCAGCAGTTGGAAGAATCTTGTCAGGCGCGCCTCATAATGGCACGCCTAACAATTTGAGGTCATGGTGTCATCTTGACGCGGAAGAAGAAACTCCGATTAATAGCCTGCAGTGGCATTGCCAGAATTTGGACCTTGCCTTCCGAGGCGGGCAAGAGCATCATCTGGACATTGTCTGAAGAGAACCCGTCCTCGTTCAGCGTTGCCGATCCTTCGACTCCAAATATCTCAGCAAGGTTTTCAGGTGTCGCATTGTCCCCGATGGAGATCCCTTCTACGGATACCGTCATGTTGAACACCCCGGGAATATCGCTGTTTGAGAATCCCGCAATCTTCACGTCGCTCTCTGTTGGAGGTGTCTCAAGAAGTCTTCCGGCGTCAAGTGCATACGACAACCATGCATGCGGAGATTCCTTTATTGCTTCCATCTTCATCTCGTCAGACATGGTACGTGCAACAAAGGTCTTTGAAACCTCCTGCGCCCAGGCACGATAGTTCGCATAATCTCTGGCGTTCTTGATGTGATTGAGCACCCTTTGATCCTTTGTGCCGGACAAAGCCATGCTCACAGCGCCGGGCGTGGCATCAAGCCCCAGCTCGGGGAATGGTGCCGGAGATTCAAATTGCTCCCAGGATATCATATCAAGGAATCCACGCCCAACACCTGTCCCTTCGCTGTTCCAAACGCATTCCCAGCGGAACGTGTGCGCTCCATTTTCCAAACAGCACGATTCGCTCATCCATTCGGCGGACCCTTCGAGACGGGAGAAGAGTTGTCCGTCGATATATAGCGAGTAGGAGGAGTTTGCTCCTTCAGTGCCCGGGACGCCCGATTTCCACCGGTAGCTCAGATTTCCCGATCCAATGACGGTCAGCTCTACCCATGCCTTTTGTCCGGATTGCAGGGCACCGCATTTCAGGGCGGCAATACCGTCGGACGCGTCAGCCCCGAGAACCCTCTCCCATTGGACGTCTCCGCCGGATGTTAGCGTTATGTTGGTTGCGGAGATGTCGAGGATTTCGCGCAACCCATGGGGAGCTCGTCTCAATGAACGTTCAACGACCGAGCTGCTGATGTAATTGTCTTTCACGGCAATGGCCTTGATTGTAAAAGATCGCGCACATGTGGTAATCGGCCCTTCGTACAGTGGAGAGGATTCGGTTGGCTGCGCTCCATCAAGTGTATAGTGGATCGCCGCTCCTTTTTCCGCCGACATGGTTATTGTCGTGTTTTCGGTCTCAACCATACCGGAAGCTCCAATGCCAGAGCAGGATATTGCAGGATCAGCAAGGCAGTTTTGAAGCCATATGGCTGTAAGTGTGGTATCGGAACACGGAACGGTGTAGGATGTTCCCGCCCTGTAAGGCATTGTTACGCAATTCCATCCGATAAGCGTATGATATGGCTTGGTGCAATCTGCTGCGTCAGGAAGGGAGATCAACGTTCCGGCAGGCTCTGAGACACTTCCTGAGGTTGCCATCGATCCGCCAAGAAGGTCAAAAGTGACTGTGACCAGCGGTGTTGCCGAAAACTCGTCAATCAATACGCATCCATCAGCGTTGAAACCACGCTTGAATGTCCATTCGATTTTGTGCGCACCTGTCTCCTTTATGTCGAATGAGACATTCTGCCAGTCTGTGTTGCCGCCGATTGCAATCCCGGCAGGCTCCAAACGGTCCGTAAGCCAACCTTTCGCCGTACCGTCGACGGACACAAACGCATGTCCTGAATCATATGCATAGTCACCCCCTTTGGTTTTCCACCAGAATGACACCCGCACCGGTCCTGTGACAGTGGTCGAGAGAACCGGGTAGGAGCCAGATTGGAGAGTGCCGCTTTGCAATGATCCGGACACATCATGTGAATCGTCATATGTGCCTATCCAAGCGGTTTCGCCTGACGACTGGAATTCACAATCCCCAGAGGTCACCCATTCGTTGAAGGAGTTGGATAAGTAGCCGATGAACAGTCCCTCTGGCACGACCTTGGCATAATCGTCAGCGAACGCCTTCTGCCATCTCACTTTTGGAGACGAGGAAAATATTCCGGAATCGGCAAGGCCAGATGGAAGTTCTCCTAAAAACGAAATATTGGCGAGTGCACTGCACCGCGAAAAGGAGTCGTATCCCAATTCCAGTTTCATTGATGCGGTACCGGCGCCAAACCTTACGGCATTGAGAGAGGTGCACCCTTGAAATGCCTGGACGCCTATTCTCCTGACCGCGTCCGGGAAGGAGATGGACGACAGGCTGGTGCACTCGTGGAATGCGAGATCAGCTATATTTTCCAGTCCGGAGCCAAATTCTATCGTATGAAGATTGCTGCACATGAAGAATGCCATTGACTCTATATTTGTCACGCTGTCCGGCATGGTAACGCTCGTAATGTTGTCCCAGCCAAAGAACGTCCATTCGGTGATGTCCGTCACGCCATCCGGTATGACCAGATCTGAATCTTCACCGAAGTAATCATACAATCGCCCTTTCACGACAACATAATCACCGATGGACAGCCTTTGACAACCGATGAAGGCCTGGAGTCCGATTCTCTGCAGAGTGTCTGGCAGGTCGATGGATTCCAATTTCATGCAATAACAAAACGCATATCCTTCGATATGCGTTAGACTGTCAGGAACATCGACCTTTGTCAGGCCTTCACACTCCGAGAAGGCGTATTCTCCAATCTCTGTCACTCCTTCCGGGATGGTTACAGACGTTATGCCGGCCTGCATTTCAAACGCACCCGTACCGATCCGTTTCACGGGATATCCGCCAATCTTGGAGGGGATTGAAAGACTGCCCTCAAATCCTTCTTCGACTCCCTCAACCACCGCGTGACCGTCAGCAAGCGAATATGTCCACTCTAACCCATCAATCTGCTCAACGTCCGCCATCAAACTAACCGATAGCGTTGCCGCCGCAAAGGTTAAAGCAAGTTCTCTTTTCATACATACCGCCTTCCTTTTTGCGTCCAACGCCTGCCGGCGCGGACAGGTTTATGATGCACTCCGGTGGAGCGGCGCAGATTGTAGCAAAGAACTTTTTTGAAAACAATATATTCTTACAAAAAAAGAATGGGGGGCCCTCTGGCGGAAATGCACTTTCGAATTAACTGCCCCCCGCCTTCCTGAAAATCAACGCACTTACCACTGCATTCAACATCTTACCTCGGCAGAGATTCTCCATTGAGATATTTGCGCGTGATTTTACTTTTTGATAAAATGCGCGTCAATTTCATTTTGGCACGGGTGCTACAACAACGCAACATCCCAGCCCAAATGCAGGTTAAAAAGGAAAAACAATGAGCAGTTATGTGCAAAAAGTCTTGGACAACGTAAAGGCCAAGAATGCAAACGAACCTGAATTCATCCAGGCCGTCGAGGAAGTGCTCTCCACACTCGCCCCCGTTCTGGAAGCCAACCCCCAGTACGAAAAGGCCGCCATCCTCGAGCGCATGGTCGAGCCTGAGCGTGTGGTGATGTTCCGTGTTCCCTGGGTCGACGACAATGGTGTCGTTCAGGTCAACCGCGGCTATCGAGTCCAGTTCAACTCCGCGATTGGACCTTACAAGGGCGGGCTCCGCTTCCACCCGACCGTTACACTTTCCGTTCTCAAGTTCCTCGGTTTCGAGCAGACATTCAAGAACTCCCTCACCACGCTCCCCATGGGCGGCGGCAAGGGCGGTTCCGACTTCAATCCGCGCGGCAAGTCCGACGGCGAAGTCATGCGTTTCTGCCAGAGTTTCATGACTGAGCTTTCCCGCCACATCGGAGCCGATACCGACGTTCCTGCCGGCGACATCGGAGTAGGCGGCCGCGAAATCGGCTATCTTTTCGGCCAGTACAAGCGCCTTCGCAACGAGTTCGTCGGCGTTCTCACCGGCAAGGGCCGTCCTTTCGGCGGTTCTCTCGTCCGTCCCGAGGCCACCGGCTACGGCACGGTCTACTTCGCCCAGTACATGCTCGAGAAGCTCGGCCAGGACATCAAGGGCAAGACGGTCGCACTTTCCGGTTTCGGTAACGTCGCCTGGGGCGCCGCCCAGAAGCTCGTCCAGCTCGGAGCCAAGGTCGTCGCAATCTCCGGTCCCGACGGCTACATCTATGATGAAAAGGGAATGACGCAGGAAGGCGTCGACTATATGCTTGAGCTCCGCGCCAGCAACAACGACGTGGTCGAGCCCTACGCCGCCAAGTTCGGCGCCAAGTTCGTAAAGGGCCGCAAGCCCTGGGAGGTCAAGTGCGACATTGCGTTCCCGTGCGCGATCCAGAACGAGCTCAACGAAGATGACGCGAAGGCTCTCGTTGCGAACGGCTGCATGATGGTTGTCGAAACGTCAAACATGGGTTGCACGGCCGGCGCTGTCAACTATCTAAACGGCCGCGTCGCATTTGCACCCGGAAAGGCCGCCAACGCCGGCGGCGTGGCTGTCTCCGGTCTTGAGATGAGCCAGAACTCCATGCGACTCTCCTGGTCCGCCGAAGAAGTTGATGCCAAGCTCAAGGACATCATGAAGTCCATCCACGACAATGCCTACGACACGGCCGAGAAATACGGCATGAAGGGCAACTACGTGGCAGGTGCAAACCTCGCTGGCTTCATCAAGGTTGCCGACGCAATGGTTGCCCAGGGCATCTGCTAAACACAGTGGCTCTCGCAGTCAGGCAAAGAAAAGGGAGCGCCGTTTGGCGCGTCCTTTTCTTTGCCTGACTGGCCTAAATATCAGCGCTGGACGCGTGCATTGCCTGCGTACACGTCCCAGACCTGCTTCTCGTCCGCAGGTTCGGCATAGTCGTTGAGCGAAGATGCCGCCATCACGCCGGATGCCCAGCCGAACTGCAGGCACTTGCCGGGAGCCCAGCCCTGCTGGACGCCGTAGAGGAGCCCGCCGGTGAAACCATCGCCGCCGCCGATGCGGTCGAGCACCTCGATCTCACGGGGTTCCTCGACGAACCACTTGCCGCCGGAATAGAGAATCGCGCCCCAGAGATGGCGGGATGCGGAAATGACCTGACGGAGAGTCGTGCCGTACATCTTGGCGTTAGGATACTTCTTCGTGACCTGGACGATCATTTCCTTGAAGCGCTCAATCTTGCCGTTGAGGTCCTTGCCGCCGGCCTCGGGCCCCTTGAAGCCAAGGCAGAGCTGAAAGTCCTCCTCGTTCCCGACGAGGATGTCGGCAACAGAGGCAATCTTGTGGAACGCTGCGGCGAGCTCCTTCTCGCGGCCCTTCCAGAACGTGGCGCGGTGGTTGAGGTCGAACGAAACGAGCACTCCGTACTTCTTTGCCTCGGCGGCGAGCTTGAGGCAGCACTTCGTCGTCTCGGGACTCATCGCGGCGATAAGGCCGGAAAGATGGAGAATGCCGACACCCTCCTTGCCGAAGAGCGTCTTCGTGTCGTAGTCCTTCGCATCGAGAGTGCGGCCGACTTCGCCGGCACGGTCGTTCCACACTCGGGGAGCGCGCAGACCGAAACCGGAGTCGGCTATGTTGAACTGGTGGCGGAAGCCCCAGGGACCGCCCTGCTCAACGTCCGGACCGACATAGGCGATGTTGCGGGCGCGGAGCTGCGCCTTGATGAAGGCCGCCATCGGGCTGCCCGAGACAAAGCGCGTAAGCACCAGACATTCCTTGCCGAGCGAGGAAGTGACGTTGAGTACATTGGACTCTGCGCTCGTGGCCTGAAGCATGAAGCGGTTTGAATTGTGCACCGCCATGCGGTCTTCCGGGGTGATCCTGAGACCCATGCTCGTGACACAGGCAACGGCGTACTTTGCGTTCTTCTTTACTTTCATGGCTGGTCTCACAGCTCGCGGATCTTCAGGTTGCGGAAGGAAACCATGGAGTCGGAGTGGTCCTGGAGAAGGATGCGGCCTTCAACGAGCTCACCCCAAGGCTGACCATCCGTACCGTTTTTGGCATACTTAGACTCCGCGACGGCATCGCGGAACGCCTTGGAGCCGCGCACATACTCCACGACCTTCTTGCCGTTGAGCCAATGCTCGACCTTGTTGCCCTTGGAGACGATCTTGCCGGTGTTCCACTCGTCAATGTCGTTGAGGTACTTGTCGGCGTTCGAGGGGATGAGGTCATATAGCGACGCGACACGGCGGTTGCCCTCGAAACCCTTCTTCCAGTCGGGATGGTTCTCGTGAAGGATCTGATATTCCTCGCAGGTACCCTTGTTCTTGGTTTCGTCGTAGAAATACTTCACGCCGGAGTTTGCGGCATCGGTGAGCTTGAAATCGAACTTGAACTCGAAATCCTTGTACTTCTTGATGGTGACGATGTCGCCGCCGCCGCCAAGCTTGGCATCCTCCGGCGGAAGATCGATCCACTTGCCGTTGGAAATGCCCTTGCGGGGAAGAACGGTAAGCACGCCACGGCTCATCGACCAGCCCTTCTCCGGGAATACTGGCGCACCTGTGCGGGCTGTATCCTTGAGCGACTTCAGTCCAATCCAGCCATTGCCGGTCTTCCCGTCCCAGAGAAGCTGCCAGCCCTCGGCCTTTTCCTTTTTGGAAAGCGTGTTCGGCGGAGTCTCCGGCTCACAGAACGTGCAGCATCCGGAAACGGCGGCCAATGCGCCAAGAATCATAAGTTTCTTCATTAAATGTAACTCCATTTAGTTGTTGTACTTGCCGATCATTATACCATAAACTTTTTTTCAGGACAAACCCCGAGAAACTGGAGTTTACCCATTTTCTATTCTTCCTTTCCACTCGTATTCAGTGCCTGCCCCGAATCTGTGGGCACTACCGACCCAACCATACTCCCGGCACGAAAAGTGGTGTTGGCGCTCATGTATGCACCGCTCGACAATCACAAGATTGCCTTCGGGT
>JAZOAC010000169.1:0-7520 GCA_045595285.1 Kiritimatiellia bacterium | reverse complement strand
TCCGCAATCACAATTCCTTTAGATACCCGGCCTTATGCCATGCCTTGCGCTCATTTCCTCGATTGGAAAACCATGAAGCACCGTCACCGCCCAGCGCCTCAAAATTGGCAACACGGAAAGCATGAAGCACCTTTGCCGCAGAAGCGAGTTCAGCTTCGTCTCCGACAGCTGCAGCCTTGAGGAATCGATAGGTCAAAAGTGCATTTTCTGCACGTATCCTGAGCTTGTCGAAACGTATTTTCTCCAGTCCGTCAAACATAATGCGAGAAGCATTCCGCAATACCTCCAAGTCGCCTGAAAGATCGGATTCAGACACCGACACAACGGCATATTTCCCAAGTTCGCTGTCATCAAGACGATAACGAGCCCCCGCGCCGGACGCCACCGCAAAGAACTTGTCGGCGCGCATGCGAATCCGTTCATAATATGCACGGGCAATATTTTTTGCGGCTCCATACTGCCCGTAGAATTCGTTGACAATGTCATCAAACGATCGAGACGGACAACGTGCCGCCGAGGCAATCACGTAATACTCAAGGTTCATGACAGGAGCAGGAGAGCCATCATAGTCGACGCCGATTGCACCATGACGCAGTGCCGTCTGAAACACGTCATAGAGATATTTCTCAACTCCTCGCGGCAGAGCGGGAGCATAACACATGTAATTGGGTCTCAAATAGAAACGCTTCATGCCGGCCGACTGCCATGCGTCCATATTCCCGACATAATCATCGCCAAATGCGGAAACGTAGGAAATAGTCATATTGTCACCGTAAAGAAGTTTCTCACGGCGTGGCGGATGACGATATACGCTATAAAGGAAAGTGCACGCATCGACATCAGGACGAACCTTGACCGCCTGCGCCATGACTAAATTGTAGAAATGGACGACCCGATCCGTAAGATGATCGGTAAACGCTTCACCCGGCAAACGCACATCCAGTTTAAGACAGTTCTCGCAATGACAGAAACAATGCTTACCGTCGTTCAAGCAGATGTTCAATCGGCGTGGCGCTCCTTTCGCCTGCCAGTCGGCCACGACCGCCGCAGCAGCGCCAGTGCTGGAATGGCAGAACTGATGATATTTTGCCGCAGAATCCTTAACCCCGCGACTGCTCTTTCCGGAACGCACCAATTCAGGATGGGTAACCAGAGCAAACCACTCCGGATGCTCCGCCAGATACAGATTCTGCCATTTCGTAAAGGCATGTCCGGCCAAGTGACGGTTTACAGAAGCTATGCGCATCCGGCTCTTCCACTGAAGGATGTCTTTCTGGCCTGCCTCAAACCGTTCGCGCGTGGTCCTGAATTCCTTCGGTAGCCCCGGTGACCTGCGGCCATAATTCCGCCATTGGGCATTTCCGCCGCGAATCACGCAAACCTCAAACGGGGGAACAAACCGCCATTCCTGCCCATCCTCCAGATTTACCGAAGTGCGGTGCGTGACAACAATCCCTTCATCCCCAGGATACACCCATCTGACGCCCAATGCCTTATCTAAAAATTCATAGACGGCAAAAAGCGGCCCCTGACTCGTTTCAAGTCCATATGTGCCTTCATCTCCCCAGAAATAGACGGTATTTCCGCAGACCTTTGATCGCGACTCGAAATTACCCGCCTGCGATTCTCCCGGGGGCGTCTGCCCCACGGCAAACACCCACCCGTCATTGGATGGGGTGCGCTCTCCTGAAATCAGCATCAGATGCTTCTCCAATTCCTCCGCCGCCGTCCGGCACGCTTCCGTCGCATTGGACGGACAGGTCACACGTACTGTCTCAAGATTCACATCTGCCGAAAATGCTTGTGAAGATATCACAGCATGAACGATGCAAATTGATAACACTTTTTTCATTGTATTTCCTATCTCAATCATTGTATTACCTGAAGCTTACTACCGTACCAGGACGTCTGCCATACCATTTTGCCGTATATTCAGTTCCATCCTCTCCGTACTTCCATTTCCCTGGCGTACGACTGAACCTGTCCTGAGGCAGTGAGATTGATACATACTCTCCCAGCTTCTTCACTCCAGTGGAATCCAAGAATGTTTTGGTGGCATCGGAATCATTGTAAACATACCATGTAAAATCAACATGATGCATGGCATTTTCAAGAATGTCTGGTGCGGGAGCATTCCAGTACAAAGTGAATGGCCGGTTTAGGTTATCATCATAAAACATGTAATTACCGCATTCTACACGCGACGATGCGGGACAGGAAACGAAAATATGCGCGTCCTTGCCGATACCGCGAAAGAGCGAACGTGTTGCAAATGTCAGATTCCCGCCCGAGACAAATTCCGCTCTTTCTATCCGTCCGCCATTTTTGGCGGCGTAAAAGGAACGCGGACCCACAAGCAAATCGCAATGAGCGTGAACAACCGCTTTTTTTATATTAAACTGCCCATGAAATGCATTATTGAGCGTAACATTCTTCCCGTACACCAAAATGTTTGTAAGACTCGCCCCTTCTGGAAAAACCGATTCAGTATAAATGATATTCGCAGATTCCACAAGGCTATCACCCAAAATCAAATCATTTTCCGGCGTTCCTACGGAAAAATCCAAAAGCGAAGTGAATGCGGCGGCAGATTGCCGATTCATCTGCCGCAACCATGGCAAACCGGCAAGATTCAACTTTTTCACACCGGAAAATGCACCAGTTCCTTCGGCAAAAGATAAATTCACATCCGACCATTTAAGACCTAAATCTGCACCGGCAAGCGATAATATGCCATCAGACGGCGCCTCTGATGTCAGTGGAGAAAGCACCACACGATTCAAAATTATATATGCACCCATTTCCCAGCGGATTGATCCTTGCGCATCTTTCTGTATCAACCGACTCGTCTCCCGATTGAATGACCATCCGTTTGTACCTGCTGTGATTGTCGAAACTTCCGCGCTCCACTTCGCGCTTCCCGAATTTTCCCCTCCGCCGTAATTGATTTTCCAGCCTCCCTCAGTTGACAGGTCTGAAGGATCCTCCGGCAGAAAAAGTGATGTGTACGAACCTAGTGATTTGTAATTCTCGCCATCCATTTTCGGGAATGTATCTACAATTTCGGGTGAATTGCAGATGTACCAATCAAACGATGCGTACAAAAACGCGTTTTTGGCATCATTCGGACACGGTGCATTCCAGTATAACTTGAACGGATGCGAAACATCGTTTTGAAATGCGGACGCATCTAATGTCAGCGTGGAAGAGGCTGGCGCTTCAATGTAAATCTGTCCACCTTCGGCTATCATTCCACGTAATGACGAATTGCCTATTGTCATATCGCCGCCAGACACAAGTTCGGCATGGCGGATGGAATAATAATTTTTACTTCCCCAAAAAGCGGTATAACTCAATGTCAAAGAGCCGGAAGCACGAATGCAAACATCCGTAAGTTTCGCATGTGAGATGAAGGCTGCCTTCAATGTCAAATTTCGTCCGATTACCAGAATATCCGTCAATGTCGAACTTGAATTAAAAACCGGATTACCCTTTACAACCTCGGTATCTCCAAGCTGAAGATCCACTCCTTCCGTACCTAATTTGACAGATTTGAGTTTTGTGAACACCTTGCCGCCATCAGTAGGCATAAGTGAGAACCAGTTTCCTGCAACGGTCAGATGTTCAACCGATCCGAAAACCGAAAGCCCTTCACCTTCCGCAAATGTGAGCGAATAACCGCTGTCTGCAATCCCGTATGACTCAAGGGCGCCCGTAAGGTCAAGTGACTTGCCTGAAGTCGGCGTCGATTCCATCGAAGTCAACGTAATCGCCTTATCTGCCACCGATACCGCCAACTTCCAGTATTCCGAATCATTTTCAGTGTAGATGAGCGCAGAATCGGAACACTTCCAGTCTGCGGACACATTCAGCGCCGCAGCCATTGAAAATGCCATTGCCATCAGTCTTGATTTACACATTTTCATTCTCCTTTTTTAGTCTTCACGGAAAACTTTTTGGCGAATCTCCGTACCGACCGTGTCAAACCGTACATTTTCAAGTGTGACATTGTCCGCATGACGGACATAAAGTCCATAGGCAGGTGTAACGGCGCCAAACATCCGCACTCCAGGACTGCGTCCATTCTTCTCCGGAACCGGAAGTGTAGCCAACGCAGAATCCGGACACCCCTTCATCGTGAAACGGCAGTCGCGAAATACGATGTTTTCGGGCCGAAGGCCATTGCCACCCGTCACCGTACTCGGAAACCAGCTGGTGGTCGCCTCGTCCATTGTCACTCTTTCGAATCTCACATTGCGCAAACACGTCAATCTTCCGTCCTTGTTGCGTATCGGCACCGGTTCACATCCCGGCGGAGGGTTGCGTCTGTCGAGACGGACGCAGACCGGCCCCATGATTCCGCGCTTCATCCTGATATCCGAAAAGACAATATCTTCCGCAAATCCACCGTCGATGACATATACCGCCAATCCTGCCGAACCTGTATGCGATGTGGTCAATCCAAACTCTTTCGGATACGGTATGCGCTTTCTCACCGGAGCGCGGCAATCTAGTTCGCAGTCAGAAACACGTATGTTGCGAAAGTATCCGCGCGTCTCCGTACCCAGCTTGATGAAACTTGTGTTGCATGAAATCCGGCATCGACGCACAACCACATTTTCAACGGAGAATTCCGGATTGTGATTCTTGAACACGATCGCGTCATCCTCTGAATCAATGTCGCAATCCTCCACCAAAACGTTTCGCGATGCAATATCGATTCCGTCGTTGTTGTAGTTGGCATGGTTGAAGACAGTCAGATTCCGCATCTCCACGCCGTCGCATTCCTGCACATAACATCCCCATGAATGAGCGTTGCGAAGCGTAAAATCCCGCAGTACCAGGTTTTTGCATCTAAAGAAATGTATTCCCCTCCATCGTCCAGGCACCACTCCAACATGCGGCATTCTATCGCCAGAACACTCAAGTACACCCTTGCCCGTCACCAAAATGTTCGTGGCATCCACGGCGGAAATAAATGCACCACGGTTTTGACCAGGCATATACGGATAATCGCAATAGTTTGTGCTGGCATGTATCACCGCACCTTCTTCAAGATGCAGTTCGACATTACTTTTCATAACTATCGGCTTTACGTTCTCATATCGCCCGGCAGCGACCTTTACCACGCCGCCACCGGCGGCATGGCATGCATCAATGCGCGATTGTATATCTGCGGCGGCGACCTGCGCAATGGCAACCATTGTCGCCAAGACCGCAGAAAAACCCGATGTGGATATATGACTGGTTCTCATGTCGCGGTATTGTAGCACAGGCGGCATTATACAGTCATTCTTTTGCGCAAAATTAAACCGCCTGATTGCGCTAAGCGGTCACGTCTGCTATACTACGTCGGCATGAACACAGTACTTCTTGTGACACACACGGAGTCTTCCGTATTCAGGACAATCGTAGAAAGCATCACCATCCATTCAAGGAAGCAGGGATGGGCGCTTCACGTAATCACGGCCGCAGATGCGGCCGAGGCAAAGAGAATATCAAAAGCATGGAATGCCGACGGATGCATTGTCTATGCGGCAAGTCCATCCGGAATCGACTGCGGGAAGGTCAGGTGGCCGATGCCGACGGTGTTGATCTCCCCCTCGGGGGAATGTCCGAGATATCCTTTTACGGCTCACGACTCATGCGTAACCGGACGCATCGCCGCCCGTGAACTCGCAAAACTGGACATGGACAGTTTCGCGTTCGCATCAGAAACGCCGCATCCGTCATGGGCGGAAAAACGTCTCGCAACGTTCAGGGATGCAATCCGCGAATACGGAAGGGACGTCAACATCTTCCCCGGCGGGAATCTAAAAGCTTGGCTCCGGACGCTTCCGAAACGGTGCGGCATTTTCGCCGCAAACGACAGAATGGCGGAAAAGATTGTCGCCACGGCGAAATCCATCGGTATTGCGATTCCGGATGACATGACCGTGCTTGGATGCGATGACGACACGCGCATCTGCGAACATGCCGAAATCTCGATAAGCAGCATCAGGCCCGACTACGTGCAGTGCGCCATGCTTGCCGCAAACATGCTCTCGTCCGTCATGGAAGGCAAGAAAACCGAAACGTGCCGGATGTTTGGAGATGTCGGCGTCATACACAGGGCCTCCACAAGAGTTACGGCATACAAATCCCCCGATGTGTCCGCCGCGCTTGAATACATCCGTCTGAATGCGCTGTCAGGGATTTCCGCGTCTGATGTTCTTTCCGGAATGAAAGGGTCCAGGCGATCGGCGGAAAACGCATTCCGCGCCGCAACCGGCCATTCCATCGTCGAAGAGATTCAGGCGGTGCGCCTTGTCGAGGTCAAACGCCTTCTTTCCAATCCCATGCTGAAGATAAGCGCGATCGCCGCGAGGGCAGGATACCGTTCCGAGAACTTCCTCACCCGTCTCTTCAAGCGCGAGACGGGCATGACCCCTTCAGAATGGAGACGATCCAACACCTGACGGAACGCCGCCCCGGTTTCAGTCCATTCCCTTCATCCAGCGGACAGTCCTTACAAGCGTATGGCTTTCGCCTGGGTTGAGCACATACGCCTTTTCCTTCTTCAGCGTTCCATTCTCCACACAGATAAACCTGCGCCAATCATCCGGACCGATCGGAGAGACGTTTCCGGAAAGATGACTTTCGGGATTCGGACGCCATACGTAATATCCGTCAGCCCCTTTCTGCGTGAACGCAAACACTCGGCCCTTCACAGGATCCACAAGTCGGCATTCGGACACACACTCACCTTCAACTGTGCATTTCGTCTGGTCGGAAACCGCAAAATACGGATGCAGGGCTTCCGTGACCGCAAAAGACTCGGTACCGACATTTCTGCCGACCATGGAAACCGTGAGGCATTCAGCAAGACGTACCGATACCGTAAGCTCGAATTCATGCGGGAACATGCTGCGCGTCGATTCATCGGACACAAGACGAAACGTCAATTCTGAATCATGAGCGGAATGCCGCTTTTCTCCGGCAAATCGGAATTCGCAGTAGCGTGCCAAACCGTGTCTGCGCGAATCCGCAAACGGTCCGTGTCCGGCAAACCAAGGCCAACAGAGCGGCATTCCGCCGGTCCCGCTTTCAGAGACGAAAAACACTTCTTCACCTCCTGCCGGAACATACGAAACAACCCGAGCGCCGTACGTATCCACACTGACGGTTCCACATAAATTCGTAACGGCTACGATTGCACAGAAGAGAAACGTCATTTCACTCCTTTGACGACTCAGACATCATCTTGGATTGGTGGGATTGAGGACGCCCGGCATCACAGGTGCGCCGGGAATGAAAATGAAGAGCTTTGCACGGCGGTCGGATTCACCGATGAAGATCGAACCGTCCGCCGCCGTCGCCATCGCATCGAACTGATAGGCGATCTTCGCATAGTACGGACTGCGGTCCACGCCGAGCACGCCATAATCGACATGTCCTTCGTCATCGCGGAAGGAGAACAGGCGGCAGACGTTATCCTTCTCGCCGCAGATCGTATAAAATCTACCGTCCTTGCCCATTGT
>JAZOAC010000168.1:0-13215 GCA_045595285.1 Kiritimatiellia bacterium | reverse complement strand
CAGGGGAATTTGATCGGTTCGAGTTTGACCGGGAGAAGAGCGGTGAAATGATCGCCGCTGCTGTTCTTTCCGGACTCTCCGGTAAAAAACTGCCCGTTCAATTGAAGCTTCCTGTTGATTTTGTTGCGGCGGAGTGACGTTCTGCAGCTCTTCTCCGCTTTGCAGGCAATGGCTGCTGAATCGTTCAACTGTTGATCCTGCGTTCGGTGGAAGCCCTGACGATCAATTCGGCGTCAAGCAGTATCTGACGAGGCGGAAGGGACGGATCCCGGAGCCGTTGCAGCATTGCCGCTACCGCCGCTCTTGCTATTTCTTTGCAGGGTTGATGAACTGTCGTAAGCGGCGGGGTTGATGTGGCGGCAACCTGGACATCGTCGACTCCGGTGATCAGAATGTCGCCGGGCACATTCTTCCCAAGCCGGCGCAGAGTGTTCATAAGGGATACGGCGGTTATGTCGTTGGCGCACAGAAACGCATCAGGCCGGCCGCGTCCCGTGAAAAGTTTTTGCACGGCGGAAATGTCATCGGGATCTCCATAGTGAATGTTTGACCTTCTCCATGCGAACCCGGCGTCAAGAATCGCTTCCCTTGCACCCTGAAAACGGAGTGTCACGGTCGGCGCCGAATTTTCCATCCCGAAGAGACATATGCTTTTGGCGCCGCGCTGGATCAGGTGAGTGGCGAGTCAGTATCCAATCTGCACGTTGTCCAATGTGACGAGGTCGTATCTGCTCCGCTCCGGCGGCGGCACGATGTCTCTGTCGAGAAGGATTACCGGAATGTGATGGTCTTCCAGAAAACTGATCACTCGCATTGTCACGGAAGACATGTTCTGCACACGTTCTATCGGTTCAATGAACACTCCGGCCACACCATGCGAGACATAGTCCCATGCAAGCGTCATGAAGCGCTGCGCACGAACGTCGTCGATTTCGGATGAGGCGTTGCCGAAGAGCAGAGTGTATCCCGCTTCGCTTGCGACTTTCGAGATTTCGGAGCAAACGGGAGTCGCTATTTCGCCTCCGGCTATGTGCGGCACTATCAATCCGAGCAGGCCGGTGACACGCTTTGCGAGAGGGCTCAGGTAGGTGCCGGAACCGTTTCTGGTTTCGAGTATTCCGTCTTGTTTCAGTTTCTCCAGTGCGAGTCTGACCGTGGAACGCGATACTCTGAATCGGCGCATGAGCTGATGTTCGCTCGGAAATTTTCTGGACGCCTCGAATTTTCCCCGCAAAATCTCTTTGCGGAGGATGGTGAATATATTGGCGTGGGCGCTGTTGCCGGAACTTACCGCGGTGTCATTCATGTGGGAATTATATCAAAATCGTACGGAAGCAAGCTGTGTGTGCAGTACGTAAGCGGTATATACAGCTTTGTGCTGTAAAGAGGTGTTTTATGCGTGTTATCTGCTACAATAACTGTCATTTGCGTTCGTTGCGCACACAGTTCCCGGTCTAGGGTGGATTGGGCGGCAATGCACAAAAGGAGACATCAATATGACGAAGCTTCAAAAAAATGATCGCCGTTCTTGCGGGTGCGGCTGGGTTTGCGGTTTTAGACTGCTTTGCCGTGCCGGTGTCCGGTTCGGATTTGAACGACGGCGATACGATCTTTCATCTGCCGTTTGATGGCAGCATGGATTCGGTGTCAGTTAAGACATTTTCTTCGGCCGGCGGCGGCATTTCCTATCCGTCGGACGGTATCGCGGGTGTCAATGTCATTGATCGTTCGCCTGTGCGTGTAAACGGAAACTGCATGAAACTGGACAGGTCGGTGGCTTTTGTGGATGTAACGGATTTCGGATTTGACGGGCATATAACGTCGGTGACGGTCGAATTCCACATAAAAGGGGAAAGTACCGGATTCCCAGATGCAAAAAACTGGCCGCAGCTTATGGGAATCGTGGAAGGAAAAGAGTCTGATTTGCAATTGGGTACAACGGCCACAGGCGAGCCTTTTACGTTTCTGGTTCAGATCAATCCAACTTTGAATCCAACTGGAGTTCACTGTCGCCTCGACAGCGTGAATCCTATCAAGAGCTGGCCTGTGAACATTCCTGTGTTCGACGGCAAGTGGCACCGCGTCGTTCTGCAGATGGACAAGCAGCTTTCAGCCGAGTCGGCCGTTGCGGGTTCCGTCTTTAAAGCCTATCTCGACAATGTTCAGCTGTTTCACGGCAGCAAAACGATTGAAGAGTTTGCATGGCATGGACGCACGCCTTCGGGAGACAACAGGATTTTCCTGAAATTGGGTGATAAGAATTCGACATTTTTCATTGACGAATTCCGGATATCAAAGGGTGCTCTCCCTGAGTCCAAATTGCTTAAACTTCGCGACGATCCTGTTCCTGGAGACAAAGAAACTCTTCTGCATCTCACGTTCGAGGGTGATGTTTCATCGAAGGTCCACTCACAGGACTCTCCGGTGCTTATCAGCGGCACACCGGCATTTTCGCAGGAAGTGTGGAATTCGCGCGTCGGCACGGTCGGTGCACCGCCCCGGAGCGTCCGACGCCAGAACGGGCAGTCGCTGAAGGTGGATGGTCTGCTTAAGTTCAAGTTGCCATATTGGGCGATGCATCGCAGTGCGCTCGATTCCGCGACAATCGAATTTTTCATCAAGGGGGCGACGGAACCGCTGGCAAGCAAGTGGAGCGCTCCTGTACGGATATCCGAGAGCGATGTGCCGTTTCCTCTGCTGCTTCAGATCGATGATTCGCACGGGTACATGCTCCGTATGGACGGGTACGAACCGATTCCCGGACGAACTGCGAACTCAGCCTTCGAGCAGAGGGCATGTCATGTGGGATGTCCTTTTCATGACGGCAAGTGGCACCATGTAGCCTTTACGGCGACACCTCTTGAGAATGGAGCTACGGAGTTCTGCTATTATTTCGACTATGTGGAAGTCTACAGAAAACAAACTGAGAATTTGGCGTGGCGTGGTGTCGATGACGGTATGCTTCTAGAGTTCGGGAGAAACTTTAATTCGACATTCTATATTGATGAAATGCGCATCACGAAAGGGGTGCTGACGCCGTCGGAATTTCTGAAGGCGATGCCTCCATCGGGAACCACGGTAATCTTCCGGTGAAGCATATCATGAAAAGAACCGTCTTTTTTGCGCTGTTCACGCTGTGGTCGGTCATCTCTGCTGCTGTTCCACGCGCCGACCGTCTGGTGAATGTCGACAGCTCCGGTGTTATGCGTTGGATGGACAACGGCGGCGAGGTCGCGCTTTTGGGCGTCAACTACTATGCGCCGTTCACCGTGGATTACATGGCATTGACCAACCGTGGGTTTGATGTTTCCCGGGTCATGCGCGACGATGTCGCGCATTTCCGGCGGTTGGGAGTCGGTTGCGTCCGCATACATACGTTTGACCGGCAGTTTTCGACACAGGACGGAGGATTTGTTTTCAACAGGCACATCGCGCTTCTGGATGAACTGATCGATATCTGTGCGAGCAACGGCATCTACACGGTGCTTACGCCCATTGCCTGGTGGGGCGGCGTGTTTGCGCCGGAGAAAGCCGGTTTCTCCGCACAGTGGTCCATGCATGAGATGACGGCGGATCCGAAGGCATGGCGCGCCCAGGCCCGTTTCCTCAGGGAGTTCGCCGAACATGTCAACACGGTAACCGGAAAGCGCTATGCCGACGATCCGGCGGTGCTCTGTTTTGAACTTGTGAATGAACCGCTCTATCCGTCAGGGCATCCGGATGAGGCGGTGACCGATTACATCAATACGTTGGCTGACGCTTTGCGCGAAAGCGGTACGAAGAAGCCGATTTTCTATAATTCATGGAACGGGCGGAACGTGGCCGCCGGAAAAGCCCGCATAGATGGCGTGACGGGAAGTTTCTATCCGGGAGGTCTCGCCAAAGGGCGGGCACGTCCGGATGAGCGCATCCCCGGTCCTGACGGCTCTACAATCAAGCCTGATGCATCCATCGTCCGCAAGGCTCGCATGATTTATGAATTCGACACTCCCGATGCGCCTGGGGCATACCTGTATCCTGCATTGGCGCGCATTTTCCGCCATGAAGGGGTGCAGGTGGCGGCGCAGTTCCAGTATGATGCGTTGCCGTTGGCCTCCAACAACCTGAACTGGAAGACGCATCATCTGAATCTCGTCTATACGCCGGCTAAAGCGCTTTCGCTGGCGATTGCGGCGCGGGCATTCAGTCTGTGGCCGCGCGGATGCGCGAGCGAGACTGGTTCGCATAAGCGGGTGTTTTCGCCTTTCCTCGTTGATGCCGAGCGGAATCTTTCGCAGATGGTGACTGAGCATGAATATCTCTACACCGCCGATCCATGCGATCCTCCGCCCTGTCCGGCGCGTTTGCGCCGCGTTTGGGGCATTGGATCCTCCTCTGTTGTCGCCGCATCCGGCAACGGCATTTACTTCCTCGACAAGGCGGCTGACGGCATTTGGCGTTTGCAGCTGTATCCGGATGTCTTTACGGATGGCGATCTGTATTCGTACGATGCCGCTGCAAAAATCTCCGTCCTTCCTTGTGTGCGGAAACTGACCGTACGTCTGCCTGATCTTGGCGAATCCTATCGTGTAAGGCATGCAATGTCGGACGAGACTGTATTTGCGACTGCGCAGAACGGTGCGGTGCGGTTGTCTCCCGGCGACTATGTGCTTGAGAATGTCCCGGCGTATGATGCCGCGGCGCGTTCGGCGGTGTCGGGTCTGGACACTCCCCGGTACATGGCGCCTGCGGCGGAATCGAATCCATCCGGGGTGTCGTTTTCCCATGTGCCGACACGCTGGCGTCAGGGATGTCCGATGACATTCGGCGGAAGTGCGCTTGGGGCTACAAACATTATCGTGACGGTTCAGACGGTGGCGGGCGACCGTACGGATGTTTTCCCGGTGCGGCTCATCCGGGATGTGTCCGATTGGGATTTCTTCGACGCGTGTTCGGTGATGAAAACTCCGTTTAAACATACGACACGCGGTGTGCGCAAAAGCCTTTCGCGGGATGAGAACGGAACCCCTGCGTTGCGCATAACGGCCGATGCGGGTTCCTTCGACCGGGCGGACAAAAAAGGTTTTGCGGCGCAGCCCGTGTATTGCGAGCTGGACAGTTTCCGTATGCACTTTGGCGATGCAGGACGCGGAAAGGCTCTTCTCGTGCGGGCGCGTGCTGCATCGCTCGACACAAAGAAAGTCGAAGTCGTCTTTACCGGAGAGGACGGCGGCAATTGGGGCGTCGATCTCGCCCTTACTCCCCAGTGGCGCACAATACGTGTGCCGATCGAGGATTTCCGTCCGTACTGGAAGACGCGGCGCAACGACGGCACCCGGCCGGACATGAGCCGTTTGAAGGGGATTTCGCTTGCGTTTGGACAGTGGCTGTATGGAACGGCTCTCAACTGTCCGCACGGATTTGAGATATCGTCGATTAAAGTGGAGTTCTGACATGAAGTCGTTTGCTGTTGTTTCAGGATCTTTTGTCTCTGTGCTGTGCGTGGCGCAGCCGGTTTCGGATGTCTGCCGGTATCCTGCGCTGGGAGATGTCATGCTTTGCGGACGGGCGGGACGTGCCGTTGATGCATGTATCCAAAGCCGTGTCGATTCCTCTTGGGCGCGAGGTGCCATGTATGAAGAGGCTGTGACGGCATTCCGCACGCATTGGGACGACCTGCGCGGTGGCGGAGGCTGGCAGAACGAATACTGGGGGAAGACCATGCTCTGTTTTGCCGGAGCGGCGGAATATACGGGCGATCCGTCCCTGCAGAGATGGCTGCTTGAAAAGACCCACGCGTTTCTTGATGAGTTCCAGCAGCCAAACGGTTATCTTTCCACCTATGCGAAGGAGGATTTTCTTCGCGCTCATCCGGAGGATCCCGACGCCAAACGGCATTGGTGCCACAATATATGGGGGCGCAAGTACACATTCTGGGCATTGCTTGAACTGCATCGCATAACAGGGGATGCGCGTGTGCTGGAGGCCGCGCAGAAAATGGCAGACCATCTGATCGCCCAGCTCAAGCGGTTGGGGTTGACCTTGGACCGCACCGGAGCGTGGAACGGAATTTCGTCCATGAGCATCCTCAAGCCACTCCTTGAACTGAACCGGCTCACGCGGAAGCCGCAGTACCGAAAGTTGGCCGATGACATTGTGGCGGCGCTTTCTGCTGAAAAGTCAGATCCTGGCGCGCTGCTCCACAATGCGTTCAGGAAGGATAAGATATGCGATTGGTATCCTGAGCCGGGCTTCTGGGCGAAATCGTATGAGATGCTGAGCTGCTTCGAAGGACTGGCGGAATACTACCGCCAGACCGGGAACCGGCATGTCTGGGATGGCGTCAATGCGTTTCATCGGCACCTTGTTGCAGAAGAGATGAACCCGATGGGGGCTGTAGGGCTTTTCGATCATTTCCTCAATGCGGCAAACCATGTCAACGGCATGGTCGAGTTGTGTGATGTGGTGCATTGGATACGTTTGAACCGTGAACTCTTCTCTTTGACCGGAGAGGCCCGTTATGCGGACATGATCGAAGAGTCGTTCTACAACGCTTTCCTTGCGGGGGTGACGCGCGACGGACGTTGGGGGGCGCATATCATCCGGTCTCATGGCACGCGGCACCTTTTCGCTCCGCCGCAGACGGGCATGACCGAGCATCAGTGCTGTCCGGACAACATGATGCGCACATACTTCGACTGGGCGCAGAGCCTTGCCGCGGAACATGCGGATGGAGCGCTTCTGCTTCTTCAGTACTGCGATTCGTCCATACGGCTGTCGGATGCATCTATCGCGGTGCGAGGTGGTTATCCCTGGTCTGACGGCCCTGTGACGGTGACGCTTGACACGCCACGTCCGCGGCGGCTGCGGCTGCGCGTCCCTGCATGGTCGAAGACGTTTTCCGTGAACGGCATCGCGTGCAGGTCAAAAGATGGATGGTACGAGCTTTCTGCGCCGTCAGGCAGGAGCGCGTGGACGTTGGCGTTCGATCTGTCGCCCCGCATTGTCGAATGGACGGCACGGGAAGATGCCCTGCCGCCCTCTCCGCAGCACGAGAACTCCGTTACGGACATAGGGCGCTACACTGTACATTTCATGGAATGGTATACGCCGGAAATGCGCGGGATGTGCAGGACTGCAGGCGCGGCGCGGATCCTGCGGGGACCGCTTGTGCTTGCGAAAGGGCGTGCGGCGGGAACGGATCGGGATGAAACGCTCAACGCGACAACTGTGCGTGGCGGAGGTTGGCGCGCTTCCCTGCGGCGCGGCGCCGATGATCCGCAGAGCGCCGGCGTTGAGGATGTCTGGATGTTGACGCTTTCAGGCCCTCATGAAACGCAGAAGGTCGTGCCGGTTTCCGATTACGCGTCGGTTTCAAACATAGACAATCCTTCGAACTGGTTCTCTCTATGGTTCTGAGAAAAACGTCGGACAGCGCATTGCTACGGATGTTTTTTGCCGTAGCGGTGACGGTGTCGGTGAAAGCGGCATCTTTGGATTATGTCGATCCGCTGATCGGGACGGAGGGGAGCGGTTCCGAATATGGCGGGATGATGCCTTGCACCGGCGTTCCGTTCGGCTCGTTCCATATGGTTCCCATGACGCGGTTGAACCGAGTAGGGCAGTTGAGCTTTAATTCGGCGGACGATACTCTGATCGGGTTCATCCTCACCCGTCAGCCTGCCATCTGGATGGGGGACTGGGGGGAAGTCCGCATTCCGATAGAACCTGCCAGGATAGACAACGCCAGATACACGCCATATCACGGACAGATTACGGCGGGTGGACGAATGTTCGAATATACGGCTACGGCCCACGCCGCATGGCTTCGCGGCAACCTGCATGACGTTCGGCTTCTTGACGGGTACAGCTCCAACCGTGATGACGAGAATCTTGGGAGACCTCTTCCCAACTTCAAAGGCTGGCGGTGCGTGAAGCGCGTAAAGGACGGGCTTCAGATAGGCGTTTCGCTGATTTCGCTTGAACAGGCGCGGCGGAACCTTGAAGCGGAGATCGGGGAACGAAAGTTCGAGGAAGTCGTGGCGGGAACGAAAGCCGCATGGGAGACGTATTTCAGACGCATTGAAATCGAAGCCCCTGAGGACGTAAAGACAATCTTCTATACGGGACTTTACCACACACTGCTTTACCCACGCCGGATTGATGAGGACGGCCGCTATTATTCTGCGTTCGACGACAGGGTGCATGAGGGGATCATGTACAGCTGCTATTCTCTTTGGGATACATATCGCGCCGAGCATCCGTGGTTGACGCTGATTGCGCCTGAACGGGTGGACGGCATGATGCGGTCTCTTCTTGAAATGTATCGCGAGGGAGGATGGCTGCCTAAATGGCCGAATCCCGGATATACGGGCATCATGGTCGGCGCACCGGCCGAAATCGTTCTTGAAGAGGCGATCACAAAGGGCTTTACAGGCTTTGACCATGCGCTGGCGCGCGAAGCGATACGGAAAAACCGGACCGTACCCCAGAGGTTTGATACGGTGAGGCGTTGGCGTGACCGTGAAGAATACGGCCTATGTCCCGAGACCCGTGCGGGGTTGACTAGCTACCTTAAGCGCGGCTATGTGGCATGCGATGAGACAGACGAATCGGTGTCGCGGACGCTGGACTTCTCGTTTGTGGACAGGAACAGGGTTTACACGAATCTCTGGTGCGAGTCTGCGGGAATGTTCCTTCCGCGCCGCGCAAATGGTTTGTTTGATGCGACCGCCAAACGTGCCTATACGGAATGCCGCCCCGAGACGGCTGTATGGTGCGTGCCCCACGATCCGGAAGGGCTAGCCTCGCTCATGGGCGGGAAGGCGGCGGCAATCCGTAGGCTCGATGATTTCTTCGACAATCTGTTCTGGAGACCGGAACGCGGCAACATGTCGATTCACGGCAATGAGCCGTCGCACCATTGCGCCTATCTGTACAACCGTTTTGGTGCGCCGGAGAAGACTCAACGGCGCGTCCGCGAGATACTGACGCGGTGCTACTCGAAAAACCGCCGAGGGTTCGACGGAAATGAGGATTGCGGACAGATGAGCGCATGGTATATCCTTTCGGCACTTGGTTTTTATCCGGTAGATCCGGTGAGCGGATATTACGAAATAGGATCTCCGCTGGTCAAGAGTGCGAAGCTTCGTTTCGGGGCTCCGTATTCTGAGGCCGTCCTTGACATCAGAGTGGTTCATTACGCTCCGGACAGTTGGCGCGTAAGCCGTGTGTCGCTGGACGGGTCCAGCCTTTCTGAATGGCGTGTGCGTCATGCCGACCTTGTTAAGGGCGGCGAGCTTGTTTTCGAAATGATCCCTTAGCGCTCAGACAGGGGCCTTTTACTCCCGCGCCCTGGTTGAATTGCACCCCGTGACGGGATTTTCCTGCAATTTTCCTGCCCCAGACGTTGATGTGCTTGCGTTTTGTCATGATAAATGATATAATTGCACTTCAATTTTTTGAAGACGAAAGGAATAAAGACATGAAGATGATGTGGCAGCCCTCGAAGGTGAAACGCGCGCGCAAGATTGGTTTCCGCGCTCGCAAGGCAACGAAAGGTGGTCGCAAGGTTCTCGCGGCCCGTCGTGCCAAGGGTCGTAAGCGCCTGACGCAGGTCTGAGGATAAAGGCGATGTCCACGCGGCTTCCCGGCGCGAAATACAGGTCTGTTTTCGATTCGGGACGCGTCCTTAAGGGGCGTCTTATGTCCGCATGGGTGGTGCGCAAGCCCGACGCCGGCCGTCAAGCCGGCGTCGTCGTTTCCAAGAAGAGTTTTCACGATGCAGTCGACCGCAACCGCGCAAAGCGCATAATGCGCGAGGCGTTCAGGCTCTCCGTTGATCAGGTTCCAGGGGATTCGGATTGGGTGTTGGTGGGACGATCCAGTCTCAGGGGTAAAAAGGTGGCCGACGTAGCGGCAGAGTTGAGGTGGATGTGCGGGCGTTGCTGATATTGCTGGTGCGAGCGTATCAAGTGGTGTTGAGCCCTCTGTTCACCGGATGCTGCAGGTTCGAGCCTAGCTGCTCCAACTATATGATTGAGGCGTTGCAGACCTATGGAGCTGTGAAGGGCTTGTATCTTGGCATGATGAGGTTGCTGCGGTGCCATCCGTTCGGCAAAAGCGGATACGATCCTGTCCCGCCGAGAAAGTCCTGATCGCCGGCCTTTTTTCACATCTTTCGCCGCCAACTTTCCACTATCATCTACCAATTATCAACCATCTACTTATGAACAAGCAAGAAAAGACGATAGCGATACTCTTGGGGCTGTGCCTTGCCGGCTGGCTCTGGTATTCGGTAACAGAGCAGAAAAAGGCGGCGGAGGCCGTACGCGAGGCAATGTCTTCACAGTCGGCGGCGCAGCAGGTCCAGTCGGTTTCTGTCGGGCGGGAAACCAAGAAAAAGGCTGAGGATGCCGAGGTGTCGGAGCGGGAAACCGTCAAGATGGCATATGTCAAGCCTGAGAAACTTGTGACATTGTCCAACGCGCAGGAAGTGGTGGTGCTTTCCACCCATGGTGCGTCGGTGAAAAGCGTCACGCTCTTGGACTATGCGCAGAAGTGCGGAGTGGTCTCCGCTGAGAATCCTGCCGTTGTGCTGGATTTCGCATCGGCACCCGCGCTTGCTGCAGAAGGCGATTTTGAGATTGTTGGGCAAGGTGAGGATTTCGTCTGCTTCCGCAATGCGGGGATGACGCGCCACATCAGGCTTTCCGGCGGCTACCGTCTTGAGGTAGAGGAGGAGTCTGTGTCTGCGGCGCTTCCCTCAAGGCTTCCGATAGGCGTGATGTCGATGGGTGGCGGCGCTAACGATCTTCTCTCGATCGATTCGTGGGCTATGGACGCCAAGGGCGGTCGCGTAATCCATCACGGCGAGGAGGAACCGCTTGAGAGCTATCTTGTTGCGACGACGGGTGGTTGCTCGGGCAAGAAGAGTGCCGCGGGCATTCCCGAGACGAGCGAGGTCTCTGTGCCTGGCGCGTGCACATGGGTTGCCGTAAAGAACCGCTTCTTTGTGACCGCCGTATGCGGCATGAGCGAGCAGGCTGTTGATTTCAGGGCATCTGTCACGCGAGATGTGAAAGCCTCCGACTATGTGCTCAAGAACGTCTCTGCTGATGTCGGAATGGCCAAGGATGCCAAGTCCCGCAAGTACACATTCTTTGCGGGGCCCAAGAAGCAGTCGCTTCTCTGGGATCTCGGCATGCGTGATGTGATGGAGTTTGGCATGTGGCGCTGGGTGTGCTACCCGATGGTGTGGGTACTGAACCTCTTCCATTCATGGGTGCCCAGTTTTGGCATTGGCATAATTCTCCTTACGATCCTGGTGCGTCTGGTGTTCTGGCCGCTTACACACAAGTCCACGGTTTCTATGCGCCGTATGAGCGAAATACAGCCCAAGATGAAGGAGATACGCGAGAAATTCAAGGACAATCCACAGCGCCTCCAGCAGGAGACATGGGCGCTTTACCGCGACAACAAGGTGAATCCGCTTGCAAGCTGCCTTCCGATGCTCGTACAGATACCGGTATTCATCGCGCTTTTCACGGTGCTCCGCTCCGCAGTCGAGCTTCGCTACGCTCCGTTCCTCTGGATAGCGGACCTTTCAGAGCCTGAAAATCTTTTCCCTGGATTTTTCCCGTTCGGGGGGCTCAACATCCTTCCGATCCTGATGGCGGTCACGATGGGTCTGCAGTCCGCACTTACGCCTTCCACCGGCGACAGGCAGCAGCAGCGCATGATGATGATCATGATGCCGATCATGATGCTTGTCATGTTCTATTCGTTCCCGTCTGCGCTTTCGCTTTACTGGACCCTGAGCCAGGTGCTTTCCATTGTCCAGATGTGGTACATCCGCAAACGTTACACGCCGCCGGCTCCGGCCGCTGCGACGGATACTGTAGAGGCTGTCGTAACCCGCCAGATGCGTAGGCACGGCAATTGATTCGGCGGAGCTTATAGGTCGTAGATTCAAAACCCGAGATGACTCGCCCCGAGACAGGGGCGGGTTTTCTTTGAAAAAAAAACATCCCGGCAACGCATTATCGCCAGAATGTCTTTCCAATGGTGGAGAAGAAGAGATTCGAACTCTCGACCCCCACGTTGCGAACGTGATGCTCTACCAACTGAGCTACTTCCCCATGTGTTGAAAACGCCGTATAATATATCAAAAACCGCTTTCCGGCGCAAGGGGTGTTTGAAAAAAAAATCTTTTGAGGTTCCCCAAAGACTTTCTGAAATGTTGTAACCAAAAATTATGGCGGATTTTTCACGCAACCCGCGTGAACATAGACTCAAACCGCACTTTTTGAAAAACAAAGTGACAAAGTCGCGAGGGTGGAAATGCCATTGTCGAGATTCCTGAAATAGGTGCATGGAACGCCGGTTATCTTGGTTTTGATATAATGTCCAACCATGAATAAATTCATTTGTGCTGTTGTGGCGATGTCGTGTGCGGTTCTGCACGGCAATGTTCCGGAAACTGAATTGAGGCTTGAACTCCCGAAGCAGGGAGAAGTCATGGTACAGACTGTCGATCCTAAAGGGCGGCAGAGGGTTCTGGTTTCTTTTGATGTGCCTGCATCAGACATCCAGCAGATATGGCGGCCGGATTTTCAGCAACCGTTTCTTGAGCGCAAATGGTGGCTGACCGCGAACTCAAGTTCAATGTGCGATATGCCGTATATGGCATTTTTCAATTTGGCTGAAACGAACCGTCTGTCTTTCGGCGCGGAGGCGCTTGAGTGGGATTGCCGCATTTCATCCAAGATAAACCAGGAGAAGGGGGTGTATGCTGTCACTTTGACGGTTGCCGCAGACGATTCCGGAACAATAAAACCGTTTAAGGTGACAATAGACCGTCGCCCTGTTGTTTGGACGGAAGCGCTCGCCGATTGGCGCAACTCTCTTTCGTACGGGAAAGGGCGATATCCAGAAGCGGCATGGAAGCCTGTGTACTGCTCCTGGTATGCGGTGCATGCCGCGCTTTCGCAGGATTGGGTGGAACGTACTGGTGAGATTGCGGCGAAGTTGGGGTTCCGTACGTTCATTCTGGACGATGGATGGAGCTATGACGAATCGAAGCGCGTCAATCCTGAAAGCATCAAGGAATGGTATCGCGATGTCGGCAAGTGGGATGCCTTTTCTCTTGGAAAATTTCCTGATTTCAAGGCTCATCGCGAGAGAATGAGGGCATTCGGGCTTAAGTACCTTGTATGGGTGTCGCCTTATTTCATA
>JAZOAC010000167.1:0-29318 GCA_045595285.1 Kiritimatiellia bacterium | reverse complement strand
TTCCGCAGATTCGCAGGCACTCAATACGGCGCACCTGGAAAACCGACTATTCCAGTTGCCGAAAGGTGAAAATCACTGCCTCAGCCTTTATTTATCGGGGGCAAACGCATTTTGTCATTCGAAAAATGGGTAAACTCCAGAGGTAGGGCGGACTGTCCTCAGCCCGCAGCGCCCCGTTCTGTACACTTCACCGCATCACGCGGTATACGCGCAGAAGCGTGAGATCGGACAGCCCTCGCATTTGGGGCGTATCGGACCGCATCGCGTCTGGCCGAACGAAACAATGTGCGAGTTCCAGGTTTTCCAGAACTTCACCGGAAGAATACGCCTCAAAGCCATTTCGGTCTCAAGCGGCGTCTTCGTATCCACGAGATTCCACCTGTTGCATATGCGGTGCACATGCACGTCAACGCATATCGCAGGAAGGTTGAAGCCCACCGCAACCGTCAGGTTTGCGGTCTTGCGTCCGACGCCGGGCAGCTCGCACAGTTCTTCCACCGTATTCGGCAGAACACCGCCGAAACGATCCTTGAGCACCTTCGGCAACGCCTTCAGGTGGCGGGCCTTGTCGCGATAGAATCCAACCGGATAGATGAGCTTTTCTATCTCATCCACTGCCAGACGTTCAAGGTCTTCAGGACGGAACGCATCCCCCTTCGCGGCGGCGAAAAGGCGCCTCACCGCACCTGCCGTGCACTGGTCCTTTGTGCGCGCGGAAAGTATCGTCCCGATCAGGACGCAGAACGGATCGTGCGTCTGCGCCTCAATAAGTTCGATGATCGGCGCGGAATGCGCCTTGAACTCCTTCTTGAGTGCGCGGTCGACGGCGGGGATGTCCTTGACGGTCATGTCACTTGCCCATTCCGAAGGTCTTCAGGCACTGACGGAAATCCGCGGGCAGCGGACTGTGCACGCGTATCCCCTCCTTGCCCTTCCGCATCGGATCGGGAAGCTCCAGTCCGGATGAATGAAGCATCTGGCGGGGAACCATCATCAGCCTGGGATCGCGTGCGGTCTTGAGACCGAACATCCTGTCCCCCACGATCGGGAAGCGTATCGACGAAAGATGACGGCGGATCTGGTTCGTGCGACCGGTCTCGATGCGGACCTTCAGGAAGGATGCATCCTGCGACGCCGACTCGCGCGTGACGTGCGAAATCGCCGGCTTGCCCTCTATTGGAGCGTTGATCGTCTCGTGCGGATGGGGGAACCGGCCGGCGACGATTGCGTGATACGTCTTCTTCACGCTGTGGGTCTTGAACACCTCGACCGCCGCAGTGAAGGCGGAGTGCGTCTTCGCGAGAAGGAGGCATCCTGTCGTGTCGCGGTCGAGACGGTGCACCGCCTCAAGCGTTGGGATGTGGAGCTGAAGCCTGAGAATCATCTCCACGGACTTCGGATCTCCGCAGCTCAAGAAGCCCGCAGGCTTGTCTGCCACGACGTAATCCGGCGTCTCAAGAAGAACGCGCACGTGCCTCGCCGGCGTGGAACGGGACGGAGTCGATTCCGGCTTGCGTCCGGAATCCGAACGGTCGCTGCCCGGCTGACGCCTGGCCGCACTCACCACGGCACGCGGAACCTCCACCGTATCGCCGGTATGGAGCATATGGCGCGCGATCCAGATGCACTTGCGGTTCACCCACACGCTGCGCCCATCGATGATCGCCTTGGCCGCACGGCGGGAAAGTCCACACCTTTCCGCAAGGAAATCCTGCAACGGCTTGTCATTTCCCGGCTTGCCTACCAAAAACTGTTCAATGTTTCCAGGGACTCTTCTCATTGTGGTTTTCGTCTCTTAACGGATTGTCGGAATCATCTCCGGACTCACGGCCGGGCGAAGCGTCCTGCACGGACGGCGCTGGACGGATCGTTGGGGTTGCGCGCACGGTTGGAATTCTTCGCCCCTGTCGCAAGCGGCGCGCCAATGAGCGCCTTGAGCTGGGCGACCGATATCTCGTGCCGCGGATTGAACTTCGCTCCGGAGACGTAGGCGATAAGCCTGTCCTTCAGCCAGACGGCGGCAGGATCCTTGTCGCCGAACTTGAACGAACATACCATGAGACGCCCTTTCCCGACACGGTATTCGAACACCATCGCCTGACGGATAACATGCTTGATGGCGGACGCGATGTCGACCACCGGATCGAAAGGCACGTCAGTCTCCAGCTGGACGGCGCGGCCACCCTCCATCAGGCGGCGGAACTGCCACCCGCAGAAGCCATCGTGCGGCATTTCCTCAAATGCCGGGTGTCCATGCCTGATGACCGTGGCATAGTTGCCCGAACAGCGTCCGGCAAGACCGATGCGGAATGTCGTCTTGAGCGACTTGAAAGGGCCTGCGCCGAGCAGAAGCACCCTTTCCCCATTTTCAAGAGCTGATACAAGCTCTGCTTCGCCTGCGGAGGAAAGCACCTTCGCGTCAACGGGAGTGGAGGCCGGCTCAACTTTGGGGAATGCGTACATCTCCCATTGGTTCGAGGCCTTCACCATACCGCCGGAGAACGACACCTTCAGCATATACTTCTTCGCTGCCACCGACTGCGGAATCGGGATATCGACATGTCCAACGCCTGAAACCTTTCCGCAGGGAACATTGCCCGCGCTGACAGTGTCGGAGAACACGACATTACCGCGTTCGTCCTCGAAGGTCACCTCAAGTCTGCCGTCCGGCGCAGGCGCATCGTAGTTGGACACGGAAAACTCAACCTTCTTCACATCTCCTGCCGTCACGTTGAAATCGCTTCCAAGATTGGAAAGCACAACGGCCGCAGAATTGTAGCGGAGCGCGTTGGCGACGCTTTCGCCCGGCTTGAGGCGGTAGAACTCGTCCATCATCCCAACGGAATAGCCGAATGTATGCCAATGCGTGTTGATGTCGCCAAGGAAATCGTACCCGACAACTCGATCCGCCGCACGAAGTTTCTCGAAGCAGTGCTTGCGAATGCGCCACATCCATTCACACGAATTGCGGAAATAGACGTCCGCGCGGTCAAGCAATCCCTTTTCCTTTAGAATCCTGCGAGGCTCCGAGAAGAGCCCCGTCTTGAGTATCGGGGAGTTTTCAGGGTAGAGTTTTTCGAGCCCAAGATCCACATAGCTGCTGTCTATGCATATCTCGTGCGAGGTGCGGGGCTTCCCGCAATAGACGTCGCCCCAGGCATCGAGATCCGCGGCCGTCCCCAAGTTCAGGGAATCGTAGCTTGTGACGCCGAGCTGATACGATGTAAAGAGATCGCAATATTCGGACATGCGCGAAATCCGTTCGGGATTGTGTGCGAACGGTTTCTCCGCAACCACATCCTTGCCCTTCATGAGATGGTATTCGGCGCCGCGCATCGCGCTCATCGGCGAGAAGAGCGAATCCGTGCGCTCATGCACCATGTCGGCGATGTCGCGCAGATATACCTCTGCCATCCTGTCGATCCGCGTCTCGTTGCCCGTGCAGTATATCACCACGGAGGGATGGCGGCGGGCGAATGCGATGATCGACTCGAATTCCGCCTCCGTCACGAAGTTGGGGGACTCCATGTGCACAACCATGCCGAGTTCATCAGTTGCCTCAAGGTACTCAACCGGCGGCACGAACGTATGGAATCTGACAAAGTTGAACCCGAGTTCCTTGCGCTTGGCCGTGATCATGCGGTAGTAGTCGAGATCGCGCGGAAGGCTGAGCGTCTTCGGGAAATAGCAGTGCTCCGTGACTCCACGCAGATAGATCGGCTTTCCGTTGAGCTTGAGTTTTTCGCCTTCGGCCACCAGACGGCGGATGCCGAACTTCTGGCTGTAAGACCCTTCGGGAGTGAATATCTTCAATTCATAGCGCTTCGGGTTCTCCGGCGACCAGAGCGTGTAGCCGTACGTCCTGAGAGTGAAATCGCCCTTGGCTCTCCCGTTTGCGATGACCGAGGCTCCGTCGCGGATTTCATACGAGAAACCCCCGGTGCAGGCGCCGCCGACATGGACGGTGAACGTCCTGAGATCTGCGGCCGTCGTCACATACACGTCAGAGATCCCGTTCTTAGGGAAGCGCAGCTCGAGTCTTCCGTTCACTCCACCCGTCGCCCTGAAGTTTGCGCGGGTCGAGAGACCGCTCACATATCCACCGTTGTATCCGAGATTCGGATTGTTCGAAACGGCCATGACGATCTCGTTGGAGCCCTTCTTCAGCACCCCGGCTGGAACGGCCAGCTCGAATGGAGTGGAGAATCCGGCCCGGAACGCAACGAACTGTCCGTTGATCCACACATGCACCTGGTTGCGCACCCCCTCGAATGCAAGGAACGCCTCACCCTCGCGCTCCAGCTGGACCGTCCTGCGGTAGAAGAAGCACCCGTAGATGTTCGGCAGGGTAATGTCCGAAGCATATCCGGAGGCGGGAAGCTTCTGCACCTCATAGAGCGGATTGACGCGAAACTCATCCTTGATTCCGGCGGAACGGAATGCATCTGCCATGTCCTCCCAGTATCCGGGCACGGCCCCGTCGACCACCTTCCCCCGGAACGACGGCTGGGTCAGGCCTTCCCACTCATACGGCTGATACGCCATCTCCCATGCGCCGTTCAGCGATACGGAATCGCATATGCAATGCTCAAAAGGCGATGCGGCGCATGCCGCAGCCGCCAATGCCGACGTCAGCAGAACTCTAATCTTCATACTCTTCCTCAGTTCACCTTCAGATCGTCCACGATTATCTTCGTGCGATGGCCGGAACCCAACGTCTCCACTTCAAGCACGTTCGGGAACCAGCGTCCGTCAAACTTCTTGATGCGGGTGCCCCAGAGACGGCGGCGCGGCTTGCCGTCCCTCAGCTCCTCGGCCTGCATCAGGCAGCCGGTCTTCCTGTCGCACCATGCGCGGACCCGCTTTTCGCCGTTCGATATCAGGATGACATCGCACTTCTGCCCGTGGACCGTCTCACCCTCCCGTTCGGCATCGAACTCCGCCTTCGGCCACCAGAGGAAATCCAGGGTGAGGTCAAGCCACGTGACGTCCGTCTTGAGGACTCGTCCTTCCGGCACCGGGCCCGGACGCAGTATCTCATGGCGTTCAAGTACATTGGTCGAATCGTGTTCGCGGAACTCCAGCGTCAGTCTTGCCGGCGTCACCGTACGGTCGGAGCGGAGCGTGTAGTCATACTCGCCCGATGGGATGCCCCTGCGGTTGCGGAGCACTATCTCCCCCTTCATGGTGACGGGCTCCGCCGGCAGCATTGCCCGGCAGTTTGCGAGAATGTCCATCGCGGCGGCGAATACCAGGATGCCGATCATTTGAACCGCCTTTCGAGTCGCGCATCCTGCGGGCCACCCAATGTGCGGCCGAGCTCGTAGTACTGCCTGGCGCTCGCCGCCCCTTCACCTTCGATCTTGAACATCAGGTAGGCGAGATTGTAGTACGGAAGATAGTGCTTCGGGTGTGCGCGCATCGCCTTCTCCAGCGTACGGCGGGCGGCAAGGTGATACTTGAGGCCGTTCTGCGCGGCGGCGCGGAGAATCAGCACGTTCAGGTCGTTCGGACGCGTCTTTTCAAGGTCGGCAAGAAGAAGGTCCGCCGCCGCGTAGTCCTTCGCCTGTATCTCGTTCAGGGCGGTCTGCACACGCGCGTCAAGACCGGCGATCTCGACAGGTTTGGCTGGAGCGGGTTTCTTGACAGGTGCGGACGCCGCCGGTGCAGGTTTCTCTGCCGCCGTCTCCGGAGCCGGAGTCGAAGGCGCCGGTCTCTCCTTTTCCCTGACGGCAGGCTTTTCTTCAGGGGTCTTTGCCGCCGGCTTTTTCAGACCCTTCTTCCTTGCCTGCTCCTCATCATATTTCCTCTGCAGTTCCGTCGTGTCGGTGACGGCGACGGCTCGGATGTTGCGGTTCACCTGGGCGAACCGGATCGAATCGATGGCGGCGGACGTCGCCGCGATCTTGTTCCTCAACGGGGCGAACTCTGGCTTTTCGGCACGGTCGGGATTCTTGGCAGCGACGTCAACGAGATTCGTAAGCGCCGAGTTGTACAGTTCAAGAGCCTTTTCCGCATCACCGTCCAGCGCTGCGTCCTCGGCCTGTTCGATGAGGTCGTTGGCGTTCTCCAGAAGACGGTGGAGACGGGGCTTCGCATCCGGCGAATCCTCATCGTTTCCGAACGGCCAGTACCAAGCGGCACGCGTAGTCGGCGCGACACATGCAAACATGACAGACAGAAGAAAAACTGGATACTTCATGGCGGAAGATTATACCATATATTACATGAGAATAACGTGCGGAAGGAATCGCCCCGCCCCTTCCAGATGACTCGCCCCAATACTCGCTACTTGGCCTTTCTGCGAAGCAAGAGTGCCGCAAGCGCAAGCAACAGAGCCGGGAATGCGACCATATCAAGCATCACTGCACGGAAGACTTCATTCGTGACAATCATTCTGCCTGACGCCAGATCCGATACCGGACTGATCTCTGATATCGCCGACGTAAACATCATCACGGCACGGGATATCGCCAACCCCGCCTTCTCCCCCATTGTGGCGTTGAACTCATCCGGAAACTGAGATACCGCATCAGGCGCCATCATCGCCGCAGCAAGCAGAACCGCTGCCGTAAAAAGGGAAACCGGACGCGACAGGGCGGATGACAGAAAAAGTCCGAAAGCCGCAAGCAGCCCAGACAGCGCAAGCATCTCCACCGATGCGCGAATGCTATTTGCCGTGAACGAATCGCCGGTGGCAAGCAGTTCCACATCTCTGCGCGGGCGCAACATTACATCCGTCTTGCCGGTATTCGTGAACGAAAGTATATGAATGTCGTTTGTATTCGCGTCTGAACAGGCCGTAAGCGGCACCTCTATCACTGATTGCGTACCATTGCTCACGACACCGACGACATTGCCGTATCTGAAAACTCCATTCATATCCATCTTCATTCCATACATGGTCGAAAAACGGGTTTTCACGGCAAGCAGGCCGTCTGTCACCACCGGAAACGGCCACATTGCTGTCTGTCCCGGCCGAATAACCTCATAGCGTTCATATTCCTTGGCCGTAAGTAGATCCAAAATGGCGGCACGAGACGATTTCTTGACGGATTCGGGAGTCCTGGCGTCCCTGAGAAACGCCTCCATAGCCCCTGCCGCCGTCACCTCCGCCGGAGGAAGCGCCGGAGGCACATGAAGACGGCAATCCGCCGGGGCAAAGCCTTTCCCAGACTGTACGACATTGAGCATCACTACATTTGCCAGGATCACACACGCAAAGAGGAGTTCAATCGCCAACCATCGCCCGACCGCAACCGAAAAAGCCGAGACCGGACGCACCAGAGACTGCGAAAGCATATCATCCTCACGTTCCTTGGCGAACATGCCTCCGCCTATGGACAAGGATGCCACACACACAAGCGCATACACGGACCCGCAGACGACCCTAACGAGCATCTCAAATGCACCGGCATCAGTGCCATCCGATCTGACAATGCCCGGCAGAAGAAAATGGATGGCCGCAACGGCGGCTAGAAGGGTCCATAGGGTCCTGCCGCGCCAGAGCCCTCGCCAGGCCACCAGAAACGCCGGCCTCACTCGCTCCCCTTCCTGAGATTGAGACGTTCCTCAAAATACTCCTCGAGAGCATGGCGCTTGTCTCTGGCGTTTGCCACGATCTCGGCGACCGTGCCTCCACCGACCTGACGTCCCTCAGACATGACCGTCACGCGGCTGCAGATGTCCTGAACATCAAACAGCTGATGCGAGGTGAGAAGCACGGTCATTCCACCGGCAGCAAGCCTGCCCACCAGTTCCTTGACCTCGCGAGCGCCGATTGGGTCCAACCCAGAAGCTGGCTCGTCAAGAATCAGCAGTTCAGGCGACGACACCAATGCGGCGGCAATCGCCACACGGCGAGCCATACCCTTTGAAAAGCAGCCCACCGGTCTTCTGGCGACATGGGCGAGATTGAGTTCCTCGAGAAGCTCGGACGTACGTCTTCTGGCGTCGGTGCGATTCATGCCTGAAAGACCCGCGTAGTACATGACTGTCTCATTTGCCGTGAGGAACGGATGCAGATGGGAAAGTTCAGGCAGATAGCCAAGGCGCGCTCGCGCCGCCTTTGCCCGCGGATCGAGACCGAATAGACGCACCGAACCCTTCGTTGGACGTATCAGCCCGAGAATCATCTTTATTGTGGTGGACTTTCCTGAACCGTTCGGACCGATGAGACCGAATACTTCTCCCCTGTTCACTTCAAGGTCAAGACCTCGCACGGCCTGCGCCAAAGGACGCAGCCAGAAATCGCGAAACGTCTTTTCGACGCATCGTAACGCTATGACCGGATCTTCCATAATCACCCGAGCTCCTTCATCTCTAGCGACACACACCCGACAATGCTCCATAGCGCAGTCAGGGCAATACCGGCGGCAGTTGGCATCAATGCGGCGCGACAACCTTCCTCAAGCCAGAATACACGCATGTCAGGCGCAAGAAATCCGACAGGCATCAAAAAACCAAGCACAACGGCAGCAACGACAGCCGTTGAAACTCCGTTTGCCTTGAAGCGAGTGGAAAGAGCCCCCGCCATCACAATATAGACCACGCATGCAAACGAGAGAGAAAAAAACGGCGGCACTAGCTCCGTGAACGGCGCAAACCCATCCATCAAGGCGAGACCGGGAAACTGAAACACTACGGCAAGGATACAGGTCCACAGGCAAAACCTGCGGTTTGCGAACCTGTTCAAGAACGCCGCGGCCGCAAATGCCATGATCGAGGCCGAAACTCCTGCCGTAAACGCCGGTCCCCATACGCGCACAACCCCATGCTCAACTATGATTGTCGAAGCCTTGACGCAGGAGAACGAAGAAAGAAGCGTTGCAGAGAGAACTCCCGTAAGGAACAGCGAAAACACAGCCGTCACACCTGCCAGACGCGCAATGAAATACTGTGTGCGGGATACACCTAGCGCAAGAACGGCGGCCGCAGTGCCGATCTCAAGCTCACGTCCTATCACGCGCACCGCCGCAGGAACGGCAAACACAAGCCCGAAGACAAGAAGAGCGGAGAGGCCTGTCTCCCGCGCCAACCTACCAGGTGCGCCAAACCTATGATACTGCAATGACGGCAACAGATGCACAGCGAGCATCGAAACAGGGAAAAGAATCGCGGAAAGCGGCTGAGACATCGTCTCGATCGCCGCTGTCCGCGCAATGGCCCAAAAGCGCCGCATATGCGCTCACCGGCTACGATCTGTTTCCGAATAGTGTGAAGCAAGACTGTTAGGACCTGCCTCTGGGCCAACCGCCTGACAGAAAAGCGACCAAGTGCAAAGGCCGATGATGATCAATGCCGCAATCCCGGCCACAAGCGTCATCACATTGAGCCACGAAGGGACTCCGGCGACGGTATTGGAGTCATCAGCAACGGGAGGCATGGCAACCGGCGAAAGCGGCTTGATGTCGGGCATGTCGGCGACATCCGGAATATCGGCAACCGTACCCAAATCCGCAACTGGCGCAGGAGCGACGGGAGTCGCAGGTGCGGCAGGAGCCTCCGTCCCCGGCTTGCGAAGACCGCCCACCGTAGGACGTTTGAAATTAGGACGACGAAGCTTAAGCGTCTTTTTCTGCGTGACTGTTGCCGATGGCTCGGCTGGTGCGGCTATTGTCGCGGCTGTGGGAACGTCATCGCCGCCATGAGCCATTTCCGCCTCAGGAGCGGCGACAGGGGCGACAGACGGCGTTGCCGCGGCCACTGATGCCGCCGCTGAAGCCGGGGCTGCGGGTGCCGCCGACGCAGATTCCGGCGCAGCAGGTTTCAACGGACTCAGCACCGGCTTGACGGCACTCGGCGCAGGCGGAATATCCGTCGGACGGCGAAGGCGGATCGTCTTCATTGGAGCGGCGCTCTTGGTCGGCGGCGCTACACCAATAGCGGACTCAAGCGAGATGCGGGAGGTCTTGGTCTTGGCAGCCTGGGCCTGAGCAGGCGTAAGAATGCCCTCAGCAACTATTCCCGTCTTGCGAAGAACTGCCTGAGCAGCGACCGGACTCGTAATCGACTTGAGCTGAGGTTCATTCGGCTTCGCCACGGAAGCCACTGCCGGAGCCGCCGAAGTTTCTGCGACAGAGGCCTCCGGGATGGCCGCAGGTGGCGGCGGAGTGCCGGACGCAGGCTTGAGCGTTACAGGCTTCGCCCCCCCAATGACAGGCTTGCGGATGAGCGGCTTGCGAATAACAGGTTTCAGCTTCACCGTGGGTGCCGATGTCGCAGCCGTCATTGCAGACGGTATGGCCTTAGGCGGCGCAGAAACACCCTCTTCAGGCGTAATCGGCGTCAAAACAGTCTCATCGCTCATCTCTAACCTCCTTAACCTTCTCTGCGAGATGGTCTTAAACCGACATTACTTCTGCTTCTTTTGACTTAAGCTCAGCATCAACGCGAGCGATGCCGTCGTCAGTGGCCTTCTGAATCTTCTCAAGGCCCTGATCACGCTCGTCCTCGGTGATCTTCTTGTCTTTCTCAAGCTTCTTGACAGCCTCGTTCGCATCGCGACGGATATTACGCATGACAATCTTCTGGTCTTCCGCCTGCTTCTTGGCAACCTTCACAATCTCTTTACGCCGCTCTTCGTTGAGTTCCGGAATCGTGATGCGGAGCACTCGACCGTCAGTCTGCGGCGTAACCCCAAGATTTGCCGCGAGAATTGCCTTGTTCATCTCACCGAGAATGCTGGGATCGAACGGAGCTATCTTGATCTGACGTGGCTCCGGCGTGGAGATTGTGGCCAGGTTCTTGAGCGGCGTAGGCGCCCCATAGTAGTCAACTTTCACCCCATCCACCAATGCGGGGGATGCCTTGCCTGTGCGAAGTCCAGCGAACTGGCTCTTCAGCGTGTCAAAACTCTTGTCGATCTTTGCGCTTGCATCGGCAAGCACTTCGTTCACATTTTCCATGTTATTTTATCTCCAGTAAAGACTATTCTCTCCGAAAATGCCTGTGATTATACCTCAATTCGTCCGTAAACGCAACCATAGCGCTGCATAAAGCGACTAAGGGGGGATTGACGGAATAAAGAACAATTACTGTAAAAGGCTTCTTGGCCAGACTTGCAGCAAACCATTTGAAAGTGATTGAAATCGTCAAGCGAAGCCTGCCCAGATTTCACCTCAACACCAAATATGGCACCATCCTTGCACTCAACCATAAAATCAATTTCGAGCTAACTTCCATGACACCTCTATCGCGCCTCCTCAGACGCCGCCTGAAATGAGAATATGATTCGGACTAATTCTCACATATACTCAAAATCATGGTACTTGCAAAATATGTGGTTTTGGGAGTGAAATTATCACTCTTTCTTGAAATTCCGCCTCTGCCATTTCAGAAGAGGACTATAGGATCAATTAAGTTTCTTTTAGGGTCCCGATTCTGAATCCTGCAATCCTAAACATATCTTCCTTCCTGCTGCGCAACTTTTCGGCAAGGGCTTTAATGTCGTTACCTCAGCATATCAAATTTCCGGAAAACGAAATTAAAACTTAATACATCTGACATCATCAGACGCACTTTGGAAGTAATACCGAAAGAGCTTGATCAACGACCTGTGTTTCGGTTGAATTCATCCTGCACCGCACGGCGAAACTGCGCATCGCTGAAGAATTTCAAAGCCGTCGCCGCCATCGCCTGTGCGCTCGCAAACATATTAGTGTACGCAACAGGTGTATTGCAGGCTTCGGCAAAACCGCGCGAATGGCAAGGATGCTCGGTGCACATCACAGGGAAGTGCATGTGCACTCCGGGCTTCAACTGCGAAAGATTCCCGAAATCCGTAAGCGCGAATTCCAGTTCCTTCGCCTTGAGTTTGCGCCCGACAAGACCAAACGTCGCCATTGCGTCAAGATAGACGTCACTCAGAAGATAGCATGGATTTGTCGGCATGTAGCCGCCTGTTATCTTCAGGTCCACTTCGGTCCCGGTCATCATTGCCGCCCCTTTCGCCATCTTCACGAGCTCTTCGGTCCAGGCGAGCAGCACTTCACGATCCTGACTGCGGACGGTGTATGTCGCGACGGATTCGTTCGGCACCATGTTCGCCCGCTGACCGGCCTGCGTGATCGTACCGGCCAGCGCAAGATTCATTGGCGTATAATGGCGTCTGAGCGCCACCGCCTGATAAAGAAGAGTCTGCGCATCGAGCGGATTGCGGATCTTCGGAGACGCCCATCGCGCCATCGGACTGGCTCCGTGCCCGCGATATGTGACACGCACGTTCCGTCCGCCCGCATACCCCCAGTCGGAGCTGGGCTTCATCGACGGAACCGGGTGAGACATCATAAGCGCATCGACATCATCAACAGCTCCCAGCTCAGCCATCTTCACCTTTGCACCATTGCGCTCCTCACCGGGGCATCCCAGAACCACCACACGTCCAGATATGCCTTTCGCGACCAGCGACTCCTTTACCAGGAGCGCCGCCGCTACCGATGCGCCGCAGATGAGGTTGTGCCCGCACGCATGGCCGACATTCGGAAGCGCATCATATTCAGCGCAAAACGCGAACGTGGCTCCGCCTTCGCCATTCCTGAACTCCGCACGATACGCAGTCGGTATCCCAAGGTATTTTTCAGTAACAGAGAATCCCCGATCTCGCATGAACGCCACCTGCTTCGCCGCAGCCTTGAACTCCTCATGGCTCAGCTCTGGATTGCGCCATAGCCATTGCGCCAGTTCGAGGACAGCAGCCCGATCATAATCCGATATGGAAGAAACTTCCGCCGTCTCGGCGTTAGAGGATAGCAAGCCTCCTGCCAGAAGCAACGACACCACCAACCATTTCATGTTTCAGTCTCCTTTCTGTGCTGATTCGATAAGGTCCGCCATCGCCTCTCTCCATGCATCAATATCGCGTGGATCACTTGAGAAATTCTGCATAGAAATCATGACCGACTGCGGAACTGCCACCATGGCTTTCGCCTTATCCGCCCATTCCCCGTCAGCTCCGGCAGCAAGAAGACGCTCCAGCAGCCTTACATAGGCAAGATCCTCCAGTCCGTCACGGAAATTCTCAAGCCTGACGGTTGGCAGAGGGATTCCGTCGGGACCGACCGCTGTCCAGGCGCCTTCTCCATTGAACCCTTTATAGGAGCGCGGATCCCATTCCGTGAACGGCCCGCCCGTTATCGGGCGCGAGCTGTTCCAATACGATATCTGCCAATAAAGGAAACCGTCAGGTCGCATACGTGCAGACTGCGCACCCATCAATGAACGTATGTCAATCGGATCATTCTCGATATGCGCGTTCGCCCATTCGCCGATAGGGCCGTCACAGATATACCACCAAACCTTGTGTCCGGCGGCCCGAGCCTTGTCCGCCTGCCCAAGACGGTAGTGAGAAGTCAGAGGCGTAAACCAATCAATGCATGAAAGAGGACTGTCCACTCCATATTTAACATCACGCGCAGTCGTCATGAGCGGCACACCCGGAAATTCCCTCTTGAGCGCATCAGCTCCTCGCCTCACACGATCAGCCGTTTCAGGCTTTGCCTCATCCGCCCCGTAGAGATAGACAAGATCCGTCAGGCCCAGCCGTTTCGCGGTGTCGTACGCCTTGCGGAACCGGTGGATCATGTTTGTTTCAAACCATCCTCTCCCCTTGGGCGTATCACTGTATCCATCCCAATATCCAAGGTTTATCATTCCAGCGCGACCCCGCTCGTTCTGGCGGGCCAGAATGTCAAAATCAGGATCGGGGCGCTTCATATTGTAATAAAGATTATTCACCGTTATATAGTAATCGGCGAGAAAATCACCCCACTCCATGCGACGCTTGCGCCAGATGTTGACAGGGGCCTGAGGATCCGCGTTCGCCGCGACACGGCGCGCATGCTCCTCTCCGTTCTCCCACCACCAGTGACTGCACACCGGGTTGAAAGTTATCGCCAGAGGCAACGGCGACGCACTGGGCATCTCAAACCGATTCACCCGCACCGTGAACGGAAGCCGTACAGAATCGATTCCCTTTGCGCTGACGACAAGCGAGCCCGCATAGACACCCGGAGCCTGTCCCCTCGGACAATGCACCCGTACCCAGAAACTCTGTGCCACTCCCGCCGCAACATCCGTACGGTCAAGATAGGACAGAATCGGATCGGACCACCATCCGGGAACAGGATTCACACCACTCCTCACGAGCTTTCCGTTCTTAATCTTCCTTTTGGAAGTTGAATACGACGCCACACCGCGAGTCTTCACGTATCCAGTCACAGAACACGAAACGTTTGTCGCATTGAATTCACTGCCGCTCTCTGACAGGAAACCTTCGACAGACACTCCCACATCCTTCAAGCCCTCAATCCCCGCGGGCACGACGATAATCTGAAAGTTCTCGTATTCACCACGCGCCAAGCGCACATTAAGCCTCGCAGCCGCTTCAACATCCCTTCCTGAAACCGGATCATACGGACGCACCTGCGACATTGACGATGCTCGACCTACCAGAATCTTTTCGGTATTCTGTCCGGCAGAAGCGCAACGTGCGAGGAAATCCTTATGCGCGGAAATCCACGCCGCCTCTTTCCTCTCCCTTGCAGCGCGTTCCATTTCAGCGATTCTACTCTCATCCTCGCCGCCGTAACGCGCTGGAATGTCAACCTCGCCTTTCTTCAGCAGGCGTATTCTGTCAAGATACATCTTAGAGCCGAACGGGCGTTGACAGAAGAAATAGAGCCTCGCGACCTTGTCGGGCTTGGACTTCTTCGGCCACTCGGACAAAGACATCGTCCAACACGATTTACCTACCGGCGCAAAATGGCGTGACCTCATACCGGAATACGAATAGTAGCTCAGATTCACCCGTTCACCTGGCGCCGCCAGATGCACATTCATTTCATCGGGCCGATCCCCTGCGTTGACCACATCTATGCATAGACGGTCGTAAGGACGGAAATCCATAACGGAAGGCAGATCGACCGCCATGCACGTCTCACGCCACACACCACATGAATACATAAGAGAACGGACGCCTGAACTGGCGAAAGTGTTTGTAACACTTACCCGAGTCGCCCTATTGGAGGCGGCAAAACACACGTCGTCATTCTCAAAATCAAAGAGAACCAACGATCCATGCAGAGAGAAGCCCGCTACTGCAGCACAAATAAAAACAGGCGTCTTCATTCGCAACTCCTTGCTACATCAGTCTACAGGGATTACAGCCGGACAGCATAGGCGGCAGCCAAAACCTCCGCCGTATCCGTCATCGGAATTTGCAGATGCCGAACGAGACCGACGAAACGCGGCACGCGCCGCACCGGATCCCATCCACACACTGCCGCCACGCACGATTCGAGTCCCTGGATTATCCTTTGGACCGATAGGATTCTCAACAGGATCGCTGCCATAGGCTGCATATTGATCCAGCACCCATTCACAGACGTTTCCGAGCATATCGTACATTCCCCAGCAATTTGGCGCCTTAAGGCCTACTGCACGACGCGATTTTGACGAATTATTGATAGTCCATGCAATGGCATCAGGAGTGGAAGCTCCGTTATAGTAAGGACCCGACGTCCCTGCCCGGCAAGCGTATTCCCATTGCGCCTCTGTCGGAAGATCTAGCGACAACAGTCCGGTACGATTCCTGAAATTTTGAATAATGCTGTTACTCGATATATCATGCCCGTTCGTTGGCCAGCAATAGGATGTCCCCGTAGCGGAGCCTCGCCAGTCCGTATACTTTTTGAAATAGGAAGGGATGGTTGATTTCCCCGGAGCGTTACTCATCTGAGACTCCTGAGCCTCCGTAGTTTCATATATCGCTAGATAATAGTCTTCCGTAAAAGTCACATAATGAGCTGTTTCATTGTCGGAGCGGTAAGACTCAGTGTCAGGTGAGCCCATCCGCCATTTGTTGCCAGCGGCCGGAATCTTGCGCATGACAAGTCTGGTTGTGCGGTATACATCGTTTGTGAGTTCCTTCACCGCATCGGCATCCATCGGATCTGCGGTTTTCACGCCTCCGTCAGGTAGATCCTCTACTCTTGCATAGAACCAGCGCATATTGCGCGTCGCTGTATGCTCCGCCGTAAGATCCAACACCATGTAGTCTGGAGGCTGCGTCAACGAATATGCACGCAGATCAATTGAGAACGCACCATCCTCGAACGTATGTTCAGGCCATTCGCGGCATGGATTCCACACAAGCTTATGTTCACCGGCGGCAACGACTCTATTGAGCGGCCACTCCTTCGAATCAGTTGTCGCATCAACCAAAGTGCGGAAGTTGTCTGCTCCGATAGAGACATTGTTTGTGAGAATGTCCAGCGTGACTATGGCGGGAGCATCGAGCGTATACCGTATCGTCACCACCCTCGTGGCTGCGTTCTGCGATATGGACACACCGCTAAGGTTTGGCTGCCCGTGCAGAATGGTTGCCGAGAGAACTGCGAGGGATGCGATCTTGAATTTCATGACTGTACTCCTTCATGACGGATTAACGGAAATGGATGTGAAGCCCAGGTGCGCGTGACGTGAACCGATCAAGCGAAAGCGACACCGCATCTGCGGTTCGGGATTCAAAAGGCCCGTCGACGCAAAGAACCTTCTGCACGGCCGCAACACGTCCGGTGACTGGAGAACCTGCTCCCCAAAACGGCAACGCTTCTGCTGCCGCACCAAGGCAGACCGCCGCAACAGTCCCCAACAGAACCCATTTTCTCCTCATCGTACGTTCCTTTCCTTGTTTTTTGTTAAACTCAATAATCCAGCACATCACGAGTGGACTGATTGCTGTAGTACCCCGTTTCTGAATAGTCGTCAATGCCCATATCATGCCCGCATTCACGCCAGTGCGTTGCGAAGCCAAGGGCAGACCATCCACTGGTCGAGTCGCCGCGCCCCCATGCGCTACATGCGGCGGTCTCCATCATCCTGGCAAAAGGACCGCCACGGTATTCGTTCCATATGGTCTGCAGGACGCCGTCCAGGGAGTTTTCACGGGCATACTTCGTCTGCACACGGATGCCGGACAAATCATTCCACGGAGACGTGACAACCTGAAAGCCGAGAGATTTGAAATAATCGGCTGTCGGATATTCTCCGGTCTCATACACCTGCTTGCCGTAATACCAGTCGCAGATCACGATGTCGCGCGGCAAGGTTTTGGCCAGCGTAGAAGTCTCGTCATCTCCATATGCATAATAGCCTTTCCACCGCGAATCCTTGCCGTTCAGCAGCTTGTCGTGCCACATCATCGCCCGTGCACCCCGGCTTTTCAGCAAACCGTGTATTGAAGCGATGTGCGCAAACAAGAGATTGGAATATTTCGCACCGCGACACGATGCGCAACTAGGCTTTTCAGCTTCATCGCATCCGATGTGGAAAAACGGAGGATTGCCGAAAGCCTCATGTATCTCTGCGACAAGGTCGCGTAGCACCGCCGTAGCCGCGGGATTCGACAAACACCAATTCCATCCGCCCGCAGGTTCAAAGAGCGACTTGCGCTCCGGATGGTAATCCAGCGTAATGTGTTTTCCTCCTCCGATGCGAGCAGCCGCAGCGTGACCAAAGATGTTGATCTGCGGCACCAACGTAATCCCCACATCCTTGGCGACAGAGACAAGACGACCCAGTTCTTTTTTCGTCATCTTGCCTCCCTTCAAGGAGAACCACGGATGTTTTTCGCTCTGAAAAACGCCCCATGACTCAATAACGAGATGATTGTATTTGTAGTAAGCCGCCAGACGAATCATATGCTCCACAAATGCAGGCGTTACTTCTGGAAACCAGCAAAGATGCAGGCCGCGAAACTTGAGCGCCGGACTATCTTCAAATGACAACACCGGCAGACGGTATGCCGAGACTATCATACCTTCGGTAACCGCTTCTGCGGTTTGACGCAACGAATACATAGCATAGCGCACACCCTGTAAATTCCTGGCCGTGATGAAAATCCTGCCCGGTTCGGTTTTCACTCTGTAGCCTTCGTCTGAAATGTCCGTGAAGTCTTCTTTGCCTTGCGAAACTACAGGCCGCACAGCGAACCATTCTTTCATATGCCGACACACCCATTCAACTGCGACGGCGGAATCTTCACACGAAACGGCTACTGAAAGCTTTTCGTCTATGCGAACTTCCATAGCGGAATCATAAGACATCTTATGTACTTTCGGGATCGGGCACGGCTCTCTAAACGATACGCTCGAAAAAGCCTGCTCGGAGACGATGCAACAAACAACAGCCACCGGAGCGATGAACAGTCCCACTTTCCTATTATTCACACCAACCATATCATATTCAAGCGCCTTAAAGCGTTGTAAATAAGGCAACTTTACCTCCTTTGTTTATGAATATACCAAATTCAACAGATATGGTAATCATCTTTTGAACAAAAAAAAACCACATTTTCACCAAAAACACTCCCTGGTCGGATTGCTCCCAGTAACGGAAGGTAAAACCGTCATGGGGTGTTTGTCGCATTCGATCATAGGGCGAAATGCATAATCAATCTCTGCAGACCTTCCGGCATTCTCATCCCCGAACATCTGCAGATACTTGACGTGGACAACGACGAAACGATCTGTGAAAACACCAGACCCACGCTCTCATCCGTCGCACCCGATTTCGAACGCTGTGGATACGAAGCCGCTGCCGCTTTACACGCGCTTTTCAAGCGCCGCACTTCAACAGCTAAAGAACTGAAAATCCCGGTCAAGGAAACGGTCGAAAGGATGTCGACGACGGACATCGCGAATTCCGCAGGCAGAATCGAGCGAGCCCGCGACTACATACGTACCCATGCATTCACGTCAATCTCGCCAATTTCCGTTGCGACCGCTATCGGCGGCAGCCTGCGCCTTTTGGAGATGAATTTCAAAAAAGTGACCGGGCACACCATTCACGAGGAGATCGTACGTCACCGGCTGGAAAGAGTGAAGGTCCTGCTCACCACCACAACCCACACCTTCGACACGGTCGCCACACTCAGCGGTTTCCACAACACAAACCATCTCCGCAACGTCTTCAAAGCGAAATTCGGGAAAACACTGACCGAATGGCGCAGACAGCGAAGTCCTGATATGCCCTGATCAATCAGCAAAAGAGTTCGCAATGAACAGACTGGGAACCATCTTGTCCATTCGCTTCGCCGCAATTATGACAATGGGTTGCGCATTGCGTCAATGCGCCTCCAGCCAGTTGGCCCCAACCCCGACCGACACCTCGAGCGGGACGCCAACGTCCATTGCTCCAGACATTTCACGCACTGCGATCTCCTTGACCTGCTCCACCTCGTCACGGGGAACATCGAAAAGAAGCTCGTCGTGTATCTGGAGCACCATTCTCGCCTTCAGACCGGCATTCTTAAGCGCCTTCGACACCCTCACCATCGCAATCTTGATGAGATCCGCCGCCGTACCCTGAACAGGGGTGTTGATCGCATCGCGCTCCGCAGCCATCCGCGCGGTCGCGTTGCGCGAGTTGATGTCGCGGAGGGAGCGCCTCCGCCCCGTAAGAGTGACCGCATACCCGGTCTCCCGCGCTTTGGCTATGGCGTCGTCCATGTACCTGCGGACGGCCGGATAGAGCTTGAAGTAGGTGTCTATCAGCTCCGCCGCCTCCGTGCGCGTGATCTTAAGGCGCTGGGCAAGGCCAAAGGCGGATATTCCGTATATGATGCCAAAGTTCACCATCTTGCACTTTGATCGCTGTTCGGGCGTCACGGCCTGCGGAGAGACGCCAAACACACGCGCCGCCGTGTCGCGGTGAATGTCCTCGCCGCGCGCAAACGCGTCCTTCATGGCCTCGTCGCCGCTCATCGCCGCCATCAGACGCAACTCGATCTGCGAATAGTCGGCCGACACAAGGAGGTGGTCGGAATCTCTGGGCACGATCGCCGCGCGGATGTTCTTTCCCCGCTCGGTGCGGACCGGTATGTTCTGGAGGTTGGGTTCGCTCGACGAAAGCCGTCCGGTCTCAGTCAGCGACTGTGCGAACACGGTGTGCACACGCCCATCCTTGGGATCAATGAACTGAGGAAGTTTCTCCACGTAGGTGGACTTCAGCTTCGCACACGCCCTGTATTCAAGAATGTCAAACACGACAGGATGCAGCCCGACGATGCTCTGGAGCGTCTTCTCGTCCGTCGACCAATGCCCCTTCGTGGTCCGCTTCACGCCTGTAGGATCAAGCTTCATCCTGTCGAAAAGCATTTCGCCTATCTGCTTCGGGGAATCGACGTTCATGCCGGGCTCCCCATAGGACATGATGGACTTCAGAAGTCCCTGTATCTCCCGGTCGAGAGACACTCCATACGCACGAAGGGCGGAGACGTCAATGTTGACGCCCGTAAACTCCATGTCCGAAAGCACCTCCATCAACGGCTCTTCGCAATCCTCCAGCACATTCAAAAGTCCGGCATCCTTGACGGCTGGACGCAGCACGTCCTCCAACCTCAGGGTGACGTCCGCATCTTCAGCGGCATAGTCAAGTATCGACTCTGGCGCCAGCTCACGCATGTTCTTCTGAAGCTTGCCGCGTTCCTTCATCCCTATCAAATCCTCGATCGGGATCGGAACATAGTTCAGCCGTTCGCGCGCCATCGCATCCATGCTGTGTCGCGCTGCAGCGTCCAGCACGTAATGCTCAAGCATGGTGTCGTGCACAGTTGGACCGAACTCTATGCCGTAGCGCCTGAGCACCGTCATGTCATACTTTGCGTTCTGTGCGACAAGGGTCTTGGACGGATCGGCAAACGCCTTCGCAAACGTCTGGACGAAATCGCGGGCATTGACCGCGTCTCCCGACGCAAAAGAGAACAGATCGCCCCCCACATACTGCTCCTGAGGCACCGCAACATACCACGCCTTGCCAGGCTCTGTGGCGAAACTCATACCGACAAGATCGGCGGTCCTTGAGTCGGTACTGGTGGTCTCCGTGTCAAACGAGAAGCGCGGAGCCGCTTCAAGCACGGCAGCAAGCTCTCTGGCCTGCGCCAGTGTAGTGACAAGCCTGTAGTCATGCGGAACGTCGCGAAGCGTCTTGAACTGTTCTCCGATTTCAGCGCCGTCCGTCCGCGAATTCCCCGACGCCCGCAAGTTCACCGGCGACAGATAGATCCCGAACCGCTTCGCCAGATTGTAAAGCTCATACTTGATGCAGACATCCGTCAGCCGCTGGACATCCGGCTGCTTGAGCTCGCAGAAGCGCCAATCCATGTCGATAGGAACATCCGTGCGAATAGTGGTCAGGAACTTGGAGAGTTTCGCATCCCCCATCCCGGCCCTCACCCTGTCGCCAAGGTTGCCGGGAATCTCAGCCGCATGGGCGAGCATGTTCTCAACTGTGCCCCATTTGGCAAGCAGCCGCTCGGCCGACTTTTCGCCGATGCCCTTGATTCCCGGAATGTTGTCCGCCGCATCGCCTGCAAGGGCGAGATAGTCGATCATCTGCTTCGGATCCGAAAGATGCCAGTGCGTCAGCACCTCCTCCACGCCAAGAACCTCCGAGGGCAATGCGCCGCGCCCCGGACGGAACAGCTTTATCTTTTCAGTCACGAGCTGGGCGGCATCCTTGTCCGGCGTCACCACGAATATCTCGTCGAAGCCGTCAGCCGCGGCCTTCGACGCAAGCGTACCGATTATGTCGTCCGCCTCATAGCCATCCTTGCGCATTACGGGGATTCCGAGAGCCTCCGACACCTCAAACGCATACGGGATGTTCGCCGCCAGATCCTCCGGCATCTTCTGCCTGCGCGCCTTGTACTCCGGATACGTCTCATGGCGGAACGTCTTGCCGTCCGGATCCATGGCCAACACGGCATGTGTCGGCGCTTTCTCCTTGAGGATCGCCATCACGCCATTCACAAAGCCGAGAAGCGCAGACGTATTGAGTCCGGAGTTCGTGAGCCTGGGCTTGTTGAGAAACACAAAGTGCCCTCTATACAGGAAGGGCATGAGGTCAATTACGCAGAGAGTCTTCATTACCGCTTGGCGTTGAGATTGAACTTGCATGTTACCTTGGTGAACTTGCCCACTTCGGACTGGATCTCAAACTCGTCCGACACGCGCTTGGAGTTCGGCAGGCCCATTCCTGCACCGAAGCCCATTGAACGGATCCAGTCGTTCGCCGTGGATGCGCCGTCCCTGCAGGCCCATTCTATGTCGGGGATGCCAGGTCCGCGATCCTTGGTCTTGATCGTGATCGTATTGTCATCGAGTATGAACGTGAGGATCCCGCCGTGCGAGTGTATGCACACGTTTATCTCGAGCTCGTATGCGGCGATCGCAACACGACGCGCGATGGTGCGGTCGATCTTGCGCTCCTTGAGTATCTGCTTTATCTCGTTAGCCGCACGCCCTGCGCTGCTGAGATCATTGTGCACGACGGCGAACTCCTTGCGGAAGTAGTTCTCGCTCGTAACGTGCTCCGGCGCGTTGGACGCCGCGCGCGCCGCCTTGCGCTCAAGCTTGCGTATCTCGACCGAAAGCTCATAGAGCAGCGCCTTCATCACGTCGCGCTGGGATATGATGCCGACGAGCTTGCGTGACGAGTCCAGCACGGGGAAACGCCCGTAGGTGTAGTTGTTGAAATACCTCAGCGCATATGCGAGCGGCATCCCGGCCTCCAGCACCACAAGATTGCTCGCCATGTGGTCTTCGCACTTGTCGCCGATCCAGCCGTTGTCCAGGGCGTTGATGATGTCATTCACGGACACAATGCCGAACAGCCGGCCCTCCTCCGACACTGGCACGCCCGATATGCGGTTCTCTCGCATTATACGCTGGGCCTCACGCATGGTGGTGTCCCGCGCAATGGATATCACGGTGCGCTTCATCACATCGCGCACCTTGAAGCGCTGCAGCAGCTCCATTATGATCACGGAGCTGTCGCCGCCGAGCGCGGTGGCGTCGAGAGGCGTCTTGGCGAGGATTTCGTCGTCCTGCCGCTGCTCGCCCCGGATGATCGTTGGATTATAGGACACCATCAGCCCCTGTTCTCCATTTCAAGCGCGTCATGGAGCTTCACGCACGCATCATATTTAGAAAGCGGAGAAGACACCAGCGGGATGTGCAGGTCGTCTGCGACTTTGAGCATTGTCTCGGAGAGTGGCTTTGCGTTGTGCACAACCACGCCCATCGCGCCCACGATGTGCGCTGTACGAATCGCCTGGTCGCTCGCGAGCGACGTGAGGAGAAGCGGATCGTCCGCATCGAAGAGAAGAACGTCGCTCATCAGGTCGTTCGCGACTACAGCACCGACGGCGCGAGGGCTCGCACCGTCTCCGGCCATCAGCTTGCCGTTGAGAACCTTAACAACATCTGCTATCGTCATTCAGAATTCCTCCTTGTTGTATGTCGCGATTATACCATATATCTTCAGCCCCTTTTCAGGAATTTCAAACAGTTCTCCGAAAATGCTTTTATCTCCTTTTCGGTTTCTGAGACGGTCTGTTTGTGGTATACTTTCCCGCCGATGACAGTCAAGGAACATTATGTGGAGCTTGCGCCTAAACTCGTCAACTGGCTTGTAGCCACTGGCTCGACCTATGCGCAATCGTGCGACATTGTCCAGAATACGTTTCTGAAGATATGGAAGATGCGCGACGCCTTGATAGATGACGATGCATCCGTCTCCGGTCTTGCATTCACCATCGCACGCAATCTCCGCAAGAATGAAGTGCGCGATTCGAGGCATCTGGTGTTCACCGATTCCATTCCCGAAGATGCAGGCACGGTCAACGCCCCTGCGACCACCCCCTCCGACACCAAATATCTGCGGGAACGGCTGGTTGCGGCCTTTGCTCGCCTTCCACCCCTTCTCCGTGAGGCATACACACTTTTTCAGATCGCGGAGATGTCCATATCAGAGATATCCAGGACTACCAACGCCACGGAATCTCTGGTAAAGGTGCGCATTCACAGGGCAAAAGGCAAGCTCCGCGAGATGCTTGCAGACCTGAAGGTCTAGACCGACGCGCGCACTACAGAGAAACGGCGAGACATCCCCGCCGTTTCTCTAGGTTCTGCGCCTATATATTACGCAGACATTAACGTTATCCAAGGACAAGCCTCAGTTCACGACTTCAGGCGTGACCGGCTTGTCGGCAAGCTTCTGCGGCTCGGCTTTCTCTGCCGCAACCTCAGGCTTAGCCGTCTCCTTGTCGCCCTCTTCCTTGCCCTTCTTGAACTCGCCAAGGGACTTGCCGAGAGAGTGGGCGAGCTCCGGAAGCTTCTTGCCTCCGAAAAGTATGAGAATGATCGCAAGTACGAGAAGTATCTGCCATGGACCCCAAGCCATTTTGTTTCTCCTTTTTTTTTATTTATTCATCTATGTTGGTTAATGCAAGCGTGTCGAAATCAATCTTGCGATAGTAGCAGTTGCGCGGCTGGCCTGCCTTGTTCTTGGTGTGGCATATGCCGCCGCGGCAAGGACGCACGACGTAGAGCAGGGAATTCTGCTCGCAGTTCACGTAAGCCTCGATGAGGTCGAACGTCTCACCGCTCGTCTCGCCCTTGAACCACAGCTTGTTGCGGCTCGTAGACCACAGGATGAGCTTGCGCTTCCTGAACGATTCCTTCATCGCATACTCGTTCGTGTACGCGACAAGGATCACCTCCTTGGTGTCGACATTCTGAATGGCAACGGGTATGACCCCGGGGTCACACTCCGCAGAACCTGCGGCACGCGTATCGGCGACTTGCCTGCCAACCTTCTCAAGCTTGGTAAAGTCGAGCGTCAACTCGAGCGTTTCTTCTATCTGTCCCATAAGGTCTCCTATTATATCACAATTTCAAGTTACTTCATCATGAGGGATGTAAGAAGCTTCGCAAAGCGCGAAGGATTCGGAACGGGGCTTCCCTCCGCGATGAGAGCCTGGTCGAAAAGCAGTTCAACCGCATCGGCGAATGCTTCGCCCTCAAGGGACTTCGCCTTCTCGACGATCGGATGCGTGGCGTTCACCTCAAGAATGCGTTTCTCTTCCGGAACATCCTGCTTCATCGCACGCATCATGCGGATCATGGATGGCGACAGGGCGTTCTCGGATGCGACGAGGCAGCACGGACTCTCGGCAAGACGGCTCGAAACGCGCACGTCGGCGACATGGTCCTTGAGCTGTTCCTTGACTTTTTCGAGGAACGGCTTGAGATCCGCCGCAGCCTTCTCGTTGGCCTCCTTCTCGGCCTTCTGCTCGGTCTCGCTGCCGAAGGAAATGTCACCGCGCGCGATGTCCACAAGGCGCTTGCCCTCGAATTCGCGGAAGGAGTCAACAAGCCATTCGTCAACCGGATCGACAAAGAAGAGCACGTCGAGGCCATGCTTCTCGGCCTGTTCGAGCTGAGGCGCATTGCGGGCATCTTCCTCTTTCTCGGCGCAGAGGAAATAGATGTCCTTCTGGTCCTGCGGCATCTTCTTCACATAATCCTCAAGGAAGATCATCTTGCCGGCGGCGGACTGCGCACTTGGATACTTGAGAAGCTTCTTGATCCTGTCGGCATTGACGTAGTCGGTGTGGACACCCTCCTTCAGCACACGGCCGAACACCTGATAGAAGGAATCGTACGTATCCTTCTTCTTCATGTCCTCGAGAGTGGAGAGTATCTTTGCCGTGACGGCGCTCTTGATCTTGGAGATCACCTGATCGTCCTGCAGCATCTCGCGGGAGACGTTCAGCGGCAGGTCGGAGGAGTCGACCACGCCTTTCACGAAACGCAGATAGTCTGGGAGGAGAAGGTCAAAGTCGTTGCCGATGAACACGTTGCGCACGTAGAGCGACAGTCCGCGCTTCGTCTGCGGCATGTACAGATCCATTCCGGCGGCCTTCGGGATGAACAGCAGGGCCTTGAACTCCACCTGTCCCTCGCCGGAGAACGGAATCACCTCAAGCGGGCCGTCGAAGTCGTGCGTGAGGTGCTTGTAGAACTCGTCGTACTCCTCCTTCTTCACGTCCTTCTTCGGACGCTTCCAGAGAGCCGTCATCGTGTTGAGCGGCTTCGGGGCCTCAGGCTCCTTCTTCTCCTCATCCTTCTTCTCCTCTTCCTTCTTGTTGAGAGACTCGAAGAAGATCGGGTATGCGATGAAGTCGGAATAGCTCTTCACGAGTTCGCGGATGCGCCATTCATCGAGATATTCATCCTGCCCGTCGCGGAGATGGAGCGTAATCGTCGTGCCGTACGTGTCGCGCTCCGCGTCGGAGACGGTATAGGAGCCGATGCCGTCCGACTCCCATGCGAACGCCTCGTCCTCGCCGCGCTTCTTCGATACGACCGTCACCTTGTCCGCGACCATGAACGCGGCGTAGAACCCCACGCCGAACTTGCCGATGAGCTCGGGAAGGTTGCTGCCGTCCTTCGCGGCAGCGGCCTCCATGAACTTCTTGGTGCCGGAGGAGGCGATCGTACCGAGATTGTTCTCGAGGTCCTCGGCGTCCATGCCATAGCCGTTGTCGGAAATGGAAAGGAGCTTCTTGTCCTTGTCCGCGGACACTGTTATCTTCCAGTCCGGAGAGTCTGCAAGGATGTCCTTGTCGACAAGACCCAGATATTTTGCGCGGTCTATGGCGTCGGACGCGTTGGAGAGAAGCTCGCGGAGAAATATCTCCTTCTTTGAATAAAGCGAATTTACGACTAGATCGAGCATTCTGCCGATCTCTGCCTTGAACTGTTTTGTTTCCGTTTTCATAATGTCGTTGATTATATCACATTGGAGGTCGATTGCCGCAACAATCCACTTTCACTTTCGCCGGACATGACTTGTCTGAGCGTCGGAAGGCGATCCCCAAACCCGCATCGCAAGCCTCACCAAACCGTCTCAGCGTAGAAAGACCGGCCGGTAGTCATGCCCTGTCTCCTCCGCCCACTTGAATGCCTCATCCCAGAAATCGCATGTGAAGCCCGAAGCACCTAGCACTGCCGCCTGATACATAGCTTCGCGCGATTTCACGCCCCAGACGCGGAAATCAAGCCCTGCAGCCCGTATCTCATCGGCATCGGCACGAGTCACGACACCTTTCGTTGAAAGACTGTTCGGGCAAAACACGTCTATCTTCGCCGCCTTGCATCTGTCAATCCAGTATCTTGAGGAAAACTCCTTCCCCTTCGGCAGTTTCACCAGATGAATCGTACGATATTTCGGATAGCGAGCCTTGAAATCCTTCAACGCCTCGTAGCTAAATGCGGATACCACTATATTAGACTCACCGAGTCCAGCTTTCTTGACTGCCGCGTCAAATATGTCTGGATACTCTTTCGAATACCCCTTTATCTCCGCCTGCAACACTCTGTCCTTCGGCACAACGGCCAGAACTTCATCGAGAAGTGGAATACGATACACGCATGAAAGGCCGTGCTTTACGCCGAGATTGAGCGTCTTTATGTCCTGTGGGGTCAGATCTCGAATATCCTTCTGACATCCGGTATAATACTCGAGATCCTTCTTTACGTGGAGGCACACCATCTGACCGTGACGGGTATGGTGGAAATCCGTTTCAACGCACAACGCCCCAGCTTCATATGCGAGGCGAATAGCTTCAACCGTGTTCTGCGGAACCTTTTCGTTCCACATTCCACGATGAGGAATTATGATCGGCCTAGTCGTACTCCCCGTGACCATGCCTTTCAATCCGCCAAATGCAAAAAGAACGAGACAAACCGACAGGAAGACATTAAGTTTCATCATTCCACTTCTTGTGAATTACAACACGCAGTCAGATTGCAGGAAAGCGGCGCAATCTATCTCTAGACTCTAGAAACGGTGACAACGGGCACTTATTACTTGAACAGGGACGCTACCGGCAGTTTACGCGACTTCACATCCGCAAGAAACAACTCCGCATAACGCTTTGCGCCCGCCTTTGATGGATGCGTGGTATCAAAGGCAGGCCTCTTATTTTTCTTTATCGTATCGCCGACATAAAGCGCAATGGCCGCATCCCTGCCGATTTTGGCCAGTTCGGTCGCCGTCAAAGAGGTCATGTCCACAAATGCAAGCTTCATTTCATCCGCCACCGCTTTTGAATAGTCGGCGTACACGCGACGCGAAGATGTTAGCATGAATGGAGCATCCGCCTTGGAATTCTTCCTCCAGCCGGCATTGGCCACCGGACTGCATATCACAGGTGTCGCACCCTTGGCGAGAACATCTGACGCAAATTTCTTCAACGTTTTCTTGAATTCCACCTCACCGACAAACTTTTTCTTGGCGGCATCATTTATGCCGAATTGGATTATCACGAAATCGCCTTTTTCAATCTTTGCGAGACTCTTCGCCCAGTGCGGCATTGTGGTGCGTACGGTACGACCACCGACGGCATGATTGATTATTCCATTGCCCTCCACGAGCGAGGATTCGAGCGCCGCGCCCCAGCTGCCGAGTTTTGAAGTTTCTGGACGCGGCGCAAGGGTAGAATCCCCAATCAAGACAAGATTTGCCGCAGTCGCAGCGAAAGATACGCCTGCAAAAACAATTGCAATGAGTTTCTTCATGTTGTTTTCCCTTCTGTCACCTTCATCACCAAGGTGGATTTATTTTTTATGCCGCCATTATATCACATAATAGATTGAGCGTAGATGTAAAAGTCGAATATGCAGTGTCGCGGCAGAACGAAACGATGGGAATATATCGGCCCGACTTTCCATGTTTAATGTTTGAACCTTTCGTGCCGCAAAGTGATTCTATTCCAGATGATCCTGCATTCCCGTAACATACCACTTGAAAACCCGTGTGAGAAAACCTTTGTTTATAACCCTTAAAATACCAGAGCCGTTCATCCAACTGCAGATAGCCCTACCGGTGAAATCCATACTGCTGGAAAATCCACTGAGGGAAAGCCTACTGCTTAAGTTCTCATGCAGAGAACCTCATGATGAAGTCCTAATGCTGAAAATCCTGCTGTGGAAAGCTTTATTGCATATTATAGAAAATCAAACCATGACAAGCCCAATCGTAATAGTCCCAACCGTAACATGCCCAACCGTAACATGCCCAATTGTAACAGGTCCAATTGTAACAGGTCCAACCGTAACATGCCCAATTGTAACAGGTCCAATTGTAACAGGTCCAACCGTAACAGACTTAACCGTAACAGACCTAACCGTAACAGACCTAACCGTAACAGACCTAACCGTTTGAAGTCCAATCATTGATACTCCAACCATTAGAAATCTGATTGAAAGCCCCCTCATCCCTTAAGAATCAGTCCGAACCATATTCTCATTGACTTCGCGAGGGGGATGTGGTATCTTTCCCGCCGCTATGGACAAAGCAGTGAAACGCCATATATTGAAGAAAAGGATCGTTCTCGCAAAGCGCTCGGACGAACCGATGACATTCACCGAACGCGCCCCCAGGTTCTTCAGGTGGTTCGAGGAGGACGT
>JAZOAC010000166.1:0-72386 GCA_045595285.1 Kiritimatiellia bacterium | reverse complement strand
GACGGAAAGCGTATAGAAACCATCCGAATAATCCTTGATCGTCAGATAGCCGGTCTGAAACAGCATGCCGATCGGCTTCAGATCGGCAAGATTCGTAACATCAAATTCCTGTTCAGAGACAAACTGCGTTCTATCAGGATCGATCGCCAGCATGTCCGAACGCTTGAGATAGTTCATGAGCGACGACGGACGCCCGGTCGATGACCAGGTGGCGCGGAAGTCAGGCTCCTTTGCATCCAAAGTCAGAGCTACAGAGATTGGATTGTATACAGTCGTCGGATTGATGTGCGAGAAACGGAAACCGTTGTACCAGCGTTTCATCTCAGCGCGGTAATCCTCGTATGACTTGCCCATCACTTCGGCATGTTCGCGCAGATGCTCCTCGAAATTCGCCTCAAGTTCCTCTTCTGTATAACCGAGCATCGTCGCGTATTCCCTGCGCATCGAAATGTCGACGATGTTGTTGAGGCATGAGAATACGGACATCTTCGTGAACTTCGAGACGCCCGTCATCATGAGGAAGCGGATCGCGCCCGTGCGCGTCTTCATCATGCTGAAGAATGCGCCCATGCGGGAACGGATCGCCTCCGCCTTGGCAAGATCGTCAAGAGCATGGGATACGGGCGCGTCGTATTCGTCGATAAGAACCACAACCCCGTTGCCGCCGTTGGCCTTGGAGAGCGAATCTATGGCCGCACCGAAATTCGCCGCCGGAGACATCGAATCATCGTAAACATAATCCGTATTCGCGAGACGCCCCTTCACGTGCACCGCAAACTCGCGTTCAAACGACTCAATGCTCGTTGTATCGACATCTGCAAACTCAAAATGAATTACCGGCCACTTCTCCCACTTCCAGTCCGTCTTGGAGATGGCAAGTCCATCAAAGAGCTCACGCCGCCCTGAGAAGATTTCCTTCAGGGCGGTGATCATGAGCGACTTGCCGAACCGACGCGGACGGGCGAGAAAAAGGAGATTGTTCATCTCGTTCGAGACAAGACGATGGAAATACGCCGTCTTGTCGACGTATATGCCGCCCTTCCTGATGAGAGTTGCAAAATCACTCGTAGATGTCGCTATCGGTTTCATTTGCGCTCATTATATCATACCGAGCAGTGTGCGGAAAGTGAAGAGTTGGAGGAGCTATGTTCGGCGCAGTTTAGGAAGGTCGATCACCGCACTACCTGCTTCACAAATTCCATCATGTCATCCTGCGATGTGTGCTGCGGATTCCGGAAAATGGCATCCAAATCAGCGTCGCCGCCGCCAAGCTCAACGGATGGACACAATAAGGGAAATAGCGCCCCTTCATGCTATCGCCACCACCGCCTCACCCGTACAACGGGCAACCTGCCCATTGCCCTTTCATGGGGATAGGTACTCCAAAAAAACAAAAGAAAGCATTCAATCAAAGAACGGACATTGATTTACAGGATTGGCAATGCGGACATTATCATACACTGCATCTGCATCCGACTTCCCGTTGTACAAAACAAAACCAGACTCCGACACTTCAGGATATATAGACCTGAAATGACGGATTCCGGACACGAAATCGGTGGAGAACGTTGCCGATGATTTTATTTCCACAGGAATCAACCGGCCGTCTCGTTCAATCACAAGATCAACCTCTCGTCCCTTTGAATCCCGATAAAACCAGAATCTATCCGATGATGCTCGGTTCAATGCCCTCTTGAGCAAATCCACAATGACAAAATTTTCATACAGACCGCCGCGCATCGGACCGCCCTCTACTCGGTCATCATCAGTCAGTCTGGCCAACCAGCAGGCCAGTCCCGTGTCCGTAAAATAAACCTTCGGTGTCTTGACCACTTGATTCACTGCATTTTTAGACCACCCGCGCAAAAGGAACACAAGATTGCTCTCTTCTAACGCAGAGATCCAGGCTCGGATAGTCGGAGCCGACACACCCAGATCAGAACTCATGGCATTCGCATTGACAAGCTGTCCTATCCGCGAAGCAAGCAAAAACAGAAAATCCTGAAAAACGGAAAGGTTCCGGACATCTAAAAGTGACGGCAGATCTCGCTCAAGATATGTCGCGACATAAGCTGAGAAGAAGCTTTTTTCGCGCATGGCCGTCTCGCGCAGCTGCGGATAGAAGCCGCGTCTGATTGTGTTGAACACAGAAGAAGCATCCGCCAGCACAACAGGACATTCCTCCAGAGAATAAGGAAGCAACGTCAATACGGCAGTACGACCCGCCAGAGACTGAGCGATACTTTTCTTCAACTTTGCCTGATGCGAACCCGTAAGAATAAAACGTCCGGGACGACGGTCTATCTCCACGACTCCCTGCAGATATGAAAGCAGTTCCGGAACATGTTGTATTTCATCAAAAATAGCACCGCTCTTGTAGGAATCAAGAAATCCCCTTGGATCGCTTGACGCACGTGCCCTTACATCTAAATCTTCAAGTGAAACCCATGGTTTATCAGGGAAAGTCATCCGGGCAAGGGTTGTCTTACCAGACTGCCTGGGGCCATATATTGACACAACAGGGAATTCTGTTGCCAATATTTCAAGTTCTGTCTGAACGGTACGTCTTTTCATGGGACACTATTATATCATAAACGTTGGAATAATTTGAAAATAGTACTTTCAGATTATTCTATTGTTTTTAATTTCACAAAGAATGGTTGACGGTGCAACATCGAGCTGAAAATAAAAAAATACTCGCTTTGCATTTTTCACACAACAATTGCAAGCATGATTAACGCAGCCCGACACACCCGAACGGGTGTGTGTGAAAGAATACTCTTTCGCAGAGATGACATAATCGGTTACTCAGATGGTCATTGCGCCTTTGGCGCGACCACGAAAAAGAAGGTTCAGAAGGTCTAGCAGGTTTAACAGGTTCAGGTGTTTTAGAAACAATTTCACCTGTCTCTACATGATCTACACTTTCCCCTTCAACTTCGACTTGGACTTAATCTTGATTTCTTGTTGTCCCGACAGGCACAACCAAACTGGCACTTCATGCCAAAAGCCACTTCCATACCGGCATGATGCGGATTCCGTCAATCTCGCCCTCATCATCCCATGTGACAATCGTACAGTCATGGATACCTTTTTTTTGACGGGCAAATTTGATTGCATTCGTTTCACGGTTAAATGTTGCCGCTTCCGACATCGCATAAGACACTTGAACAAGCCGCTCGCCGTGCGTGCTCCTGTCGCGCACATGGAAGTCCACCTCGGTTCCATCCGCATTGGCGATATAGGAAATCTTTCCGCCTCCGCGCCGCAACGCCATGTACACGATGTTTTCCAGCATCCATCCACGCTCGGCATCGTTTTTTACGCACATCGCCCGGATAAGACCGGAATCGATCAGGTAGTATTTGTCCGGATTCACCCTCTTCACAGCCAGTGAATCCGAAAGGACGGAAACCGGATACACGAGATACGCATCCCTGAACCAGTCGAGATAGTCGGCGACACTCTCGCGGTTGGCCGGGACGGAAAGGTTCTTCAGAACGCCGGAAATGCTCCGCGTTGACGTTTTGCGCGCGTAATTGTGGAAAAGATATTCAAGCGTATATTTGAGAGCCTGGACGCTTGCCACTTTATGACGCTCGATGATGTCTCTGTAGAGAACCGCATCGACATACTCCTGAAGCATAGCCGCTCTCATTCCGGACGAAACATCCTGCACATCGGGGAATCCGCCGCGTTCCGCGTAATCGGACATCGCCTTGCGCAGAACCCCTTTCTCCCTGGCCGTGAAACCGGCTTTCGGCACATCGCTCAGTATCCCGTTGAACCGCAGATATTCGGGAAAGGAAAGCGGGAACACCTCTATCGGCAAAGACCGTCCGCGCATCTGCGTTGCAATCTCCTCCGAAAGCAGTTTTGAAGATGAACCCGTAAGGCAGAGCTGGACGTTCGGAGAATCGACAAGGCGCCTGGCGTAGGATTCCCACCCATCCACACACTGAAGCTCGTCCAGGAAATACCACACCTTGCCGTCGGCAAACTCGGGACAAAGCTCTGCATAAACTTCGCCGATGAGATGAAGGTCGTCAACCGTCAATTTCGAAAGCCTTTCATCCTCAAAATTGATATGCACAATTCTCTTCAGAGGAATTCCATCGGCAACAAGACGTTTCATCCGCTCATAGGTCACAAACGTCTTGCCTGTCCGTCTCATACCCTTGACGACTGTCGAAGCACGAAGTTTCTCCACATACTCCACATCCCGCGGAACAACACCTTCCGGAATACCATCATGGTAGAACTCGCGCATGACAGACAACAATTCTTCTTTCATCTGGCGGCTTCCTTTCTTTTTATGCGCCCATTATATCAGAATCTCTCATAATTGGCAAGCCATGCTTGCCAATTCAACCTCTATTTGGCAGTTTCAGCCTGCCGCCCCCTCCTTCCCGCAACCCCCGAAAGCAGGGGATACGGGTAAATCGATTTGATTTCGCATTTTCTATTACCGGATTATATTTGCCGATTTTGAAATTTATACCTATCTTTGGCATATTCCACCCAATCGGTGGCAGGATTTCGCATAGCCGCATCGGCGCTCAATAGTCATTGAACTGAGAATTAGTCCAAACCGTGTTCTCAGCATCATTAGAAGCGAGAGAATTATTCCGAATTGAATTCTCATTTTGGGCAACAGGTCGAGTCTTCTCGGCACAGGGAACGCTCAAACAGTCAATTCAACTCACACCATAGTCTTACGAATGACGGAAAACACTTCACTGAGGCTTCATGGTGAGACGACCGCAATCCATGACATGATTCGATCCGGTCACGCATCGGCCATTTTCAGAACAGAGGTAGAGAATGTAATCGACGAGTTCCTGCGGCTCCGACTGCGTATCAAGAAGCGTCTTCATGCCCGCCATGCCCGGACGAGTCATTACCGGACCGGGCGTTACGCAGAAGGCGCGAATGCCGTACGGCGCGCCGGCAAGCGCAAGCCCCTTCACAAATGTGAAGAGTCCAGATTTCGCCGTGCCGTACATCGCACCTTTTGCATCTCCTTCGAATCCGGAGGTTGAACCGATGCAGCAGATGACACCGCCGTTTCCGCCCTTCACCATCGCAGGCATGCATGCGCGGGCAAAATATATCGCGCCCTTGAGATTTACGTCGATACCCCAGTCCAGCACTTCAACAGGCTGTTCAAAGAACGGCACTATGCTTTGGCACATGCGCGGCTCATACCCGCCGGCAAAGGGAATCACAATGTCGATACGCCCCGTCTTTTCAAGCGCAAGGGCGACCGCCTTCTCTGCATCGGCATAGTTACGCACGTCCACAACAAGCGGATAGACTCTATCGCAACCTTCAGAACCAACTTCCTTCACCGCCTGTTCAAGCGCGTCTCCATTGATGTCGCACATCACAACCGCCGCACCCGTGCGCACAAACTCCTTCGACGCCAGAAGCCCCATCCCGCTTCCCGCTCCGGTAATGACTACGGTCTTATCTTTGAATTCAATCGGTTTCATTTATACACCTGCTTTACAACTTTAAGGGTCACTTGACGATTCTTTTTTAACGCCGAGCCACCTCTGGATTATTTCAAAGTAGGTCAGACCTACTTTGAAATAATCCAGGAAATCCGAGGGGCCCTTAATTTTCCACACCAATTATTCCTATTTCAAGATCGGAGTGAGTATCATATTCCTATACGCACCGCCGTTATGGCTGCCTTGAATGATGATAGGGCCTGGAGCAGACTGATCGAGCGTGATGGCACCGCCTGTAAATCCACGAATAGGCGCATTATCTATGATCTTCACTCCGTTCAGCACAACGGTTGCATGACGGTCACATAGCGTCACTTTCACATGCTGCCACTCGCCGGCGGGACGATCTGCAGTCACAGACGGCGTCAAGAGTCCATATACAGCGCCCATATTGCGGCTGTTGGGTTCTTTGCCGTAGCTGTCGATGGTCTGGATTTCGTAGATGCCGCGAAGATACACCCCGGAATTGCATCCCTTGTCCGCCCGGACATCGTACTCCAACATAAAGTCGGTGAAATCTGAGCGCTTCGTGCGTATATTCGCGCAAAGGCTTCCGCCGTTCTCGAGCACACCGCCTTTGAAGGACCAGAGGTTCTTACGGCCGTTCCGGATGACTTCCCAGCCGTCCCAGCCGTCCGCCAAAAGATCTATGCCCTTCCCGAACTCAAGCGATTCAAGATCTGGTGCGGGCGGCACCGGCGGCATTCGCTTCGCCACCCCTTTGGCGAAAACATCCTTGCCGGGACGGTTGGCGCGAGTCTCGAAAAACTCGCATTCCATCGTATCGCCTTTTGCCGGCGTGAAGGAGAGTTTCCGCGTCCACGACCATTCCGGAACCTCCGGATGCAGATACGTGTATGAGAGTGTCACCTTGCCGCCTGCGTCTCGAAAGACATCCGCCTCGCGCGACGAACTGTACAGCACCGTCATCTTCCCCGGAGAACTCTCTTTCGTCGAAAACCATATCTTATGGTTGACGATTTCAAGAGCCCAGTCTTCCGTTTTTCCGGCGGAAGCCTGCACCGAAGCGCCGAATACGGCGGTTGCCGCGAAAACCGGGAGCAGCCCGACAGACGATCTGCCGAAAAAACGGAACACTTTGAACATTTTTACGTCTCCTTAGAATTCGAATCCTTTGCGGATGAACGGACGCATGAGCGCGTTCGCATCGGCGTTGTCGAACTTCTGCTGACGAGAATTCCACGCCAGACGGCCCAGAACACGCTGAGACATCACTCCGACAAGCACGCTCTCCATGATCGGGATCGAGGCATCGACATCGCTGAAGCAGCGCGAATTGGTATCGCTGTACACAACGCCTTGACCGCGGATCGCTTCCAGAAATTCCGCGTAATGCCCGTCAGCAGAAACCGCCGCCGCTCCGGCTCCGCCTCCGCCGGAGACCGTCGTAGCCGCCGCATCTGTGCGGAACGGAAGGACTCGCGCAACAGCTTTTGCGGCTTCGTGCTTGGACATGTCGGTGAATCCGCTCTCCCCGTCCATCGCCAGCAGGCACTTCCCGCCGTAGGCGTCAAGCATCGAAACGATTCCCTTCGAACCGATTATGAGACATCCGCAGTCCGACGGTTTTCCGAGCGACTTCACCACGGAAGGCAATTTCCCAAAGTCGGGCTTGAGGCATCCGTCGTACCAGTACACGGCACATGCCGGAAGAGTCACACCGGGTCGTGCCTTCGACGGACGGGCCGCGAAATCCATCCGGACGATGGACTTCGACGGGAAGGAAACATCGTTCTTTTCCTCCACCTTGATGCACTCGGCGGATGAAATATCTTCAAGCTCCAATCCGCGGAACGGCATATTGAAGGTATGGCATGCCATATCACCGAACGCGCCGCAGCCGAAATCGAAGAATCCGCGCCAGTTGAACGCATGATAGATTCCGGCGTCAAACCTCGCCGCCGCCGAGCCGCTCTTGTATCCGGCACGGTACGGGCGGTCCGTCGCAACGGAAAGCCAGGCGTTCCAGTCGAGTTCCTTCGGCGGTGCGACAACCGCATGATTGAGCGCGGCATCCCGCGCGAAGAGCCCCTGCGGCCACACGGGACGGTTGGTCCATAGATGCACCTCTTTCACATCGCCCAGAAGACCGCTGCGAACAACCTCGGTGCAGCGGCGCATCGTCGACAACGCCGATCCCTGGTTGCCCATCTGAGTCACGACTCCGTACTCGCGGGCGGTTTTGTTGAAGTAGTCGAGTTCCCAAAGCGTGCGCACAAGCGGCTTCTGCACATACACATGCACCCCTTCCTTCATCGCACGGATCGCCTGCATACCATGGACATGATCGGGTGAGGAAACCGTCATTGCATCGAAACCTAATTTCGAGCGGTCATCCATGAGCTTGCGGAAATCGCTGTAGAAGGGAATCTTCGAAAGATCGATCTTCACCCCCGCCGCCTCGCTCTTCGTGTCGGTGAGATGCTGTGCGCGCGCTACCTGACGGTAGTCCGCATCGCACAAAGCGACGATCTCCACCATACCCGTCTTGTACATCGCGAGCCAATCCGACCAGCCCTTGCCGCAAACTCCGACGACCGCAAGCCTTATCTTCTGCTGCCCGAACAGGCTTTTGCACCCGCTTACGCCAAAAAGCGAGAACGCCGCCGCACCGGCAAACACCTGCCGCCTCGTCGCCATCATACCGTCGAACATGTTTCTTTTCACTTCAATCATCTCCTTCTAAAATCAAAAACCCTTATTTGAATTGAATTATAAGGCCCTTGTGCTTTTCACCGAACGTCCAACCGCCCTTCGCGAGAATCGCAACCTGACGGCCTTCCGGAACGCAGATATCCTCAGTTGCCCCATCGATATCAATGATGATCGGAATATCCTTTTGAACCACCGCAAGCACATTGTCCAGCTGCGACTGCGTTTGCACCGCAAACGTAAGATACCACGGCGGAGCAGCTGTCAGCGTCACACTCTGAAGCGCCGATTCCGCCACCTCTGCCGTCATGTTGATGCGCTTCCTGACGGCAAGGCGAGCATCAATGTTGAACACCGTCTCAAACGTCTGCGCCAACTCGAGCGCAATCGTCAGCCCCTCCTCCGTATTTGGAATGAAGGTTGCGTATGTATCGTACATTTCAATGTCGAACGCCTCCGACGGGCCATAGTAGACCACCGAATTGCCGACCCCTCCCAATTCATTGGTGTGACTGCCATCCCATGACATGTTACCGGCACTCCGGGGAACAATGAGGACTGCATCCGTTATGTTCAACTGGAATAAACCCACCAGTTTATTCGTATCATCAACTTTCACATTCGGCCCCACAACAACATACTTCAAGTTATTGCATTCGAGTACGATTGAAGTGTTATAATAATCGGCGTTGCTGAGCTTTTTAGGTTCCGGCAGTGTCATGGTCGAATAGGACTGTATTTTCCCAGACTCAACAGACGATGGCCCCTTGAACAGAATATTTGAAACTGCCGAAAGATTAAACAGATTTTCCCCTAATTCGATGTCTATGTTGAGAGGAAATATGGCATTGTATACATAGCCGCCTTTGTTTCTCGGGAAGGCACGGTTGGCAACAGCATTTACATTATAGGTATCCCCTTCTATCGTAAATGAAGAAGGAACCACCAGCCTGTTCGGCATCCCGTCCAGGACCGCCATATTCGCCGCCTCATACGTACCTATTCTCGCACCAACTCCAAGTTGAGCCGTCTTCTTAGACGTATCGAGAACCAATTGCCACTTGACGCTATCGACAGTCTGCGTAACGGTGACTTTGGCTGCATTAGAGCCAAGAGCCAGAAGTCCACCAATAAGCGACGCAATGATTAATCTTGAGTTTGTTTGCAGTTTCACTTTTCTTCTCCTTGTTCAGGTTTAGGTTGATAAATCGTTCCATCCCGCATCTTCCGCCTATACAGCAGCGTCAATCCTTGGTTGAAAGACCCAGCAGACCGTTCTGATCCATCCAGTTCATGAGCCCCTTCTCCAGCACCTTCTTGACAGGAGCGGGCAGCAGAATCTCCGCCGGGCGGTACTCACCTGTCGCCGGATCCACTATCACGATATGACGGGCTGGAATCGAAACATCGATCCTCTTGCCGTCTTTGTACGCCGGCCAGTATTCGCCTGGCAGGAAGAGCTGCGCATCGCGCTTTTCATAGCCCGGATTGATCACCGCCAGACGCGTGGCTGCTCCGTCACCATATCGGGCTACGAGGATGCCAGCCGGTACGTCGCACGCAGGGGAGGCATGCCAACCGGATGCGATCAGATTCATGAGCTCGGTCACCCCGCTGACGAGACGCTCGCGGTTCTCGGATGTAATCATGGCCGCAGGCACAGTTCCTCTGTAATAGCAGAGGAAGAGCAAGTCGTCCAATATCTGCCGGTGGGCGTCATCACGCAATTCCGGCGGCATCTTGTCAAACTCAGCCCATGCGAGCATTTTCATCTCGCACCCCTTGTGCCATGTCAAGGACTTGCGAGGCCCAAGACGCGCACGAAACGATTCATGAAGCCACAGGAGAACCGGGCGCGATATCGGAGTGCCCTCGAAGAGGACCGCATCCGAACGGACGCTTACCATCCACGGCGCCGCTAGCTTGTGGTTGACGGCATTCGCCATCCGGTACTTGCCCGAGAATTGCTCGTGGTTGAAATCCAGCAGTCCCGATACGCCAATGGCCTCATGAGCAAACGGCTCGCCCTTGCAGAAGCTCTTGCATGGAGTCCCGTAGAAGCCGTGATGCGATTCGGGGAGCCTTTCGCCCGCGAAGCATGAATCCCAGCCTATGCCCTTAGCCTCCGGATATTCCCTCGGGATGCGGGCAAGGGATTCCCGGAACAGCTTTTCATACAGAGTGTTCCCCGCGCAATACACAGGGCGCATGGTATTCTGATTCCAGCAACGGCGATATTTGGTCTTTTGGCTGTTTATCTCGATTCCGGGAAACTCCTTGAGCCCCATATCGCGTTCCGTCCAGCATACGTTGAGGTACCACATTGGCGCCACGTTCAGCAATTCGCCTTCCGCCATGCGCGTACGGCTGTCCGCACGTTTCGCCTCCACCTGTTCCGCCGTGTGCCCTTCCCATCCCACGCACCACCTGTCGGTGATGGCCCAGTCGCCGCCACGGACAAAAGGCTTGTAGCACCAGTCCCAGCAGGGATTGTCGCCATACACCTTGCGCAACGCTTCCCTGCGGGCATTCAACGATTTCTTGACCCCGTACTTGCGGGGGCTCCAGAAAAGATAGCACGCTTCGGGATAGTAGAGACCGGGATGTATACCGTCCGCAGGGGCGAAGGCCGCGGGGAACAGCCTGTGCCAGGTTTCCACCACGTCATGCCAGAGATAGCGTGCCGGAGCGGAAGCGAATGTCATGCTGGCGGAAAATCCCTCACCCGGCGGAAGATAGACAGGAAACGCGAACTGCAGAAACTTCTTGTCATCCTGCTTGACCAATGACGTGTCGACACGCGCCGCAAGCATCATCGGATCCATGCCCAACACCAGTGATCTATCCTTGCCTATCGCCGCAATCGCCGGAAACAGTCCCATGCGAAGATAATCCATCTGCTCCTGCAACTTCTCGGCGGTTTCGGACTGGTTAAGGTATCCGTTCCAGAACCTGTAGCCCGGACTCGGCACCTTTGCACGGAATACAAGACGCAGAAAACGCGGACGCGCGGAAAGGTTTGAGACGGAAGCCCGTGCATCCCAAGCATCCTGACCTGCGCGACGAATACATTCAGATTGCAGCTTCACGTCACCTGCCGAGGTCTCGCACGGCCTGTAGTGTTCATCTTCACCGCGCCCGGACACCAGCTCATCCAGAGAGCATGAGGCCGATATTTCGCAACCGGGAAATCTGTCGAGAGCGATCTGTCTGTCGAAACCGCAGGAATCGGCAGGTCTCTTGGCAGGACGAGGAAGAACGCAACACAACGTCTGCTTCGGCATCGCTTTCACCGTTCCATCGGCACTCCTGTACTGAAGAAGAACATCTCCGTTATGCATCGCCTCCGTGATTTTGAAGGTGACGCCGAACATCCTGACATCCGCATCCGATTTATCGCTGTACACAGGAGTCCTGCGCATAAAAGGGAATTGGATACAGGCCAGGCTTCCTTCTATCTGCACTTTGCCGCCTTCACTGTTATACGCAAGCGTAAAACCACCGAACTCTCCGCCGAAACGCGAGTGGACGGAATGAAATTCGCCGCCTTTGTTGTCAACCCATCGGAAATCTATCGTCTGCCCAGCCATATATTTCATAAGTTCATCGTACAGACCCTCCCTTTTTACACTCTCAAACAGACCAGGACAGCCCAAAACATCTTGGTAAAGCATTTTCCCTTCATTGACAAGGGCTACGGCAGACCTAAACATAACCCCCGGCGGCTCAGGTGCCGTCACATATAGCCATGTATCGGAAATCACGGCATCGGCATTACCATCGTACAACATTGGAGCGATGGACACACCTCCGTTCATCGTAAACTTGATTACATCCTTTGCTTTGGGCGAGCGCATAACGTATGCCGACCTCGCCGCATCGTATGAATGGCAACAGTCTAGCGCAACACGTGTTTCTCTATCTGCAGCACAGACCACATGATTGGCGCCTCCCACGAAAAACACATGTTCAAATGTCACATCAGAACCGTCCGCGATACGGAAAAGCGCAAGGTTGTCATCCTTTGTTGTCACTATTGCCGCACCGGCCGCCCGCACGGTAAATCTGCCTGACAGGGTAACGCTATCTTTGAGAGTAAAGCAACGGGGCGGTAACACCGCAACACAGCCCGGGTATCGTGCTGCCTCGTCAAACAGACGCTGCATTCCTTCTGTGTCATCGCCAGAGGATTCAACGGCAAGACCATAATCTCCTCCCCACAAAATGCGACCTTCACCGGAGACAGGAACCTTAAGACTTGGAGTCGCATGCGGCACACCAATAACATCTTCTCGAAAACGTTCTGCAACTTCCGGCAGTGAACAGTCTATATTAGAAGAGTTGCGACCCAGTGACAAGGCATAGGAATATTCAGAACCGACAGTCTTTAAAAGAAGAAGCCTATCATAATCCTCTGCGGTGATTCCACCTTCAAAAGCGACTGCCTTAACAGTCTTACCTGTCGCATCTCTAACATCCGTTACGGCAATAATCTCCGGCGTTGTACTATGTCGGCAACTGACGATAGCTCCTTCTGGACATCCGCCGCAAGCCACATCAAGATTTCTCAAGATAATCGATGACGGTGTGGAAAGCGGCTTAGGTACGGAGCTGGAGCGCACAAGGCAAACCCCCGCTCCGTCGGCAGATTCAAATCTGGAATTCTCTATTAGACCGTGCCCTCGTTGAAAATCAACAATCGCAAAATCCTTCGCCCCGGCAGGACGTTTGACCGAGACCGAAAGCCCGTATACGTGAATATTGCCCGCAAACTGAAACAGACATTCCGTGGAAACCGATGTCTCAACCGACAGATCACGTAAAACGGCTCCGTCCGGAGTAATGTCCGCCACCATAGCACAATCCTCAAAGCGGCACCGTTCAACGGTTATGAGAGTGGAATTATTATAAGGCACAACGCTGGACGAATTCCGTCTGGGATCACGCACGAATCCGGATCCGGATGGATTCGGCATATATGTGCCGACGCGGCCGTTTTTCTTTTTCACTTCCTTTCTTTTGACCGACGCAAGCCGCCAATTGTGGGAGTCCACAGCGGCGGCGGAAGAGCGACGGAATGTGCAGTCCCGGGCTGTGAAGTTCGCCGAATCGATATTGTAAGTCTCCACCAAAAACTGATGTCTGCCGCCTTCCATTGTCAGGCCCTGGACATAATGCCGAACCGAATAGTGGAACACAAACATATCCATGTCCGACGATGATGCCCTTATGACAGGATTGCCCAAACCGTACAACTGGGCGCGTCCACGGAAGAACACGGGACCTGTAATCCGATATGTGCCTTGGGGAAACACAAGGCGGGGCATCGGTGTGTCTTTTCGGGTTGCGCGACTATAGTTACGCCAGCAGATACTCACTCTCATTTTATCGGCGCGATTGAAGGCGGCTTCAGCCGCCGCCTGAATTGCCGCCGTATCATCTGACACGCCATCGCCTTTTGCGCCGAAATCCCTGACATTGACATCCGTAGGGAAAAAAGTTTCAGCATAATTTTTCACTGCGCCGACGCCGTCCGCCTTGAGAGGACCTGCTGCGCTGTGTGCGGATGCGGTTGCTAAAACCGACATCATTCCAACAATGGCAAACACCAATATTCTGCACTTGATATTCATGTCAAACTTCATCCTTTCTTGAATATGTTATGTTAAAAAGCATTCAACAGGTTTTCAATCGCAGGGCTTCTTCAACCCCCGCCCACAGTTTTCAAACCATGTCCGCATCCGCGCGGAATCGTCCGGATTTATCCTGTGTCCGAAGCCGACACTGCCGAACATCGCCTTGTCTTTCGCCGGACAGGCGTTGAAAGCCGCGTATCCGGCGTGCGGCGGAGAAATGACATCCGTATATCCCACGGAAAACACGGCCGGACAGGTAATCATGGATGCGAAATTCACACCATCAAAGTATGGCGCGTTGCGGATGGCGGCGGCCTGATTCTCCGGCTTTTGAGACTCGACAAGACGCGGCCATCCGGCTTCACGGCCGTCAATCAGGTGACACAGATGGGCGGTGATCGCAGGTACTCCGAACAGAGCCTTTTTGAACTTTCCGTTTATCGCCACAAGCGCCAATCCCATTCCGCCTCCCTGACTGCCGCCCATATACGAAAATTCTTTTGGATCGACATAATTCTGGCTACGCAACCAATTCACCGCCCGATTGGCCGCAAGAATGGCGCCGTAGAAGAAATACTCTTCTCGGCTTGCGGCAATACCCAAAACCGCATAGCGACGGGAATGCTTCGGATTCGCCGGATACAGCCTGTTGTAGTATTCATCTTCTTCTTCCTGCAAATCGGTATGCACTTTACCACGCTTGACCTCGCCGGGCACCGGACGGTAATAGTGGACGTTCATCATCAGTTCGACACACTCATCCCCGCAATTCCATTTCGGCATACCGACCGCAGGTCCCCCGCCGGGCACGAACACGCGTACCGGATACGGGGAACTGGGAGTGCCTTTCGGCCTTTTAAGAAAACCATACACCTTGCGTCCCCTCGGATCGCTGAGCGAAAGCATGTAGACGTCGCAACCGTTCGTGGCGAGCGAATCGATGCGCTCCAGCTTCACATCCTCGCGCACCTTCCGGTCGTAATCAAGAACGGCATCGCGCCAGAACTCCGTGAAATCCGCCGGGCAAGGAGCGCCGCCGGTAATCTTTTCGGGTGAGAACGCCGCGCCCCAGCGCTTGACAGTCTTCCCGCTGGTTACGGTCAAAAGCAGGAAGCCGGGAATGTCGCGTCCGCCCTCCACGGTAAAATCGCGCGTCTTGGAAAGATCGACATCAAACTCGCGCAGAACCTTGCTGCCGAAATTATCCAGCCGCACATGCGCAATTCCGTTCGTGAGCGAAGAACGCACATTGAACACGGCCGTTTCGCCGCACTCGTAAAGCGAATCGGGATCATCGCACCAGATCGAAAACGATCTGTTTTCTGAACGGACATTCTTAACGGCCTGTTTGCCGGCACGAGACCGGATATCTCCACGGTCAGCCTCGCCGACAAGCGGAATGACAGCCAATGCGCAATAAAGCAAATTCCGTATTTTCAGACAGTTCATAATTTCTTGTTTTTCATTAACAGATTAAAGGAGGTCAAGCGCGGCGCGTTCCGTCACGAAACACGGAGAATCGTAAACGGGTATCCGCACAAAGGTAATGCCGTCTGCATGCCGTATCTGATTCTCCGTCGGAATCTCATAAACCCAGCCGGTGACGAGATCAACCCATACCGGATCCTTGAGCAGCCTTCCGTCCCATTCGAAGATATGCTCGCGCGTTGTCAGCGAATCGCCCGGTTTGCCATTCTCGGGATCTTCATCAAGCAGAATATCGTACTCAACTCTTGATCCGCCTTCACGCTTCGTGCATGTCAACTTGCCGATTTCCCAAAATACAAAGAGCGGCTCATCCTTGCGGCTACGATATTCGAAAAGCGCTACAGCCGGGTCAGTTACCGAAACCTTCTTTTCAGGAACCCGCGTAAGATTGGAGTTGAACACCGACATCATGTTCTGGATTGCGTAATAGGCGCGTTTCACCTGAATTACTTCATTTCTGGAATTGAGCCGCAGATAACCCTTGCGGTTGCAGAACGGCACCTCAAACGTCGGCGGCGCGTAGTTTATGTCGACGATGCAGAAGAGTCCCGACTCCAAGTCATGTCCGAGATCGCCGAGAGCACGGCGCAGATCATACTTCGCCTGCCCCAACTCGCTCCACGGTCTACGCGAAAGCGCCAAGGTGGCGAGGAATTCGCTCGGAGCGCCATTCTCGCCTTGGCGAAGCTTTGCATGGGGAGCGTATTTGGCTATCACCGCCTTACGTGCCGCATCGGTGAAATACGTACGGTCGGGATTGCTCAAGTAGCCATGATAAACGAAGGTATCGAAGAGTTTGACGTCTTCACCCATCGGTTTGATGAACTCCTCCAATTTTTCAGGCAATGGACTCGCAAGAGAAAGCCCGTGAATCCGGCAATCCGGCATATACTTCTTGAGAATCTTCGCACTGCGGATATTGAATGCTGCGACCGCAGCCGGTGAGTTGTTGCCGTTACGCAAATCAGGCTCGTTCCACATAGCCCATTCCTTGACACGCCCTTTGAAGTGGTTCGCAAGGAAATCGACCCAGCGATCCCATTCCTTCAGTCCTTCCGGCGTGTTGGGGATACCGTCCGAAAGACCGGCGCCGCCCGCGCCGGGATAGATGGGATTGCCGTAGCTCAGCTCCAAAAGCGGATTAATGTCGTGCGCCAAGCACCAATCTACGATATGGTCAAGCCACGCGACGTCAATCTTGCCTTTCACCTTCTCGCTCTTCGCCCAACCGGTAAGAATACGGATCTTATTCACTCCGAGCGGCTCAAGATAATCGCGGTACTTGTCGAAATCTACGAAGTCGCGATCGACCGGAGCGCCGTCGATGGTGAAGTTGCTGTCTCCGACCTCCTTCACGCTTTTCGGACGCAAGCAGCCGATCTTCTTCAACTGCACCTGAAGCTGGGTTGCGTTGCGGTCAGGCCCCGTCTTGATGAGCGGCGGAGTCCCCATTGCAACCGACGCGGCCAATCCCAGCAAGCCGATTATTGGCGCATATTTTGCTTTCATTCCTTTTTCTCCCTTCTTTATGTGCGCAAGTATATCACATCCTCAAAAACATACAGTAGATATCGCGCATTTATTATCGTAGCATTTGCGAACATAATTTGCGCCGTTGGCGCGACCAGGAAAAGGTTTAGGTTTGGGGTAATGAGTAATGAGGAATGAGAGCTTCGCACAGTGTGATGGCTCTTGGGACGAGTGGGACAGGTGAGACAGGTGGGACGAATGTTTACTGGGAATTGCTGATGTGCTTCGCGCTGGGATTGACAAGTGAGACAGGAGGGACGAATGTTTACTGGAAATTGCTGATGAGCGAAGCTCTGAGAATGGCTTGGCAAATAGTCATGTGCTTCAATCCCTGCTATTTGATAGTGCTATTACCCGCATATTCCATTACCTGCATAACAATCAGAAAGAACGTAATGCGTAGAACGGCCATTACCTTCTTTCCGGAGAATACGATTTCTCACAAGCGCGTTTATCTCACGAGAGGCCGTATCCTGTGAAACCTTGCATATCTTTGCCCACTTGGACGATGTAAGATTGCCGACAAATCCGTCAAACAGCCTGTTAAGCATCATCCTCTGATTTTCATTGATCACATCCGACAAATGCCTACTCCAGAAATCCGCCTTGGCGAGTATCGTCGAAAGACGCATTTCAGCGGACTTAACCGCTCGATAATGACAATCCAAGAACCACTTCACCCATCTTGTCACATCAAGCGTATTGCGCTGGGCACGTTCTATTTCCTCGTAGTAAACTTCCTTTTCCTTTTGTATCTGCGCCGAAAGCGAATAGAAACGCATGGAAGATTTCTCCCCTTTCGATAACATATATTCCGTAAGCGCCCGTGCAAGCCTTCCATTCCCGTCATCAAACGGATGAAGAGTCAAAAACCACAGATGCACCAGTGCCGCCGAAACAAGCCAGGGAACAGTTGTATCTGTATTGTTGACAAAACGAAGCAATTTTGCGATTTCAGCATCAAGACAAGCAGCATCTGGAGCAACAAAATGCACACGCTCCATCATGCCGCGTCGAGAAACTACACGCATCGCCCCTTCTGCATCATCGCGAAAACGTCCCACCGATATCTTCGTAAGCCCCGAATATCCTGTCGGGAATAATGCCGCATGCCAGGAAAACAACCGGTCCAAAGTCATATCCCGGTTCCAATTACGCGTTGCATCAAGCATCATCTCTGCACGCGAATCGGATTCATGCGTAATTCTCCCCTTTGAATCTGAAAGCACAATTTCCATCCTTTTTGCCACACTTGAGCGCACATCATCACGATTCAATACTTCCCCCTCTATTTGAGAGGAATTCAAGATTTCTGTGGCAAGCGTCTCACAAACAGCCTCTTTCTGAATTTCAAAGCCAATGGCACCGAGACGCCCGGAAAACCTTCCGAGTTCAAAAGAAACCTCTGCTAGTTTCGCATCGACCTTAGTGGAATCCCATTTGAAACAAGGCCAATCTTTAAGTTGATGTATAAATAGCACAATATAATCTCCGCAAAATTTGCGTATATTATACCACATAATCTCCGCAACATACGATATCACCCCTTTGCAAAACTTGCATCACCGCACATACAATTGGTGTTCCTACAGAATTCCAAGGACAAGTCATTGTAATCGGTTACTCAGTTGTACATTGCGCCAGCGGCGCGACCACGAAAACCGGTGAGCGGCTTAATCGCGATGAATCGCGATTGAATCGTCGGGAGCCTCTTGCGGCTTGAGACTTAAGTCTCGCCGCGAGGCTTCCTCCGATCCACCCTATCGGGTACAAGCCGCCGCACCGGACACGAAACGGCTCCGCCGTCACGAAATTACACGAAAGGGTTTAGGATTTGCTACAATATTTGCATGAAAGAACATCTTTTACACCTCGCTGAAGTTTATAAGATTCAAGGTGCCATCTTTGCCGTTTACAAAGAAATGGGAAATGCCTGGCATGAAGAGGTGTATCAACAATGCCTTGAGCGAGAATTATCTTTACGCGGAATCCCTTTTGATACTAAAAAGGAGTTGAAAATCTACTACAAGGGAGAGCCTATTGAAAAAACATACATTCCCGATATTATCTGTTATGATAAAATCATCCTTGAATTAAAAACTGTTGAACAAATCAATAATGAACACAAGGGACAATTGCTTAATTACCTCAGGATCACCGGCATGAATCTTGGGCTACTGATAAATTTTAGAGCATATCCCAAAGTCGAAATCCTTCGCTTAGCAAATTGATTGTGCTTCTAATTTTTCGTGTTTTTTAGTGACGGCTCGAAGAGCCGCTTCGTGTCTGCGGCGAGTGACGATACCCGCAAGGGTGAAACGGAGATGGATGCACCACCGAGGCACAGCCTCAGGGTGAGGGCGGACTGCGACGTTTCAATCGCGCAGTTGCGCGATCCGTCACCGCCCCAGTTTTCGTGGTCGCGCCAGCGGCGCAATACAACCGGGTAACAGATCCCCGAAAAAATGAGCGAATCAACGCCTGTCAATCACGGCACTGCCTGCTTCACAAATTCCATCATGTCGGCATGTAAAGCGTCCAGTTCGGCTTTCTGGCGGTCAGTGAGCGTGACCGTTTCAAGCTTATATCCGTCACCCCAGCCGAACGTGCCGCCTTCCGTCACTTCCCGGTGCAGATACTGCCGGGAAACGAGCGAACGGCACAATCCCTCTTTCTTGAGCATGTAAAGAGAATAGCCGCGGAGTCCCGCCGGGAAATTCCGCTGATCTATGAGCAGCCGGTACATGGCGTAAGCCTGCGCCAGACGCGAACCGCGCTCGCCCGATTCGTAAAGACGCCAGATCGTTCCGAGGATTGGCGCATACGCCGCACGTTCGGTTATGAGCCCTTCACTGCCGCACTGACGGAGCTGACAGAGCCACTGCCAGCCTCCCCATCCGCTCAGGACCGTCTTGATTGCGGGCTTGGCGGCGTTCTCCTGAACCATACGCACATTCGCATTGTCTCCTGCGGACTCTTCCTTGATCCAGCCGAAAACCTTGGGATAGCGCTTTGCAAGGCGGACCATCAGCTCGACCGACGGCTCAGGCACATGTTTGGCGCCGTGCGTCTGGAATATGACCGGACGCTTCGCGATAGGAGCTATCGCCTCCCAGCCCTTCTCGATATCCGCCTCGCTTCTGGCATCATTTGTCGGACGCGAAATAATGACAATCTTTGCCGTCGGGTGGCGCTCTGCCGTATCCTCGATTGCACGGACGAGATCGATCAAATGAACAACGTTCGTACCGTTCGCTCCGAGCGCAAGCACGGCGGATGTTCCGGCGACGGCTTTCGCGCACGTATCGAAGGCTTTAAGCCGCTCTTCGTGCGTTACCAAGTCGACAGAATCGTTCGACTGACCCCAGATTACGCCAGGGCACCATTTTGCCACGTACTTTGTCTGAGCGGCAAGCGATTCATAATCTATCGCACCATCCTCGAAATACGGCGTTGAAAGAATCGGCATCGGACCTCTTACCGCACTTGCAGCAAACAGAAAACTGGCAAACAGAAACGTCATAAACAGCCTTTACATATCGCAATTGTGAGGACCGAGGATGCGCCCGCCGTCAACCGGAATATCGACACCCGTCATGAATCCGGACTCATCGGCGGCAAGAAACACCATCGCACGCGCCATTTCGTCCGCACCACCCTTGCGGCCGATCCATGTTCCCGGTTCCGGCACGATTTCGCCGCGGGCGACCATTCCCGGAGACACGCAGTTGACGGTGATGCCCTTCTTGGCATTTTCCATCGCCAGCGTTTTCGTGAACATGATGAGTCCCGCCTTGGCGGCGGCGTAATCGGCATAGCCCGGCAGCCCCACTTCGCCGGCGATGGATGTGGTGTTGATTATGCGACCGTAGCCGCGTTCAATCATGTGCGGCAGAATCGCCTGGCAGCAGTGGAACACACCGTCAAGATCGATCTTCAGCAACCGTTTCCATTCGGCAGGATCCATCTCCTCAAAACGCTGACGGCCGATAACGTCGCGGTGGTTCCATACGCCCGCATTGTTGATCATGATGTCAATCTTGCCGAAGTCGGAAAGAATGGCGGCAATCGCATCGAAAACCGCCTTGCGCGAGAGAACGTCCATCGAATAGGCCCGAATATCCGCTCCGGCGGCCTTCAAATCGGCAATGCGTTCCTCGACAATTTTTGCATCCACGTCGCAAGCGGCAATACGCACTCCATATCCGGCAAGCTGACGACAAACCGCAAGACCGATATTCCCGCCTGCACCCGTTACAACCGCTACGCGATTCTCAAAACTGCAGATATCATACTTCATTTTAACGTTCCTATTTTTAATCTTTAAACTTGCGCCAAGGCTTTCTTTTTCAGATCACGCTTATACGTCACGAAGTGTGCGAGCAGTAGCGCGGCAATCGCCACGATAAACGAAACTCCGAGCGAGGCAAAGCCCCATTCAAAGCCGCGGTTGCCGTATGTCTGCGAAAGATAGCCTATTCCTATGGGGGCGAGCGAACCAATGAGACCGGCCAGCACATTTATGAAGCCGAGCGTTCCCGCCCGATAACGGGAATCGACGACATCGAAAATCGCCGCGAACTGGTTGGCTCCGTAAGCGCCGCGGGAAAGACCGAACACGGCGGCGGCCGTCCATACGGAAGCCAACGTCGGCCCAAAGGCGAAGAGAACAAGCATCGGGGCGGCGACAAACTGCGTCGCCAGCATGAATACGAGACGGAAACGCGGATAGCGTTTGATGAACCGGTCCGTCAGCCAGCCGGACGCAAGAATCGCCGCGAACGCCGCCGCATAGTGCCAGAACATTACACCTGTTCCCGCCGCGCCGGGCGTGAGATTGAATTTTTTGGCGATGAACTTAGGTCCCCAAGCGCTGTAGCCATAACCGACAAACACTTCTATGATATAGGCAAAGGCGCAGAGAAGCGCGGTCGGACAGCAGAAGAACGCCTTGAGCGAATCCGATATCGGAGGCTTTGCCGCAGAAGTGACATTCTGGCTGTTATCTGATTTGCTGAAAAGGAGAAAAGCAAAACCTAAAACGATACCGACACCGCCGAATATGAAATATGTCCAGCGCCAGGAATCGCAGAGGGAAAGAACGAGCGCCACCGCCGCACCAGAGACGAACCAACCCGTATAGTAGGCGGCCTGGTGGCATGAAAGAGCGAGCGTGCGCGTATCCTTGTGATGTTCGGAAATGAGCGCGTTTGCCGTTGGAGAATAGAGAGTCTGCGGGATGACGACAGCAACTGAAACCAGCAGGAAGAGAGTGATGAATCCATTCGCAAAGCCGGCGCATAACGTCATCACGCTCCAGAAAATCGCCGCCCAGCCGATAAGCCTGCTGCGGTTGAAACGGTCTCCGATCAACCCGGCAAACGGAACGACTATCGCATACGTCCAGAAAATACCTGAACTCAAAAGACCGAACTGCACATCCGAAAGCTTCAGCTCCTCCTGAATGGGAATCGCCAAAACGCCAAGAATGGCTCTATCTACCGTGTAGACGAGAAACAGTCCGCAAAGGAACGCCAGGAGCGTCCATTTATTCTGAATTGCTTTAATCATGCGCAAAATTATACCAAACCATCCATTTTATACAGTAGATTTCACGCATTTATTATCGTATCATTTGCGAAACAACACGAACTGTGGTATATTACAGCCTCATGTCGAAAACAATTTTATATCTTCAACATACTCCAAGCGAATCCGCACGACATAAACTGCAAGGCGCACAGAAATACGCGAACAAATGCGGCTGGGCGGTAAACATCATTGAAGACTGTCGACGGGTTGCAAACGTTTCTCGGCTTTTGGATCTATGGAAGCCGGACGGCTGCATCGCAGACTGCGCCGGGATCATCAATGCCTTTTCTCCAAAAGCTTTCAGCGCTACACCTACCGTCTTCCTCAACCGCTCTGCAGGCGATAAGCCCGACCGCATCGCCTCCGTATTCCACAACCAACGGCAATCCGCCCTTTTGGCATCCAAAGAAATCATCCGTCTTGGACGCAGTCATTTTGCATTCATGAGTCTGTTTGGCGATACCACCTGGTCGAACATCCGTAAAGGTGTATTCATTAAAACGCTCGCCCTTCACGGATTCAGCCCGGAAATTTTCACTGCCAATACAATGGGATCGGCGGCTAATACGCTTATTCAAAACAAAATGCGACAATTTCTCTCCAACCTGACGAAACCCGCATGCATTTTCGCTGCAAACGACACTACCGCGAGAGAAGTAATCTCGACGGCAAAAGCCCTTGAAATTTCCATACCCGACGATCTTGCCGTTGTCAGCATCGACAACAACGAACTTATCGCAGCCAACATAACACCGTCTCTCTCCTCTGTGGAGATCAATTTCAACGAAGCAGGATTTTTTGCGGCTCAGTTGCTTGATCAACAAATGCAAATGCCTGACGTCAAATTGAAAAACATCTTTTTCGGACCGCTGCGCGTAGTGCGACGGGCCTCGAGCGACCCATTACGCAAAAGAGACGCCTGTGTGGAAGCGGCCCGCGAACGCATCATCCACGATGCGGCAACCGGTTTGACCGCAGCAGATGTAACGCAGATGTTCCCATGTTCAAGACGATTGGCGGAAATACGCTTCCGCAAGGCGACAGGGATGTCGATCGGTGATGCCATTCTCGAAGCGCGACTGGCGGTCGTCCATTCGCTTCTCAGGCGCAAAGACGTCATGCTGGAAACCATCGCCGATCTCTCGGGATGGAAATCACCGGCGGTTCTGCGTCAATACTTCAAACGCAAGACCGGCATCTCCATGCGCGAATGGCGAAATCGGCACAAGTGACCTATCCACGCGGGTTTCATATCAGTTTCAGCACGCCATTCTGATCAGGGAGCGTTGAAAAGTCATGATATAGGTGTACTTCGTAGTCGCCACTTGAATACGTGCGAATGAACTCTTCGCTTTTCTCTGGATTATAGCTCGCACCGGTGGGGATCCTTCTGTCAAGACACCCGCGCACATAGCATTCGTCGCCGGCAAGCACGATGCGTCTGCCCTTATGATGAATAATTGCGATTGAAGATCCGATTGAATGTCCGGCAATTTTCTTCACCTCTATGACATCCGCCACTGCCCGGTCTGCATCGAACAGATCAACACTTAGTCCCTTCAGGTACTTTGCGCCTACGGCTGCTTCGTCTCTTTGAATATGGACGACGGCTTTTCTGAAATGCGGAACGCATCCGATATGGTCCCGATGAGCATGAGTGACAATCACGTCTGAGATGTCACCGGGAGTAATGCCATATCGTTCCAGGAGGGCGACCGGTGTTATGAAATGATCCATCTTGAAGCCGGATATGGATTCACATCCTGTATCAACTAGAATTTTCCTGCGGCCTAGCTCAATCATGTAGAAGAGAAACGATATCGGTACGCGGCGAGACTTTGATGCGCCACGATAGACACGGTTTTCCGCGATTGTAGATTGCGCATACTTGAATGCATAAAGCGATAATTCCGATGATTGTTCAGGCTTGCACCGACACCCCATCACAGCAAGTCCAGAGACTGTCCCCGACAAGCCAAGAACCACCGATTCAGCGAACTTTCTTCTCGTAGTCATGATACCCTCTTGATCATCCTATTTCAAAGCATGAATCCAACCGAACTGTTTCCTCTGCCGATACAAGTTAAAACAGTCTCCTTGTACAGCCGTCAGCATACTTCAGTTATCCATCGTCGGCAATTATATCATTTTCAGACATTTACAAGAAACGTGTTCAAACCGATTTTGAGAAGGGAAGCGATCATAGTGCTACATCATATTGTGCAAGTATGGTATACTCGTGGGCAAAAAGGAGGAAAACACATGGAAACCATATGGACCAATATCCACCACTGGATGGCCGGTGCGGGCTTGGATGCATTCTGGGCAAAGGCCGCCGCCACGACGACATGCGCTGCCGTCATCACCGGCATCGCCTCTGCGCTGTGTATCGCCGGAGCGTCAATAGCGCGCAAGTTCATGGCGAAACCGTCCGACACCGCTGCGCACAGGACAAAATCCGCGACTCTCATAAGGGCATCGGCGTGGTTCATATTCTCATGGATTCTCTTCGCCTGGCTCCCGAAGGCGTTCCTTAAAAGCCCCGATGCGGCCGCTTCCCTGTCGCGCATCCTGTACATTGCAACGGTCGTACTTTGCGCCGCCGCGCTCTCCAGCGTCATAACATGGCTCAGGTCCGTCGCCAATGCGCATTCTCAGAACCAGGCATTCTCTTCCAAGACGCTTTCCCAGATGGCAAAAATCCTCCTTTGGTTCACGGCGACGATAATAGTCGTTTCCTCGCTGATGGGGAAGAGCCCCACGTTTGTGCTGAGCGGACTCGGCGCGCTCACCGCCGTGCTAATGCTGATATTCCGCGACTCAATCCTTGGGCTCGTCGCCGGCGTACAGGTATCGCAGAACGACATGGTGCGCATCGGGGACTGGATCACCATGCCAAAGTACAATGCCGACGGCAATGTAATCGACATTGCGCTCACGACGGTAAAAGTGCAGAACTTCGACAACACGGTCACGATGATTCCCTCCTCGGCACTCATAAGCGACGCCTTCATCAACTGGAGATACATGTCCACGTCAAAGGGACGGCGCATAAAGCGCCCCGTGTGGATCAGCATCACGTCGGTACGCGAACTCACACCGGAACAAAGGGAGTCTCTCGTATCCCAAGGGCTTCTCAAGCCTGAAGACCGCCCGGTATCCAACCTCGCCGCATTCGAGACATGGCTGCGGCGTATGCTTGCCGACAACGACAGCATCACCCATGAGCTCACATGCATGGTGCGCCAGACAGAGGCCGGCGACACAGGAATACCTGTCGAGGTCTATGCATTCACGAAAACGCGCGACTGGGTCGAGTACGAACAGATCCAGACGGACATATTCGATCGCATCTTCGTCACCGTCCCCAAGTTCGATCTTCAGGTATACCAGCGCACCGGCGACAGGCGTCTGTCTCTGTAGACCGATGCAGCGCTATGTCAGACCGTCACACGGGCTGCCACGGCACTGCCCATCTCAGAGGTAGATGCCGTTTCGCCGCCGCATGACATGTCTGGAGTGCGAACGCCCGCATCGATTGCAGCTGATACAGCGCGTTCCACGGCATCCGCCTCGTCCGGCATGCCGAGCGAATATCTGAGCATCATCGCGACCGAAAGGATTGTGGCAAGAGGATTCGCAATGCCTTTCCCCGCAATGTCAGGCGCACTGCCGTGTATAGGCTCGTACATTCCGAATGAGTCCGTGCGGAGAGATGCGGATGGCAGAAGCCCTATGGACCCCGTTATCTGCGATGCCTCATCGGAAAGAATGTCGCCGAACATGTTCTCCGTGAGAAGAACGTCAAAACGCCCAGGGTCGCGGACAAGCTGCATCGCCGCATTATCGACATACATGTGTTCAAGCTCCACGCCGGGATAGTCCGAGGCAATGCGATTCACGACTTCGCGCCAGAGCCTTGACGTCTCCAGCACGTTCGCCTTATCGACACTCGTGACCTTGCCGCGCCTCTGCTGTGCGCATTCGAACGCCTTGCGCGCAATGCGTTCGATCTCAGGGACAGAATAGGCCATGACATCCTGGGCGGACATTCCATCCGCCGAACGCGTATGTGCGCCAAAGTATACGCCGCCCGTCAGTTCACGCACCACAACCATGTCCATGCCAGCGCCGCACTTGATCGGACTCGCATCCATCAGCGACGGCCATATCCGCGCAGGACGCAGATTGCAGAACAGCCCCAGCCCCGAACGCAATCCCAGCAATGCGCGTTCCGGACGCTCCGCCCCCGGAAGCGAATCCCATTTCGGACCTCCCACCGCTCCAAGCAGAACGGCATCCGCCGCCTTGCATGCGGCAAGCGTCTCGTCGGGAAGGCACTTCCCGCACAGATCATACGCACACCCGCCAACCGGAAATGTCTCCACTGAGAATTTCAGTCCGAACCTTGTTCTCAACGCCTCCATAACCTTGAGCGCCTCAGCCACGATTTCGGGACCTATCCCGTCGCCCGGCAATGCGACTATCCTTTTAGTCCGAACCATATTCTCATTTTCACTCATCGCCATATCTCCTTTTCCTTCACGATTTATCCTTGATATTCCGCATATAGGCGGCGAGACCGCCAGCCGCGATCAGATCCTGCATGAACGGCGGGAATGGCTCTGCCCGGAATGCGAGCCCGGATGTCCTGTCCATTATCACGCCGGCGGCAAGATCGACACTCACTTCGTCACCAGCCTCAATGGCCTCCGCCGCTTCGGGACATTCGAGGATCGGCAGACCGATGTTGAGCGCGTTGCGATAGAATATCCTTGCGAATGTAGTCGCTATGACACACGCGATTCCGCTTGCCTTTATCGCCAGCGGCGCGTGTTCGCGCGAACTTCCGCAGCCGAAGTTCCTGCCCGCGACCATGATGTCGCCGCCCTTTACCTTTTCGGCAAATCCGGCGTCGATATCCTCCATGCAGTGCACGGCAAGCTCCTTTGCCTCCGACGTGTTGAGGTAGCGAGCCGGGATTATCACATCCGTATCGACATTGTCGCCATACTTGTGGACTTGACCTCTGACCTTCATCTCCTAATTCCTTTCTGTGTTTCCCATTCCTATTTCAGCACGAGATCGCGTCAGGTGACACGATTCTCCCGGCAATGGCGCTCGCCGCGGCGACGGCAGGGGAGGCAAGATATATCTCGCTTTCCACATGCCCCATGCGTCCTACAAAATTCCTGTTTGTCGTGGCGACGGCGCGTTCCCCCTTTGCGAGAATTCCCATGTGTCCGCCAAGGCACGGACCGCACGTCGGCGTCGACACCACGCATCCGGCTTCGGCGAACGTCTTGAGATAGCCGAGCTCAAGCGCCTCAATCCATATCTTCTGCGTGGCGGGAATGACAATGCACCGCACATTCCCGGCCACTCTCCTTCCCTCCAGTATTTCGGCGGCGATCCGCAGGTCGCTCAGCCGTCCGTTCGTGCAGCTTCCAATCACCACCTGGTCAATCGGAATGTCGTCGACGGAATCAACATCATGCACATTCTCGGGAAGATGCGGAAACGCGACAATCGGCTTGAGTCCGGAAAGATCGATTACGACCGTGCGGACATATTCCGCATCCGCATCGGCTTCATGAACGACCGGCGGTTTGGCCCCATGTTCCTTCAGATATTCGAGGCACTGCGCATCGACAGGGAAAATTCCGTTTTTTGCCCCGGCCTCAATCGCCATGTTCGCAACGGTGAAGCGGTCATCCATGGAAAGAGCCGCGACACCTGGCCCGGTGAATTCCAGCGACTGGTAGCGCGCTCCATCGACGCCGATCATCCCGATAAGATGCAGGATGAGATCCTTGCCGCCCACATGGCGCCGGAATGCGCCTGTCAACACCACACGAATCGCCTCCGGCACCCTGAACCACGTCTGCCCGGTAGCCATTCCGCAAGCCATATCCGTGGAGCCGACGCCTGTCGAGAATGCGCCGAGAGCGCCGTATGTGCAGGTATGGCTGTCCGCCCCGATGACAAGATCGCCGGCTGTCACCAATCCCTTTTCGGGAAGGAGCGCGTGCTCCACGCCGCAGTCGTGTCCGACCTCGAAGTAGTTCTTAACGGACTGCTCCTTCGCGAACCCGCGCATGCAGGCGCACTGCGCCGCCGCTTTCACGTCCTTGTTCGGCGTGAAGTGGTCCGGAACGAGCGCGATCCGCTCTCGATCGAACACGCGTTCGCGTCCGAACTTCGGGAACTCCCCGATTGCTACGGGCGCGGTGATGTCGTTGCCGAGCACCAGATCGAGCTTAGCCATCACAAGTTCCCCTGCATGCACGGAATCAACCCCTGCATGCGCCGCCAATATCTTCTGACTCATTGTCATTCCGGACATTTCACACCTCCTCTTCTTTTTCGCTGCGCTTGTCGGTATGTCCGCCCGAAAGCATGTCGTTGTCAAATGAATGCTGCACGGCAGACGCCGCACCGGTCCCGATTCCCTTCTGGCTCTCATCGAGCATCTTGTTCACGGCCGAAAGGCACGCCAGAATCGAACCTTCGATGATGTCCGTCGATACGCCCCGTCCGCGGTACGTTCCGGTAGCATCGGAAATCTTGACCGTCACCTCGCCGAGCGCATCGCGATGTTCGGTGACGGCCTGGATCGTGTAGTCGTCCAGGCTGAACGGATGGCGGACTATCTTCTCCACCGCGCGGATGGACGCGAACACGGGGCCTGTCCCCAACGCGACCTCCTGATACGTTCTACCGCCGCGCCTGAGCGTGACGTCTGCCGTCGAACTCATCCTGTTTCCGCTGTTTACGACAAACGACTCCAGTGTGTACACCTTGGCGGGATCCATGTCGAGCGGGGCGACCGCCTCGGCCAACGCAGCTATGTCGCGGTCGAGTATCTTCTTCTTCCGGTCCGCAAGACGCTTGAACTGGGCAAACAGTTCATCCACTCGCTCCTCCGGCAGAGAATAGCCGAGGAGCTTGAGCCGCTCGCTGAAGGCATGGCGTCCGGAATGCTTGCCGAGGACAAGCTCCGTCTTCTTCACGCCGACGGATTCAGGAGTCATGATCTCGTAGGTGCTGGCGTTCTTCAACACACCGTGTTGGTGTATGCCCGACTCGTGGGCAAACGCATTCGCACCGACAATCGATTTCGACGGAAACATCTTTACGCCTGTGATCGTCGAGAGCAGGCGCGCCGTGCGTCCGATCTCTTCGGTGCGAATTCCGTGCGTGAGACCATAATAGTCTCCGCGCGTCCGCAGCCCCATCACGATCTCCTCCAGTGCGGCGTTGCCGGCCCGTTCGCCGATTCCGCAGATGGTGCACTCGACCTGCCTTGCGCCCGCCATCACGCCGGCGAGGGTATTTGCGACGGCAAGCCCCAGATCGTCGTGCACATGCATTGAGATTGTCGCCCTGTCGATGTTCGGGACACGGTTGCGGATGTCCGTCACCATCCGGGCGATCTCCTCGGGAGTGGCATAGCCCACCGTGTCCGGGAGATTGACCGTGCTCGCGCCGGATGCGATAGCCGTCTCAACCGCCGAACAGAGGAAGTCCGGATCGCTGCGCGTCGCGTCCTCGGCGGAGAACTCCACCTCCGCACACTTTCCGCGGGCATATCTGACCATGTCCCGGATCTGCTCGAGCGCCCTGTCGCGCGTCATGCGGAGTTTGCACCTCAGGTGCAGATCGCTCGTGGCGAGGAACGTATGGATGCGCGGATGCACAGCCGCCTCAAGCGAATCCGCGGCGGCATCGATGTCCTTCGGAAGCGCACGGGAAAGCGAGCACACGGTGCATTCGCGAAGGTCGGCGGCGATCTGCCGGACGCTCTCGAAATCGCCTGGGGAGGCGATCGCAAAGCCCGCCTCTATGACGTCCACGCCAAGGCGCTCAAGCTGCCTCGCCATGCGAAGCTTCTCGTCAAGCGTCATGGAGTATCCAGGCGCCTGCTCACCATCCCTGAGGGTGGTGTCGAAGAATGTTACCCGTTTGTCTTCCATATCTTTTCCTTTCTCTTCCGGAAAACAAAAACGGCCTCGCTCATCCGAGCGGGGCCGTTTGCTTGCATCATCTCATCTTCTGCTTAAGCGCACGCGACACCGCCCCGGACCGTAAGGCCAAGGTTAAGGGCAAGCGTAAGGCTAAGCATGAGATTCATGATTCTGTTTTCCTCAAAAACGGCGCAAATGATACCACATCGCATTTTCGACCACAAGATTTTTTTTTGTCAAGTGGTTATGGCAATTTGTATCGCGGGATCTGACGTTATTTGCATAAAATCACCTCTTCAATGCGGAATTCTGCAACGCCCTCTTCTACGCCAACTCGTTGTCCGCGGCACTGTTCACCGCATCCATCAAAGACGGAACAACCTTGCAGCCTGTGACGAAAAGACGCTCGGCGGTTTGATGTCCACAAGAAACGAGCACGCACCCGACGCCAAGTGACTTCGCTACTTCGGCATCGTGCAACGTGTCGCCGATGAGAGTGACATTCCCCATGTCAGTCTCTATCGCTGCGACAAGTTCTCGCCCCCGCTGGAGTTTTGATGCACCGTCCAGATTGTCCACTCCATAAACAAGGTCGAAGAATCCGCACAACCCATTCCGTTCAAGTGCATCTTCAAGCATATCCTGACGAAGCGCAGAAAGCACACACTGGCGAAAACCCATATCCCGCGCAGTTTCAAGCGCGGCCTTGGCGTCGATACGCACAGTCTGCGGTTCCATCGCTACATAAGAATGGAAATCCTCGCAAATCTCGTCCCAATCCCACCTGTCGAGATCAACGCCAAGCTCCGCGTAGAACGGTCTTACGGGAAAACCAAACCGCCGCCGGTAATGGTCGACGGTTATGGGAGACGCACCACGCGACACAAGCATGCGGTTCAGTGCGTTCACCGCGGCGGAAACGTCATCGAGAAGCGTCCCGTTCCAGTCCCAGATCAGACGCTTTTCCATTCTAGCGAAAGATCGACAGATCCGGCAGAATGCGTAAGGCATCCAAGCGAAATTGCTGTCACCCCTGTGGCAGCGACCTCTTTCGCACGTTCAAGCGTAATGCCGCCGGACGCCTCCGTCTTGGAAATGCCCTCGCACATCTTGACGCACTTTTTCATGTCAGCTATGGACATGTTGTCGAGCATGATCCACTCGGGCTTTGCCTTGAGGGCGCTCGCGCATTCGCGGAGAGACTCGACCTCAACCTCGACCTCAAGCTTCGGAAACCGTTTGCGCGCCGCAGTGACGGCCTGATCGAGTTCATCAGGATCGCCGCCCTTCCAGAGTCGGCGGTGGTTGTCCTTCATCAGCACACGATCATACATGCCCATACGGTGGTTCGTTCCGCCGCCGCAGGTCACAGCATATTTCTCGAACACCCTAAGACCGGGTGTCGTTTTGCGCGTATCGAGGATGAAGGTGCCGTAGCGCTTGACTGCATCCGTAAACGCCTTGGCAAGCGTCGCTGTGGCACACATGCGCTGCATAAAGTTTAGAGCCGTGCGTTCTGCCGCCAGGATCGATCTCGCCTTACCCCTAAACACAAGAATCGGCTCGCCGGGCTTGACCACTGAGCCGTCCTCTTTCAGGATCTTCACCGTAATCTTGGGATCGACCGCCTTGAAAACGGCACGGGCCACCGTGGCTCCTGCCACGACGCAGCCCTTACCCTTGGCGTATATCTCACCTTCAGCGACAGCCTTTGGGTCGACAAGCGCAACGGAAGTGGCGTCGCACCATGGCGACGACTTGACCCGCTCCACGCTCGCAAGATCTTCGTCCAAAGCAAGACGGACAGCCGCGCGTGCGCGCGGAGACTTCATGACATCCCATTTCATGTGGAACCTACCTCGTCAAGAGACTGCGGCCACAGCCCAATCGGAATACATCATCCACGCGGCAAAACCAACAAGGCCCAAAGCGACAAGTGCCGCAATAAGCGCAACAAGCGTAGACGTCTTGCCTACGCCGGCAGGTCCATTCTTCGCCGCACGCGGATCCACATCAAGCTGAAAACGCGCTGCGATTGTGGCTCCACCTGAAACAGGCGTCATCTCTTCAGCGGACAAAGCCGCCTCTGGTTTCTTCAATTTCATATGCGCAAGAGTTTACCAAATCCCACCACTTTGAGCAATACCCTGCATAAGTGAACCTAGGCATGGGACGATTGCAGAAGCAAGTGGACAGAGGCGAGGAAGCTCCCCATTTAATCTTGTAATCAACACGGATGCATCAATCAAGCCCTGCTACAATGAACTGGAGGCGGTACACGCCGGCTCCGGGCATATACGGAGCATGAGGACGCGCACCCCAGCTGTCGTCTCCGCCGACGCCCATCTGCACCGCGTCGATGTTTACAGTTAATTCATCATCTTCCTTAAGATCCCACTGGTGGCGCGCCGCTTCCAATGCATTCTGGGAATACGGCCAGACATTGAATCCGAACGGAGCATTGCCCGCTCTTATCCCGACGCCACCGATCTGAAGCCAACGTACGTCCGTGCGATACCCCTGTTCGCCGGGCTCTATGTAATTGTCGGGATTAAGACGATTTTCAGAATAGGCGATTGTTCCCGTTCCGGCATCGGCGATACCGCTCACGAGACCGATTCCCGCCTGATAAACGCCGAGAATCGCCGCCGTTGAGCGATCGAAATAGTTCTCCCATGGACCAAGCCCGTACCAGGACACATCCGCCGCACCTTTCGGCACGGTGAAAGTAAGCCCAACACGCGGAATCGGGGGCAGTCCCTCGGGAACGGTGAGGGTCCAAACGACGAACACCGAACCGTCCGCCAGTTTCGTAGCCTTGAGATCGCTCTCGACGCCCTTCGGCAATCTGCCTGATTCGGTCGCAACCTTCCAGACTTTGCACACCTCGAGCATCTTCCAGCCGCGGTCGTTGTCGGTGGGGGCGCGCCAGAGATTGATCCTGAAGCGCGATGCATCCGCACGCGAAGACGATCTTGTTCTGCCTTAAGTGTAGCTTCAAAGCCGGAACTTGAAAGTTCATCCCAATGCTCTGACAGGAGACGCATTGCCCGTTCACCCTTCAAAACACCTACTCGTCGGATAAGTTCAGATGCACAGACAGGTTCTTCCGGTTTAGTCACCTTAACGACAATATGAAAATGGTTGTCCATCGCGGTATATGCTTTGATATGAACGCCGCAGAACTCCGCCGTCCGGCGCAAGGCGGAAACGAGTTCCGTCTTCAACGCCCCATCGCGAAAGAGGAAACGTTTATTGTTGGTGCGTGACATGAGATGATAGTGTGCATCTGAATCTTTCTTTATTCTAAGTGGTCTTGCCATAATATTACTCCTTTATTTGATCCCAAGAGGCCAATCCCTCCTGGCGGGTAATATTGTGACATAAAAAAGAGAAAGAAATCTTAAGCGAACCTTAAGCGAATCTTAAGATTTTCTTAAGATTCAAATTCTGCTCATTTGAGATAACTCAAAATAATTGAATGCTAAATGAAGTTTTTGAGCATGGTTTTTGGGGTGTGGCCCCATGGATTGCCCCATGGATTCTCAGCCCGCACATCCGCCACAACGGGCAGACCTCTCCGTCAATCGGCGCACGGAGAAATCCCGGACACATCGGCGTTGCGCACATACCATTGGCCTTTGATCTCCGGGCCCAGCGAGAAGAATTCGCGATCGCCCGGCGGAAGTCCGCGCGGGGTGGCGACTTTCACATCGCAGTTCGTGAAAACAATATTCTTCATCTCCGCAACGCCGTTGCCGACAACGGAGTTCTGCAACATGGACGTTCCGCGCACGTTTGAAAAACGGATATCCCCGAGTACTCCGCGGAACGGTTCCGTCTTTTTCACCAGATAGTAGTCATGGCGCACATAGATGCCGCACACCGCATCCATCACGATATCGTCGAACGCGATGTCATGGATCGCCGCGCCGTTTCCTCCCTTGAACTTCGAACACACCCAGATGCCCCCGCGCGTATCTTCCATGCGGATTTTTGAAAAACGGCAGTTGCGGATTTCCCCGGAACCGACGCCGACACGCAGGGCGTGGGCATAGTGACTTGCGAGATCGCAATCTTCAACAACGACATCTTCGCACGGCATCGGGCGCGACAGACCGCCGATCGCCCCGCGCACGGCCAGCGCGTCGTCGCCCGCGCGCACCTTGCAGCGCGTCATCCTCACGCGGCGGCAGCAGTCGATGTCGATGCCGTCGGTGTTGCATATCTCGTCCGAACCTTCGACGACAAGATCGCGCAAAACCGCATTCTCGCAGCCGTGCAGCCACAGCGCCCAGAACGGCGCGTCAAAAATGCGCACGTCCTGCAGAAGAATATCGTTCGTCTCATGAAACCAGACAAGCTGCGCCGGATCGCCTTTTTTCTTCGCCGGCGTCATGAAACGCCGTCCGCTGCACGCATAGAGGTAGACTCGCTTATAAAAACGGCGGAAATTTCCGTCTATAGCCCCGCCGCGGATGAACACGTTCGTCTGTCCGATCACATTGACGAGATGAACATTGGCAAAACCGTCCGGTTTGTCGCTTCCCGCGCGGATTTTCCATTTCGAGCGGTCCGGTTGAAAGCGAATGACCGCACGGGTATCCAGATCGAGGCCTCCGTTCGTTTTCAGATAGATCGGCGAAATCAGATAGACACCCTCCGGGAACCGGACGACTCCGCCGGCATCGATCGCTTTCTGGACAGCCTCCGTATCGTCGGTTACGCCGTCGCCGACCGCACCGAAGTCGCGCACATTCCCGCCATACCGGACAGCCGACGGGTCAAACGCGGCAAAAGCCCGCCCGGTACCGACGACAAGAACGGAAACCAGAATAAAGTTCATCAACTGCCGTATCGTTTTCATGTCTATTCCTTTATTTGTCATAAGGACGGATTTCATTTTTACGGTTCCGTCTTCGATCAGGTCAGCTGAACCCGGTTTTCGTAGTCGAGACACATCGTCACGCGATGCTGGAGAAAACGGTTCCACTCCGCGCCGATGCGCAGAACCCGCACATGACGGCGGCAAGTGTCGATCGATACGGCGTTGAAGAGATCCTGGCTCTTTTCCCCCGTCACGCGACGGGAATCGCACCAAAGCTCCATATTCTTCGCGATCCCGACACAGATGAACATCTGTCCGGTGCCGTTGACCGTTCCGCAGAAATCCGTATGCGTGTGCCCACCGAGCCAACAGACGAATTCGCCGCCCGCCTTCTGAAAGAGATCCACCTCCTTCACCGCCTTCGGCAGCCCCGCGCCGAGACTTTCGCGCTGAAGGCTGTCGAACGCGCATCCCGGAAATCCGGTGACATCCTTTTTCCCCATCGGCGGATAATGCTGCGCCGCGACGACCGCAAGCCCTTTTCCGCGCGCATCGGCCAAGACCGCGGCAAACCAGCTGTTCTGGGCCGCATCGTAATGCATGCAGTCGAGGCCGACGAGACGGACACGGCTTTTCGGATAATCCTTGTACCAGTAACAGAGCCCGTCAGGATTGCTTCCGCCGGGCTGCACGACACCCCAACTCTCTATACCTTTGAAATATCGTTCATAACACGCTTTGGCCGGAGCCCACATCGTTGACGGATTCCAGCGGAAATTGTCGTGGTTGCCGAGCGTCTTGAGAACTTTGGAGAAGCCTTCCGCCGCGTCCATCTCCGGCGAATATTCTCTCCAGGTCCCGCCGGCGATATCACCGGTCACGAGCGCGTCGTCGAAATAACGGCGATAATGGTTGTAAAACGCCATCACACGCCTGAGATTGACCGCGTCGTTGTGGATATCGGCGAAGTGCAACAGCGTCAACGGCGGCTCCTGCGGAATCGGATGTCCTTTTTTGTTTACACGAATTGCCGGAAGGCGCATGTTCTGCAGAATCGGCAGCACAGTCTCCGGCGGATTCAGCGCCAATATCCCCTTCCCGTCGGCCTGTGTACCCGTGCCATTCTTGGCGGGCGCAGGCGCGGCGGACATCGTCGGCACCGGAGCGGTAGCGGCAAGAAGCGCACCGGTCAAAAACGTTCTTCTCTTCATTTGAACACTCCCTTCTCTTTGTCTCTCATGACGGGTCCTTTCGCATTCACAAGCGTATGCGGCCCGTGCGGTGCGACATTCTCAAAGACGATGTTTTCAATGAGGGGATCCCCCGGAAACTGCTCGATATGCACATACATCGAATCCGGCGGAGGATTGCGGATCGCGATGTCGCGAAACGTGAGCCCGTCCAAGCGTCCCGTCTTTTCGTGCTTTTCGTACTTTTCCATCTTGACTTTGACGGTCAGCACCTTCAGCAGAATGTCTCCGCGCTCGGGCGCGTCGAAACGGATACGGTCAAACAGAATGTCCGACATCGTCGTTTCGTTTCCGGGTTCCACGTAAACCGCGCAATTCGACCAGAAGGCCGATGCGGGACGTCTCACGACGGAAAGATGGGCGACATCGATATCGCGAAAGGCGATGCGGCTGAACGATTTGCCCTTCACGCACTCGAAACCGATACGTACGGCACACGCGACATCGGTCCAGAGAACGCATCGCTCCGCAAGTAAATTCTCACCCGAATACTTCACCGCGATGCAATCGTCCTGCGCACGAATGAAGGAATCGCGCACAACGACATTCCGCGAATGGCAGATATCGATGCCGTCGTCATTCAGCACGTGCCCGCCTAGAATCTTCACATTGTCCACCGTGACGTTTTCCGCTTTGTCGATGACGAGATTCCACGACCATGCGCTTACGAAAACGATATCGCGGACAACGATATTGCGCCCCATGACCCGCACCATGTTCCAGCCCGGCCCCTTGTAATGGCCCCAACAGCTGCCGTCGAAGCGTCCGCGTCCGCGAATGACCATGTTCGTGCCGACGGCAAGGAGATTCCCCTCCACGATCGCGCCCGGCGCGAGATAGAGCGTCTGCCCGCTCGTCAGTCTGATATTGCGCCGATGCCGCCCCGGGCCGATCCAGACGACGTTTGGATCGTTGCGGTTCGGGATGTCGGTCTCCGGCCTGTTCGCCGCTATGACGAGCGCCCGCAGACGTCCCTGAGGCTCAAAAACGAGCCGCATTCCCGGTTTCATGCGGAACACCACCTCGCGGGGACCGCGCCGAAGCGGTTTCACTCCTGCAGAAAGCGGGAGGAAAAGCGTCTGCTCATTGACGATATCAACGCCTGTGCGCACACGCACCGTCACCTCCTTGTCGGTATCGAACTGCGCATAGGCATACGGCTGGGCGTTCTCCTTCAGCACGTTCACATGATGAACGGGCTTGGGGATCTCAAGCACGTCGACGGGGCGTCCGTCCACCTCGACAACATATCCCATCCCCGCCGCCGCAAATGCGCTTGAAGCAACACCGGCAACCATTGCCAATGTAAAGATCAGACTTCGCATATTATTCCAGCCTTTCTCGTCAGAAACCACGCGACATCACCGCAGGATCATCACCGTTCCATTAACCCTGCGCACATAGATATCTTTGGCGCGGATTTCCACCTTCCACGGAGACGGCAGACTCGGAAGCTCTACGCGTCCGGCGCAGACGATTCCTCCCGTCGCCTGTAAAAGGATATTGGATCTGCTCTCCGAAAGATCGGAGAGCGAACCCGGCAGTGTAAGCACCGCTCCATCCGCCAACGTGAGCTGCGCATCCACTTTAAGAGTCGCGTTCGACGCCATCGTCAGCGACAGCGCATCCGTGACCGTGAGCGACGCGAGATCCGTCACCGTTCCGTTTCCGCCCGAAAGCGTCGGCACCGTAACGGCGCGTCCGTTGAAATCGGCTGTCGCGCCGCCGGATATCGAAAGCCCGGAATCTTCGGGCAGGGATTTCTCGTGCGCAAAGACGAGTGTACCTTCTTCGACGGCCGTCGTGCCCTTGTATGTATTCGCTTTCTCGAAGGTGTACGCGCCCGCTCCGCGCTTCACAAACCCAGCGCCCGTCACCGGCGCATCGGCAAGCGTTACTGCGCAGACATAGACAGACGAACGGTCGGGCGACTCAATCGTCGCCGTCGTCGTTTCGTCATAGCCTGTTCCCGGAGAGACTACGCGGACGCCGGTGATCTTTCGCGTATCCTTGTCAAAAAGCGCAATTGCCGCCGCCCCGCATCCCGTGCCTGCGATCGTCACCTTTGCCGGACCTATGTATTTTCCCTGATCGGCAAGGAAAGCCTCCTCCGTCGGCAAAGCGACCGACGAAACTATCTTTCCGACCGGAGCCTCGAACGCCGCGGGCCACGCCACGGACGGCGTTGCCGATGCCGTGAAAGTCATACCGCCCTTCTGGACGAGCACTTTCTCCGGAGGATACATATCATTGTTGAGATTTGCATGTGTTATTTCGACATTGCCGCCGTCCACGCTCATTACAAACGAAACATCCGTCTTTTCTGACGGCGAAGAGAACCGCACAATTCTCGATGCGGACAATGTCGCGCCGTCATTCACGGCCAAAACGGCATCGAGCGCGGTCGGCGCCTGCAACCGAAGTCCGTAATAGCCCGCGGTTCCGTACACGGAAAAAACGGTTCCCTCGCCTTCAACCGCAACCAGCGCACTGCCGCCCGAAGGAATCGGTTCATTCGCCTGCGGCCCGATATTGATCCCGGGAACGCGGTTCGTCGCCGCCCCCGTCTGATAATAGACGCTCTCGCCCGACCGGCATTGATCGGCGGTCAATGACGCGTCGTTGCGCCCTCTCGACATGGAAATGGGCAGATTGAACTCTGCCGCTCCACCGTCAAAATACGCCGACGCAAAACCCCGCACCCGGGCAAGTTCAAATTCGACATCCGATTTCAGCGAACCTCCCGACTTGCGGAAATAACCGACTCCCGGACCGTTTGCGACGGTAAAACGATTGGCCGTCGCATTTCCCGACTTCGGTACAAACAATTCACCCGCCACCTGATACAGTGCGCCGTACCCGGCGTTGCCGGATGTATAATACGCACCGACACGAAACGCATTGGTGACGACAGTGCGCTGAAGCTCCGCAACTGCCCATGACGACGCTCTTGCGGCGACGGACATCACATCCGATTGTCCGTCCCATACCGAATCGGCGATCGTCATCTTCTGCGGCGTTGTCTGCGAACCGTTCAGATACGTGTTGTCCGCATGAGTTATCTTCACCTCGCCCGAAAAGTCAAACTGCCCGTAATCTTCATATTCCGTCCGACCGATCGGGCCGGCGAGCACTTGCGTCTTGCCTGAAAATCTATTGATTCCGGCTCTCGGGGCCAACAGTCTGCACCCGACAGCCGTCGCAACCGGACCCGAGAATTCAATCGTCGTGGCCGCGGACTTGTGATTCAATGTCAGATTCCCGCCCGCGACCTCCAACGGTCCCGCCCATTTCACATGGCTGGCCGTTCCGCTCGCGGTTTCATCATAAACCGTCGCGTTTCCGGAAACGCGCAATGTCCACGGGCATACTCTGTTTTTCGACTGGGAGATCGTATAAAGAGAGGTTCCGCTTTTCAATTCAAGAACATTCTCCGCACTTCCTTCGGCGAAGATATAATTCTGAATTTTGACGACACCTTGCTGAATGACGATTTTACCTTTGCCGCCGTCCCCGTCCGGCACATATTTCTGTGCACACATTGTAAACCAGTCTTTCGTGCCGATCTTCGTCAACGTATATCCGTTCAGCTTCACGATGCCCGGATTATGGACAATGGCGAAGTTGATTGTCGCGTCGCCGGTCAATAAAAAACCGTGATTTGAATCCGACATACACGCGGTTCCGCTCGAACGGATGAACGCGCCTTTTCCTTCGACACCTGCACCTTCAATCGTGACGCTCGCGAGATTAAGCGCATTGGCACCCCATGTAGAACCGCCTCCCGCCGATTTGAAGCTCGCACCGTTTTTGACGACAAGCGCCGGCTTGCCGGCAGTGTTCGCGGGAGCGGCGACCAGCATTCCCTCTTCGACGAGAAGCGTGCCCGTGAAGGTGTTCGCACCGGACAAGGTGAGCGTTCCCGCCCCTGTTTTCGTGACGGTAATCCCCTCGCCTGCAATCACCCCGGCGTACGTCTCGTCGGATTCCACGTGAAGCGTGACGTTGCCGGTAGCCTCATCGACAACGGGCGTTACGGCCGCTGCAGTCAATCCCACAACGGCAGAAATGATTCCGATGATGTATTTCATGTTAATCTCCTTAACGGTTGGATGTGTGGGATGAAATCTCGATTTTCTCCGGCGGCGGTCCATCCAGATAGCCGGCGAAAACCGTCTTCGCCGGCGCCTCGCGCCAACCGGACGGTTTCCGGACGCGATATGAAAACGCTCCCGGCATCGGACTCAGACGCGTGCGGCCCTCTACGACGGTAAACGGCGCCGAGCCGATCGCCTCGCCGGCGAAATCAAGCGCGGTGACGGAAACGGCCGCATACGGCAGTTCGCAGACCGTCCCCGTCCGAAGGAAGACTTCCTCGGTTCCGTCCTTGCCGTTCAAACGGTACATGCGCCCGTCCGTGCCGCCCCACGGTGTCGTCGACAGCGCGCCGTACGCGTCGAAATAGACATAATCGGGAGAAACCGACATGTCAAGCCGTCCGCCGCCGCACCATGCCGCGCCCGACACGACGGCGGCCGAGCCGTCGCCGGACAACGCGAGAAATCCGTTGGGCGGGAGCGTCAGTCGACGGCTGCCAAAGCACAGCGGCATCGGTTCATTCGTCGACCCGTTCACGACCGTCCGTGTGCCGTCGGTGTAAACGGTGACGATCTGCGAACGCTCCCACGCTTCGGATGCGAGCGCGGCGGCGGAAAGACGCTTCTGGGCGAGAAACCATTCCTGATGGGCAAGGCGGTAGATGTCGACGGAAAACGGCCGGCCGTCGGCGTCGAGAAAATCGGCGGTGACGAGAACGCCCGGCGTCGGATCGGCGGGATTCTGCCGATAAGGCATGTTGCCGTAGATCCAGATGCTGAGCGTATCGAAACCGGCGGCCACCTTAACCGGTTTCGAGGGCAGGATCTTGAGGACGGGCGCCCCGCCCAACGCCTTATGTGTGATGCGCATGACGCCGTCGCCGAAAAGAAGATGCTCTCGCGCCGTTTCGACGCGACCGGTCGCCTGCGACCACCGGCAGGTCCACCCCTTGGCGGATTCCAGCGGCAGAAGCACCGGGCGGTCGTCGCGCGTGCGATCCGCCCACTCGAATTCGTAAGGACGCACGCCGCCGAAGACGGAAGCACACAAACCCAGAATCTGCACAACCATGCAGAACGCCCGCGGCAACAGTCTTTTGCAGAACAGAGACCCGCACCTCGACGTTGACGATGCGTCTTCCCCATCGTCAAACCGCATATGCGGATTTCCCGCATACGGCTTTCCATTGTGTACATCTCTCTTTGTCATGGCTTTCGACCTTTCTTATCGCTTAGAAGTTTCTTGTTGGGTGAGTGTCAGTCCATTTAATTTGAAACATCGAGACCAAGCGCCCGCAGAGCCGCCGCGTTTCCTTTGTCCTCTGCCGGCGCACTGCTGCTTTCACGGCAATTCTCATTGAGATGCGTGACCGTAAGCGCAAGGGAAAATTCCCGGAGCGTTACTGTGCGTGACTTTGGAACAAACCTTACCGTACGCGGACGGCCCGGCAGCAACGTGAAAGAATTGTCGGAAAACTCGCCGCGTATGCCCGCCGCGTTGAGCCAGACATAAAACGCCGGGAGGTCGGTCTCGACGGTGACATCGAACGCGCCGCCGTCAACCGGAGTCACCGATGAAACGCGCACGTTCGCTTTCGCGAGCGCACAATTCTTGTATTCCGTGAAAAATCCGTCGTTCACGACCGATCCCAAAGACAGAGAAAGAAACACGCGGTTCGTCGCCGCACCCGCCGAAACGCGATCGAGTTGCACCGCGCGTCCGGGCGGCAGCGTCACCTCTTTGCGAGTCCGCACAGTGCGCGGTGCCTGAGCGTCAAACTCCCACTCTTCAAGCGTGAATGTGCGCGTCACCGGTTCGGGCCCGTCGTTCACGGCCCAGATCTCGAGATCGGCCGCACCCGTCTTCCGGACGGCCATCACCGCAACCGGTTCGAAGAAGCGTTTCGCGTGATAGTGAAGGTGTTTCCACTTTCCGCCGTACTCAATGGAACTCCATGACGACACGGGCCAGTTGTCGTTGAGCTGCCAGTAGAGCGCGCCCATGCACCACGGGGTGAGACTGCGCCATGCCTCGATCGCCGTCTTGATGGCAAGCGCCTGCTGAACCTGCGAGAGATAGAGCATTGAATCAAAATTGACGGGATCGCGGAAATACCGGTGCATCGTACCGCGGATACGTCTGTTTCCGCCCTCATTCTTCTGATGGTGGTCGAAAACGGGAGAATCGAGACTGAGATCACTTTCACGACAGAATGTGAGACACGTTTCTTTCGACGGATAGCTCTGGAAACCGAACTCGCTGCAGAAGCGCGGCCGCAGCTCGGTGAACCGGCTGAACGGTTCGCCGCCGTGCCAGACACCCCAGAAATGCAGATCGCCTTTGATGATATCTTTATGCTCGAAGCCGGACTCGTCCGGACCGTTGCAGGGGGAGGTAGGCCAGAACGTTCGCGCGGGATCATAATCCGCGACCGCGGCGTCAAGCAGATCGATGCGTTTGCGGAAGCGCGAGAAATAATAGGGAATATCGGAAATGACATAATCCCACAGTGCGCGGAAGCAGCCTCGGCACTCGTTGTCGCCGCACCAGAGCGCGATCGAAGCATGGTCGCGCAACCGTTTGATCTGATGGCGCACCTCATGGCGGACATTTTCAAGAAACGGGCCGTCCGGATAATTGGCGCAGGCGAACATGAAGTCATGCCAGACAAGGAGCCCCAGTTCATCGCAAATGTCGTAAAAGCAGTCTTTTTCATACTGCCCGCCGCCCCAGAGCCTGATCATGTTCATGTTGGCCGCTTTCGCGCTTTCGAGAAGATCGCGGTAGCGCTCCGGAGTCTGCTCGTTTTCGAAAGCGGAGCAGGGAATCCAGTTCGCGCCTTTCGCGAAAAACGCCCGTCCGTTCACACGGAAAAAGCAGCTGCGCCCCCTCCAGCCGGAAACGGGATCGACGTCGGTCTCGTTGACCATTTCGATTTTCCTGAGCCCTATGCGTTTTTTGATTTTACGTCCTTTCACATCGAGCGTCACCTCGTGGAACGACTGTTCTCCCATGCCGTTCGGCCACCAGAGACGCGGCTTGTCGATGACAAAGCGGTTGGTGACGGTCGACGTCGCGCCGTCTGCCGCCGTGATGTCGGCATAGACGCGCAGTTCGCATTTCGAATAATCCGCGCTGAACGCCTGATCCGAATAAATGTAGTCGATGCGGAAATCATCCGTCGCCATAAGTTTCACCGGCCCGCAGAACCCGGTGATCATCTGCGTAATGCCCCAGTCCCATCCGCCGTGGCATTGCGGCTTACGGATGTAATTGATGGAATAGACGACACCGTTAGTGTAGGCGGGAAAATGCTTTTCGTAATACTGCGGCTGGACATCGGCGACATGCCACGACGAGCGGAAACGGCCTTCGATCGTGTTGCGGCCCGCCTTCAGATAGGGTTTCACGTCGAATTCCCAGCGGCGGAAGCGGTTGGACGTCTCGCCGACGGCCTTGCCGTTGATAAGAACGAGGGCAAACGTATCGACGTCTTCCAGCCGGAGAATCACCGACGGAGCCCTGAGAAACGCTTCGTCAACCTCAAAAGTGCGGGAAATCGACCAGTCCCGGCGGCCGACCCACTGGACATTCGTCTCGTTGCAGCCCCAAAACGGGTTTTCGATGAAATTGGCCTTGTAAAGCGCATGATGGACGCCACCGGGAACGGCGATCGGACACTCGATCGCGGCGCCGGTCTCGTTCATGCCGGAAAGACGCCAGTCGCCGGAAAGATTGATTTCGGCGGCGGCAAAGAGAATCGGAATAAGCGCTGAAAACATTATTTTCTCCCTCGCGTTTTTTGGGATTTTTTACAGGAATTTGTCGATCGGCGTTCCTCGAGCCTTGCCGAGAGAAACACCTCACGCGGCTGGAAATCGGGATTCGCCAGACGCTCAAACATCAGTGAAACGGCCGTCGTGCCAATCTCGTAGCACGGCTGAACGGCCGTCGTGAGCGGCGGATCCGCCTCCGCCGCGTCCGGATCGCCGTTTACGCCGGCAAGGAGCACGTCATCCGGGATGCGCTTGCCGATCGCCGTCAGCGTTTTGAGAAGCTGCAGCGCGACAAAATCGTTGACCGCGATAATGGCGTCGGGACGGTTGCGCCCGGCGAAGACGCGTGCGGCGGCGCGGGTGTCGGTGGGATCGGCGAAATAGACGTTGTTCCTGTTCCATGGGAGCCCCGCCTCGGTGACGGCAAGTCCCACACCGGTGCCGCGCTTGAGGGATGTGGGCGCGGGAAGCGGATTGGAGAAATACATGATCCGCTTCGCGCCCGCGGCGATCACGTGCTTCGCGAGCGTATAGCCGATGCCGGTATTGTCCACGCCGACAAGACAATATTCGCTGCGGTTCGGCGGCGCCACGAAATCGCTGTCAAGAAGAACGACCGGGATGTTCGCGTTTTTGAAGAACGTGAGGATGTCGCGATTGACCTTCTCGCTGTCGGTGATGAACTGGAGCGGCTGAAAGAACACGCCGGAAACCCTTTCGCGGATGCACACCTCGGCGAAATCGACCGCCCTCAATGCTCGCTCGCGCATGTTGCCGAAACCGAGCGACACCGAAAGTATCGTCCAGCCACGTTTTTTCGCGGCATCGGAAATGCCGCGGCAGATGCGATCATAGAACGGATAGTAGATGTCCGGTACGATCATCGCAAACTTCTGAGCGGCTTTCGTCTCGGCGAGATCGGCGAGGAACGTGCCGTAGCCGGGTCTACGCTCCACGAGTTTCTTGTCCATAAGCTCTCGCATCGCGGCCTGAACGGTGGCCCGGGCGACGGAAAACCTCCGCATCAGCATCCTGTCGCTCGGCAGCTTGCGTGTACGGTCGTATTTGCCGCTCACGATCTCCGCGCGCAACACCTCACCTATGCTTTTTCCTTTGCCAATGGTTTCCATGGCACGTACTGTAGCATATGCAAAATCTCACGCACAAGATGGACTAGTCCACTTTTTCACCGTGTCGACCCTTGAACATCCACCAGCGTACACACTCTAATCGCGTCATCTCATGATGACGGAGTTGCCATTATTGTCTGCATTGCATCATTGACATTTTTCAAGGTCCTCGGGAGAGATAGATATCTCGACAGCCGCACCCAGGATCTCCACGTTCAGACAGAGCGTCGCATGCGCACCTTCACGCTTCACATATCCCTCTGTGCCGCGGAGCGGACCGTATTTGACACGCACATAGTCTCCTGCCCTGAACGGATGTGCCGAACGCATCTCAGAATCGCATTTGCCTGCGCGTGATATCTGACGCAACTGATGGACCATTTGGCGCGGATTCGGAACCGTGATTGTATGGACTATAAGATTCGTCTGAAGCATCCTTATGCGTTCATCCGGGAAAAGTTTCGTGAACACATACCCAGGGAAAAGCGGAAGCTCTCGCCTCACCTTCCTGCGCTGAACCTTCGTGATCTTCGTGTATGTGGGGAGATGGCGAAAATATCCGTAGATGCGCAAATAATCAAACACCTTCTTTTCAGTGCGCGGTTTCACATGCAGGACATACCATGTGCGACGACCATACGTCCCACTTTCTGCACTTATATCATCTTTCCGTATCTCTGCCATGACAAAAAAAGAATGCGCCAGATTTCTATCCAGACGCATCTTCAAAATGGTGGGTGATACTGGACTCGAACCAGTGACCCCTACCGTGTGAAGGTAGTGCTCTAACCAACTGAGCTAATCACCCAAAATGGAGGTGGGAAGCGGAGTTGAACCGCTGTAGACGGATTTGCAGTCCGTAACCTAACCGCTCGGCCATCCCACCTTTGAGATGCGCTCAAAAGAGCACACCTTATTTCTTCTTAGCCGCGAGAAGCCTTGCATGCACACGCTTGTTGCGAGCAATGCGGCGAGCCCTCTTGGCACGTGTTCTTAATTGTTGTCCCATGGCCGCATAATATATCAAATCACCAATTTGAGCGCAAGCGAAAAAATTAAGAAAATGTTTCGACCTGACTGCATTGAATCTGCCTTATCGTAAAGAGAATATGATTCGGACCAATTCTCAAGATTATAGTGTAGACGAAATCTTGACATGCGGATATTGGCTAATTGAGAGATGCGTAATGCATGCCACCATTTCAGATTATAACTGTGTAAGCTATTTCCAGAAGGATTCCAATCGCACATCAGGGTAGGCAGGCGCAAGTTTCAAGGCTCATACCGTATCAAAATAACCAAGATACCCGTCAAACAGAGGAGTGGATAGAAATGTCTTTACCTTAAAGATCAATGGTGGCCGCGGTGGATAATGACAGACAGCACTGCAACATCAGCAGGATTGACGCCTGGAATTCGCAATGCCTGGGCAAGCGTTTCAGGTTTCCACTTCTTGAGCTTTTCCCTGCTCTCGAACCTTACCGCCGGGCATCTGTCATAATCCAGCCAATCAGGAATTCTGGTATTTTCATCCCTCTTCGCCCTTTCCGCTGCAACTTCCTCCTGTTTGATGTAGCCCTCGTACTGACGCATAATATTAATCTGTTCGACAACTGCAGGCGGTAGCATCGAAATGTCTTTGTCATGCAAATGCTCATCAATCAGTTTTTTGAAATAATGGGTTTCCTTTCTTATCTCTACCGGCAAAACTCCAACGCGATCAGCTGCATGCATCAATCTGTAGCGTGCATTATCCTGACGTAATATCAGGCGACGTTCCGCACGAGATGTGAACATTCTGTAAGGTTCATCCGTACCCTTAGTGACCAAATCATCAATCATTACACCTATATAGGCATCCTGTCGACTCAGTACTAGTGGCTCTTCACCTCTAACCATGAAAACGGCATTTATTCCTGCCATGATGCCTTGAGCTGCAGCTTCTTCATATCCTGTCGTTCCGTTTACCTGCCCGGCAAAGAAAAGACCAGATATTCGCTTTGATTCTAATGTATGCCGCAACTCACGGGCATCAATGCCGTCATACTCAATTGCATAAGCGTATTTCAGAAACTCTGCCTTTTCCAAACCTGGAACCGATCTAACCATTCGTTTCTGAACTTCACGCGGCAATGAGCAAGATAAACCATTTGGGTATATGACATTTTGCTCAAGATCCTCAGGTTCAAGCATCACATGATGTTGATTGGCATCCTTAAACCTGACAATCTTATCCTCAATCGATGGGCAGTATCTCACGCCAGTTCCCTTAATGGGACCGCCATATAAGGCAGAGTCAGCCAAATGAGAACGAATTATCTCATGTGTTTCAGGTGTCGTATGAGTCATCCAACAAGAAATATTTGGAATGTTCCATGTGGAACATTGATCTGTAAATATATTATTTGACGCTTTTGAGCCATTATCCATGGACCCCATCGTTATGTTTTCTTTAGAAACAGTATTATTGTTTTCATTCAGTATGTCATTGTTCCACGTGGAACATTTCTGGTCGACATGGACATAAGTTTTATCGATGAAATCTAGCGGAAAAGGTCTTTTTACCTCATTGTTCCACGTGGAACATCCATAAGCTTGAGTTGAATTTGATATTTCAGAGTCTCGCTCAATGTTCCATGTGGAACATTTAGATCTCAAACTGAACAATGGGGCCGGCATTTCGCCTCTTTGCTCAACACATTTAGTGAAATCACATGATGTTGATTTCAATCTTGGTGGTGTTCCTGTCTTAAGTCTAATAAGTTCAAAACCAAGTTTTTTCAATGATTCAGACAGTATATTTGCGGCAGGTCTATTGTCTCCACCTGATTCTTCAACTTCATGTCCGATGAAAATACGTCCGCGCAGTGAGGTTCCACTGGTCACTATTATTGCTTTAGCCCTATATTCTCCATGAAATTCTGTCCGTACTCCGACAGCGCTTATTCTTCTTGAAATCTTATCATTCTCGGTAAATGGCATTCTACCTACTGTATTCAATATGCCATTCAAGTATTTTTCTTCGGTGATTGCCGAAGGTGAAGTAGTTTCTTCACTTGTCTTTATCATATGCTGAGAATATTTCTCATCCATTATTTTCTCTGTCTTAACGTCATTGGTCATCATTTCATCATTGCGATTATTTGACTCTCCAAATGGCAGATCGGAATCAGTGTCGATCACATTGGAATTCTGCATTTTGTCTTTTGCTGAATCTGAAATGATGACGTCAGACTTTTTCTCACAGAAATCTGTGACTATATCCGTCACAACATCCTCAAGCACAGCAAGGTTCTGTTGGGATGATATGACATTCTGCATTCTTTCCGAATATAGTCTTTTGTCGCATTGAGCTCTGGTTGCTCGGACAGCCGGTCCGCGGGAGGTATTCAATGTTTTTTCCTGAAGGGCGGTCTGGTCCGTGTTGAATCCCATTTCACCGCCAAGTGCATCAAGTTCATAGACAAGATGACTTTTGGCTAATCCTCCAATGGATGGATTACATGGCATTTTGGCAATATCGCTCTTCTTGCCTGTTATAAGAAGGGTGGATGCCCCCATTCTGGCAGCCACAAGGGCAGCTTCAGAACCGGCATGACCACCACCGACAACTATTATATCTATGATTTCTTTCACAAGATTGCATTATACCATAACATATGTTCTTATCAACACCTTTTTGTAATTATGTAGATAATGTTATGCGTAAGGTATTTACATAGTTAACTTACATTTTTTCAGATTATTTCTTTAAATAAAAGATATAGATAACTATTGTCATTACTTCAATACAAAAATGATGTCATTTATGAACTATTTATGAACAGAAGTATCGTATAGTGTATGCATATGTCTGAAATTATGTCATTCTTTCATTGGCATTTGGTATTTAACATGCCTTCATACTGTGCATAACTTTTTAATAAAATGAAATAGTTGATTTATAGAATGAATTTAAATAAAAATGGAAAATATCTATATATAAAATATAAACAGATTTCTGTGCATAACTTGTTTACTTGTTTGTATTTTTTTCTCGTTGTGTTTTATCGACAGTTCTGTTTTAATATGTGTTGGAAAAAAGCAAAAGGGTAAAGGAATGCAGACAGAAATTACGCCACGTGCCGATCTTTGGGTCCTTGCGGTGGCACTATATAAAACTTCTTTGTCATCTGTTGATGATGTCAGCAGATGGGATCGCCATGCAGCCCTGTTCGCATCACACGAACTAGAAAACGAGAAATTCATCATAGGAGTTAGCGATCAATATACTGCCGACTATATGGCATCAATCTATTCAGAACCTCTTAGGATAGCACTTATAAAGGCAGGTGCCCCGCAAGAAGTTGAAGTAGTCTTCAAGGTCACAGAGGTTGCCAGAAGAATAGATGACGAGAAACGCCAAAACGAAGTGAGAAGGCAGCAGGCAGAGGAACCGCAGATTACGAGAAAATCCGTCTTTGCCTCGACTATTCCGCTCAATTCCGGCTATACGTTCGCAAACTTCGTAAGGGGTCCGTCGAACTCCTTTGCATACGCCATCGCAAATGCGATAGCAAAAGAGCCTGGCGGAAACACGAACAATCCTTTCTTCATCTGGGGCGGATCCGGGCTCGGAAAAACCCATCTCATGCAAGCCATCGGCCATCATGTGATGCAGCGCGACCCCTCAAAGAGCGTCTGCTACATCACAAGCGAGACATTCCTGAACGAATACATCAATGCACTGTCAAACAAGGATATGGAATCGTTCAGGAAGCGCTACCGGAACATTGATCTCCTGCTTTTGGATGACGTTCAGTTCATTGGAGGCAAGGAACAGTTCCAGGAGGAATTCTTCAATACATACAGCAATCTCATGACATACGGAAAACAGGTTGTCATGACGTGCGATGTTCCTCCAAAAAGGCTGAGTAACCTGGAAGAGCGTCTCATAACGAGATTTCAGCAAGGCATGGTGATTGAGATTGAATCTCCCTCGTATGAGACGCGCATCGCAATTCTTAAGCTCAAGGCCAAAAATTGCCGGCACAGAATTCCAGAGGAGATTTTCACATATATAGGCGAAAACATCAAGTCATCTGTCCGTGCTATGGAAGGGGCTCTTAATCTTATCATCAGATTCATGGATGCAAATCCGGAGATTGAGATAAATCAGCAGATAGCGCACACCCTCCTTAAGGAGTTGGCAGAGGATGAAGTCATCATAAAAAGACTTTCGATAGATGAGATCATCAAGGCTGTATGCTCAACATATGACGTTACATACGATGACATCAAGTCCAACAACCGAACTCAGCCTCTGGCGACCGCAAGGCAGGTGGCAATGTTCCTTGCCAGAAAGCTCACGGGCAACTCAACCCCGACGGTTGCAAATGCATTCAAGCGCAACCACACCACTGTCGTCCACGGCACGCAGACGATCCAGAAGCGAATCGATGTTGAAATCGAACTGAAGAAGACAATCGAGCAGATCACGGAGCAGCTTGGCCGCAAGCCGTCCGAACTGTTCTATTGACAAGATGTCGATTGGCTGTTCAGAACCTGTTGCCAAATGGGCGTTTTGTCAACAGCAATCGACAGGGTTCAAGGGAAGCAAAAAGAAGCTGACACGAAGACAAAAAGAAGTGAACAGGTGAAACCGCGGTTTCAGCCAATGAAAATAGGGTCGGAAACGGGTTATGCAAGTTATGGACAACCCTAATATTAGAATAATAAGTTCTTTACTTAATAACCACTAATAGAGTACAATACGCGCCTAAGGAAACCAAAGGGAGTTTTATAAATGAAGATAAAAATCATCCGCTCTAAGTTTATGGAAGGACTCAAGAAGGTACAGAACATTGTAGCCGGAAAGGGTTCCCTTCAGATTATTCAGAACGCGATGCTCGAGGCAAGCGATGGTAAGCTAAGTCTCATCACGACCGACATTGATATTTCCATCAAGTCAACGGTCGAATGCGAAGTGGTTGAGGCTGGCGCAACCACACTGCCGGTAAAACTCCTGTTCAGCACGATCTCCTCTTGCGCAGAGGGAGTTGTGGAACTCGAGACTGATTTTCAGGAGCGTGCAAGAATCTCCGCCGGGAGCGCGGCGTTCAAGCTTTCAGGGATGAATGTTGCGGACTTTCCGGCTCTTCCTTCCACGGAAGATGCCTTCGCGTATGAGCTTCCCCAGGCGACGCTCCGCGAAATGCTGAGGAAAACCTCATATGCCGTGTCGCAGGATGAGACGCGCAAGACGCTCAAGGGCGTTCTCATGAGCTTCAAGGAAGGAAAGCTGACAATGGTTGCCACCGACGGCCGCCGTCTTGCGCTTGTCGAGCATGAAATAGAGTTCCCCGCCGCCGCAGAGCGTGATATCATCCTTCCGTCCAAGGTGGTGTCAGAACTTCAGCGCTCGCTTTCCGGCGATGGTAAGGTGAAGATCACCATTGAAAAGACGCAGGTTGCCTTCAATCTCGGTGAAACCCAGATATACTCCAAGCTTCTTGATGAGATATATCCGAACTACCGTCAGGTAATTCCGCAGAGCTGCAGCCAGAAGATTGAGGTTGACCGCAAGCTTCTTCTCGATGCGATAGATCGCGCCAGCGTCATGATGATGGAGGAGTCATCCTCCACCCGCCTCACTTTCGATTCCAACCAGCTCCTCGTCTCATCTGTCGCGGCAGACATCGGTGAAGCAAAGGACGTTGTGCCAATCAAGTACAGTGGCGAGAGGATTGAGATCGTCTTCAATCCTTCCTATGTCAAGGATCCTCTCAAGGCAATCGACGAGGATGAAATCACGATAGAACTGAACAATGGATCTTCTCCGGCTGTCATCCGGTGTTCGGTTCCTTTCCTCTATGTGATGATGCCGCTTCGCATCAACTGATGAATATCTGGAAAGACAGGGATTTTCCGATCATCATCTCCTGCGCCAAGACGCTTGCGCCATGGACGGAGAAAGAGGTTCGTTCGTTCGGATATGAGCCGATTGACAAATCGGAAAACTACGTAGTGGTTCGCGGTGCGCTTCGTGACGTACTCAAGCTGAATCTGTGGCTTCGTACTGCGCATCGGGTTCTTGTTCCTCTTTTTCGCGGTCAGTGCCGCCATGTGCGCGAACTTTACGACAAGGCCGTGACGATTGACTGGGAAAACCTCATTGACGCGGATGGATATTTCACCGTGTCATCGGTTGTCCACAACGGTTCGGTTCGCGATACACGGCTTCCTTCACTGGTTCTTAAGGATGCAGTTGTCGACAGAATCCGTTCCAAGCTTGGCCGCAGACCCAATTCCGGCGGTGATTATGATCGCGGTGCGAGCGTGTTCCTCCACTGGAACGGCGACACGGGCATAATATACCTCGATACGTCTGGTGCCCCGCTTTCGAAGCGCGGATATCGAAAGATTCCCGGATCGGCTCCGATGCAGGAGACCTTGGCGGCGGCCTGCATAGACGCTATGGAGTGGGATGGAACATCACCATTCATTTCTCCAATGTGCGGTTCCGGCACTCCGGCAATCGAGGCTGCGATGAAGGCCATGAACCGTGCACCTGGTTCGCTTCGCGCCCACTTCGGTTTCATGGGAATAAAGGGATACAATCAGATAATCCCTGGGGAAAAGGCGCCGCTAGCCGCACCGCGTCAGAGATTTGGAGTTTCCCCTGAACTCATTTTCAAGGATATGCTGCTTGAAGCGGAGTCTAGGGAGAAAAAGGACATTCCGCCGATTCTTGCAACGGACATTTCACCTGAGGCCATTCAGAATGCCCAGATAAATGCCCATGCCGCCGGGGTGTTCAACAAGATTTCCTTTGTTGCGTGTGACTTTGCCGAAACAGATGTCCAGCAATTTTCGAGAAAGTCTGGCGATGCCGATTCCTCAAGCGAAAATGATAGACGCCCGACGATATTCTTCAATCCGGAATATGGCATCCGCCTTGGCGATACCGAGGAACTCAAGCAGTTGTATGACCGCATCGGACAATTCCTTGCAGACCATTGCAAGGGAATGACAGGCGGTCTCATCACAGGCAATCCGGATCTTGCACGCGTAGTGAATCTCACATACAGGCATCGTGTCCCGTTCTACAACGGTCCTATCGATTGCCGCCTGTTCCTGTACGAACTGTAACTGTGTTTCAGATTGGAGCGACCAATGCGCTACATTGCTTTCGTGTCCATTGCTCTCGTTTCGGCAATGGCCATTCCTTTTCATTCGTTTGCCGATGTTGAGAAACATCCGTGGAATGGAAAGAAAGTTGTCTATCTGGGTGATTCGATAACCGATCCTTCACAGTTGTCCCGCCATAAGCACGGCGTGTACTGGAAATATATGCAGGATATCTATGGTGTAGAACCCCATGTATATGCCGTAAGCGGATATCAATGGGATCGAATCTATCCGATGGCGCAGAAAATGAAGGCGGAACTTGGGGATAAGCCTGATGCGATTCTCATATTTCTCGGGACGAACGACTACAATTCAGGAGTACCACTTGGAAGCTGGTATCGGATTGTTGAGGAGGATGTCAACAGGCGAGGAGTAACAATCAGGCAGCCAAGAAGGTATCTTGAAAAGAATATGGGAACGTTCAGGGGACGCATCAATACCGTAATGGAATATTTGAAGCGGAATTTTCCGGATCAGCAGATTGTCCTTATGACTCCGCTTCACCGGGGATATGCCCATTTTGGAAATTCAAATGTTCAACCATCTGAATGCTTTCCAAATGCGCTTGGACACTATCTGGAGGATTACATAAAAGTGCTCCGTGAAGCTGCTGATATCTGGAGTGTCCCTCTTATAGACCTTTATCGGGATTCCGGACTGTATCCGGCCGATCCTGCATATGGCAAATATTTCCGGGACGGAGGAGAAAACGGTAAAGACAATCTCCATCCCAATGGACTCGGGCACATGAGAATAGCCAACACCATTATGGCACGTCTCCGCTCTCTGCCTCCAGATTTCAAGAATAAGTAATCAGGGCAATTGCATAAAGCACTGGGACAACGGACGTCTCGCCCGTTGATATTTCTGGGCGGGCAAGCCTACCCGTTCACCCAGTACGGCAAGTTTTGCAAGTGCCTCTATAGGCAAGTTTTTACCTCTTATCTATTCTATTACCATCCTAGTGTTACCCTAGTGTTATCATGATGGTTATCTACGGCCGTATTCTACTGCTTCATGCATTGAGAATACGATTCGGACTAATTCTCATGTAACATGCAATGAATTAATAAATGAATATTCTTTAATTAAGAATAGGTTTCTTTAATATTTATCAAAAATCGTTTTTTTGAGAATTAGTCCGAATCGTATTCTCAATGTGTACTGTGCATCGATAAGATATCAACTGATGGTAGAGTTATAAACAAGTTATTATAAACTGTTTATAACTCAATAAGTTTATAAGTCTGTGCATAACTGTTTATAACTTTGGGCTTGATATAAACTCTTGGTTATAGGATAATATGCGGCGTTGGAGAAATCAGATGCAGAACGTATCAAAGACAATATGCCAGGCCTTTAAGGACGCACGTCGCGCCCTTCGCTTGTCGCAGTCTGTTCTTGCGAAGGAGATAGGATGCCACCAGGAAGCAATCTCCATGTTCGAGTGTGGCAACTCCACAAAGCTTTCAGAGGAATATGTATCCAAACTGGCGAAGCGTCTTGGCATTGACTTGAAGAAGCTTCAGGATGAGGAGGAGAACGCCGGAAAGCCGGCTGATGCTTCCGTATCCGTAGGCTACTGCCCTGATTGCGAATGCCCGTCGAATTCCGGATACACCGTCCGTGATCGTGCGTTCTACAGAATCACGTTGCAGAAGGGCATCTATTGCGCCCACTGCGGAGAGGTTCTGGAGAAGTGCTGTCCATCCTGCGGTGCGGTTCTGAACGAAGGCGCATGCTGCACGATGTGCGGCGCCAGCTATATCGCCTGTTGACCAAAAGAGGGAGGGTATGAATGAATGCCAAGGCATGGCGTCTCTATGGAGCAAGTGATCTGAGGCTCGAGGACGTTGAGCTCGAACCTGCCGGTGAAGAAGGGATTGTTGTTGAGATTGTCGCAAACTCCGTCTGCGTGAGTGACTACAAGTGCGTGACTCTCGGACCTGCGCACAAGAGGATTCCTGATGACATTGCCTCGCGCCCCGTAATGGTTGGACACGAGATGGTCGGGGTTGTGCGCGAGGTGGGTGAGAAGTGGAAGGGCAGATTCCATGTCGGGCAGCGCGTCGGCATCCAACCCACACTCAACGTGCCCGGACACGAACTTGATACGGTCATCGGCTTTTCGTGGCATTCGGTCGGCGGCGAATCGACGCATGTATATCTGCCGTCCATTGTAATGGAGATGGGATGTCTGTTGCCGTATGACGGAGATGCTTTCTTCACCTGCTCCCTTGCCGAACCAATATCGTGCATATTGGCGGGACTTCGCGCCAACTACCATAATGCGCAGGCTGCGCATGAACACATTCACGGGATAGTGGATGGAGGCAAGATGCTGCTTATGGCGGGATGCGGCGCAATGGGGCTTGGCTGCATCGATATAGCGTGCCATTCGCCGGAACGCCGCCCGCGCCGTCTTGTCGTGACGGAGGTTGATGACGGAAGACTTTCCCGCGCAGCCCGGATGTTTGGTCTGTCCTATGCAGACGGAAGGGCAGACGGAAATGTAAACGGCGTGGAAGTCCATTTCGTCAATACATCCGGAATGGACGACCCTGTTGCCGCACTGAAAAAATACAATCTTGCGGACGGCGAGGGAGATTCCGGCTATGACGACATCTTTGTGATGGCAGCGGTTCCGGCATTGCTCTCACAGTGCTCTGATCTTCTTGCATATGACGGATGCCTGAATTTCTTCGCAAGCCCCACGGACAAGAATCTGAGAGCGCCGTTCAATTTCTACAATGTCCACTACATGATGCACCATGTGGCGGCCAATTCCGGAAGTTTCGTTGATGACATGGTTGATTCGGTGGACTGGATAGGGAAGGGCATTCTGCATCCCGAGGTTATGGTGACGCATGTCGGCGGACTTGATTCCGTTGCGGACTCAACGCTCAACCTTCTCAAGATTCCCGGCGGCAAACGTCTTGTGTACACGCATGTCCGCATGCCGATGACAGCCATATCCGACTTTGCGGAGAAGGGCAAAACCGATCCTCTGTTTGCGGAGCTTGACCGGATATGCTCCGCGCACAACGGGCTGTGGAGCAAGGAGGCTGAAGACTTTCTTCTTGCCAACGCTCCCAAGATCGAGATAGGCACACCCAGGGAGCTCATCAAGGAACGAGTCCTCCGCCTTTCGTAGGGCGACGTTTTTTCTACAATTTCCTCGACTTTAAGCATACGCGTATCCACTGGGAGGATGCGCGTATTATTTATAGCCTTATTTTATAATTTAAATTTACGGGGAAGGGTGGATTATAATTTAAGTTATCTATGATTTTATCATTGACTCGCAACCTATGTGTGTGATACCATTTTCTGCAGTCGGATGTAAAACCTGTTGATGCGTATCATTGTTCAAAGGAGAAATGGGAATATCAATTTTCAGTCTTCGGTTTGATGGAAGCAGGCGGATTATTTTTGCCTCAGGTGTTTTTCGCGTATCTTTCTTGCACGTTGCAGGGAGTACAGTGCCATCTGTCTATGATGAGAAGACGGATACCTGGATTGGAGATTTGACGGCTCTTACGAACGCAATCATGAATGTGGCCCAGAACGAAACCATTGCGCTTGGAGCCGGGGAAAGCGCCAAGTTCACGGCAAAAGGCGAGCATCCACTGACTCCAAGGGAAACTATGTGATTCCGTTCGCTCCTTCCGATCCGCGGGGAAAATGGAAGGTGCGCGTCTCGTCTGTTTTCGGCAACGTCCAGCGGGAGGCTTGCGTCCTTCGCTAGCCCTGCAGGCTTTCGAGAAGTTCTGCCGCCATGCGGACAAGCTCTTTGCACGGCAGTTTCTTCGGGAGAAGTTCCGTCTGCCCGCGCGGAGGTTCAAGCCCGAGAAGTTCCTTGCAGACGACCGATCCGTTTTCGGTCTTGAACTTCTCGGCAAGGGCCTTCGCCGCATCAAGGGCCTTTGACTTTGCCGCCGCGTCGGCCGGATCGGTGTTCCCGTACTTGAGTCCCGCGACAAGGGCCATGCCGCTCACCGCTCCGCACGCCTCGCGCATGCGCCCCATTCCGCCTCCGAGCGCCACGGACACCTTCATTGCGGTTTCGGCATCCATTCCGAAATCTTCCGCATAGGCGGTGAACACTGCCTGTGAGCATGAACATCCCGACTCGAAAAGTCTTACGGCTTTATCTGCATGGGTTCCCATCGTGTAATTTCCTTTATGGTTGTTTTTACGCGTGATTATATCATTGCTGCCCATTAACTACAAACGCAGTCGAAAATATTAGTTGCAAGTCGGGGAAACTTATATTCCTTTATAGTGATGAGAATTAGTCCGAATCATATTCTTATTCTGAATGAATTCAGGTTGGGCGGTGAAATTGGGGCATCTGTCCATATGGTATAATCTACGGCATGAACATTCCTATTCATAGAAAATTGCAGAAGATACTTTTCGTGTGCCATGGGAACATATGCCGAAGCCCGATGGCAGAGTTCGTCATGAAGGATCTGCTCGCCAAGACCGGCATATCGGACGTTATCGTTGAGTCGGCGGCGTTGCGCACGGATGAAATCGGAAATGACATTCATCACGGCACCAGATCCATTCTTGTGAAGTATGGCATTCCGTTCTCTCCGCGCGCAGCCTGGCAGATTACCGCCGCGAAGGCGTCGGAGTTTGACATCGTGATTGGGATGGATGCCTACAACATGGCGGATTTGAAACGTCTGATGTTTCCGGAGGACATGGCGAAGGTGTGCAAGATGATGGAACTGGCAGGTTCTTCGCGTGACGTTGCCGACCCTTGGTACACAGGTGATTTCGAAACCACATACGCCGATGTGCTGGAAGGATGCGTCAAGCTTCTTGAATGCATAAAGAAGTCTCGTGGATGATGGTTACGGTGTTGCGCAAAACGGAGAGAAGATGAAGGCGTGGATTCAGCGTGTGACCGAGGCATCCGTCGAGGTTGAAGGAAAGATGATCTCTAAGATCGGCAAAGGCTATCTGGTCTTGCTTGGAGTTACGCATAGCGACACGGAAAAGACAGCGGATGAGATCGCCGAACGCATCTGCACTCTCAGGATATTCGAGGACGAGAACGGAAAGACAAATCATTCTGTTGTCGATGTTGCGGGAAGTGTGATCGTCGTCTCTCAGTTCACGCTCTATGCCGACACTTTGCATGGGCGTCGTCCGGGATTCTCCCATGCCGCGCGGCCAGAACTCGCCGAGCCACTGTACGAGCGAGTGGTGGCGAAGATACGTGAAACCCTTGGATATGAGAGGGTCGGCACCGGTCGTTTCGGAGCCGAGATGAAAGTTCGCCTTCTCAATGATGGACCGTTTTCGGTGGAACTTGTAGCCAAATAGCCCCATTCGCATTCTTGTTTTGAAGATTGTGTGAATTCTGCAGACATTCAATGAAATGCATAGTTGAATTGATTGGAGACAACCCAAACGGACGTAAGATGATTGCGTGGGGGCGGAGAATCGGCTGTGCAGACGCGGGGCATGGATTTGATCCCTCCAACCGCAAGGTTATCACTAAACTTCTGATAGATGATTCCATCCCCTCTCAGCATTCCTATCTCCTTGAACTGGCCGACAATCCTATCGGTCTCCTTGCCATCAACCCAGTTTGAAATTTTCAGAGGGAATATCGGCATGAGAAGATTTGTATGCATTCACCTCATGTTTACAGCGATGGCGATTTTTGTCGTCACTGCAGTCCAGGCGCGTTCTTTCCGCCGCAGTTTCAGAAATGGATATCCTGCAGAGTGGAATATTTCACGTGAACAGGCAGAGGACACATTTGTCATCAAGGGAAGCAAAATGACATACTCGAATGGTAGAGGTTTGACCGTGGTAACAGACGGCAATGTCATATCCCAGCGAAACGTACGTGTGGTCCGTCCTAATCGCAGAACTGTGAGACCTAAGACCAACGGCATAAAAACGAAAAGGGACATTGAGAAATCGACATCTCCAGAGAAAAAGAATCATATAAGTGTTCCGGTTCAGACAAGATAACGCGAAGAATGCTTTTATCAAGGCAGATCCCGATGGACGATCTGAATAGCTTCCTTTTTATTACAAATCATTTTTTCAATCGATCAGTGAGCGCGGGTGACAACCCCACTCACAGACCGATTACCTGAATCTTGATTCGGGTACTTGCACAATGCGCGGCAAAATGATATGATACGACCACTTTTTTGAAAGGCTTAAAAGAAAGATGAAAGACGGAATCCATCCTAACTACGAAGACGCGACGATCACGTGCGCGTGCGGCAATGTCATCAAGACGCGTTCCACGAAGAAGGAAATGCAGGTCAACACCTGCTCCGCGTGCCATCCCTATTTCACGGGTCAGAAGACGATGGTCGATACGGAAGGTCGTGTTGACTCGTTCAAGAAGCGCTACGCGAAGTTCCAGAAGAAGGCTTGATAGGCAAAGCTCAGATTGGAAGAGTGCTGGATCGCCTGACTGCGGTAGAGGCCGCAATGGGCGATCCTTCTGTTGTTGCAGACGCAAAACGCTACCGCGAGACCGTGCGCGAGCATACTGCACTCAAGAAGCTTGAATCGGCGGCGAAACGCTATTTCAAACTTCTTGACGATATCGAAGGTGCGGAATTGATGCTTGCTGACCCCGAACTCGATCCAGAGCTTCAGGCAGAAGCGCAGAGCGAGGTTGAAAGTCTTAAAGCATCCATTCCCGATGCAGAGATGGATGTGTTGGCAGGGCTTCTGCCGTCGGATCCACTTGAGTCGCGAAACGCGTGCTTCGAAATCCGCGCGGGGACAGGAGGGGAAGAGGCCGCGCTTTTCGCCGGGAATCTGTTTCGGATGTATTCACGCTATTGCGAGACCAGGGGATGGCGTGTACGGGTGATGTCCGGAAATCAGACTTCGCTTGACGGCTACAAGGAAGTGATCTTCACAGTCGAGGGTGAAGGTGCTTACGGTCTGTTCCGTTTCGAAAGCGGCGGGCATCGTGTCCAACGGGTTCCGGAGACGGAGACGCAGGGGCGTATCCACACGAGTGCCGCGACCGTGGTCGTGTTTCCAGAGGCGGACGAGGAAGACGAACTTGAGATTCCCGAGAAGGATATCCGCATCGACCTTTTCTGCGCAGGTGGCGCAGGCGGTCAGCATGTGAACAAGACAGAGTCTGCTGTCCGCATGACGCATCTGCCCACAGGTCTTGTGGCGCAGTGCCAGGATGAGCGTTCGCAAATCCGTAACAAGGAGAAGTGCCTTGCCACACTCAAGGCGCGAATTCTCGATTTCAGGCGCCGAGAGGAGGAAGCGAAGCTCGGAGCTTCGCGTCTGACGCTTCGCGGCTCCGGTGACCGTTCGGAACGCATCCGTACCTACAACTTCCCCCAGAACCGCATGACGGACCATCGCGTGGATCTAACGCTCTATTCTCTTGACCGTATTGTTGAGGGCTCGCTTGATCCGGTCCTGAACGCCCTTCGTGAAAAAGACCTGTCTGAACGGATCGCTGCCGGACTGGCAAGCGTTTGATCTGTTGATCCATGGGCTTCAAGGATGCCTTACTTCGGAATCTACCTCCCATGCACCATGTCGATCGGCATTGAGGCACTTAAAATAAGTGCATAGTTGTGGTATAATCGACGGCAATGATGAACGGGAAAAACAGAAACGCCACGGAAGCGGGATTCCGCCTTCTGGCTTCGGCTTTTGCATGGCTGCTTACTGCAGCCATGCCTGCCGTCGCCGCGGTCGAGACGGATCTTTCCAAGGGCGGAATCTCCCTTTCCGTCACTGCGTCGCCCGACGTCGTCGACATCGCCCGCGACTTTGAGGTCGTGGTGAAGGCTGTCGCCCCTGCGGGAACGACCGTTGCGCTCCCCGACCTGCGCGACAGGTTCCGCGGATTCTCCGTCGCCGAGGACTTCGCAGAGGAGCCTCTTGTCGGCGCCGACGGTGGCACGACGTATGTGTCCAGCTGGAGGCTGGTGCCGAAACCGTGCGAGAAGGTGTACAAGCTGCTACCGTTTGTTGTGACACTTGTCCGCAGGGCAGACGGTTCCGAGGCGCACGACTCGTTCTATACGGCGCCCGTCTATTTCCGGAACCCCGCCGCGCGCGAGACCGTCACCGGCGGCATGGAGGTCAATCCCGAAAAGGATCTTCCACCGCTCTCGTGGAGGCTTGTGCGATATTGCGCATTGGTCCTTCTTGCCGCATGCGTTGCCGTTGCGCTTGCCTGGTGGATCGTGAAGAAGGTTGCGCAGAAGGTCCGCGAGCACAGGATGAGCCCGATAGAGCGCGCAATGCTCGAACTCGACCGTCTCCTACAGAAGGGGCTTCCCGGGCGCGGCCGCTACAAGGATTTCTACGTCGAGCTGACGATGGTCGTGCGTCGCTACATCCAGCGCAGGCATTCGGTCCGCGCCCCAAACCTCACGACGGACGAGTTCCTCCGCGCGGCCGCCGAGAACCCGGCGTTCACCCGCGAGGCGCTTGAAGGGCTCAGGCAGTTCCTCGAGTCTTCGGACATGGTCAAGTTCGCCGGGGTGGAGGCGACTCCCGAGATGGCCGATTCGGCAACGGACAAGGCGCGCGACTACCTGACCGCCGACAGCCGGAACAGGAACCAGGGGGCAAAGGGCGGTGACACCCCATGAGTTTCGCGTGGCCATACGGATTTCTGCTGGTCCTTCCGCTGGCCGTTGCGGCATGGCGGATGCTTCGCCGCGGACGGCGGTGCGGTGTGAAGTTCGCTCCGGTGAGGCGACTCCCGCTCAGGACCGCCGGGTGGCGCGCGAAACTCGCCAATCTCACACCCTGGCTGTTTCTTGCCGGAGCCGCGCTCCTTGTGGTTGCCTGCGCAAGACCGCGCAAGGCGCTGAACCGAGAAAGCCGGAGCGTGGACGCGATCGCCATCGCGATGACCGTCGACGTGTCCGGTTCAATGGAGGCCCTGGATCTCAACCCGTCCAGCGTGCGCGACGTGAATTCCGCAAGGACGCGGCTTGACGTCGTGAAGGAGCTTTTCGGAAAGTTCGTCCAGGCGCGTCCGGACGATCTTATCGGACTCATCACGTTTGGCGGCTACGCATCATCCCTCTCTCCGCTTACCGCAGACCATGAGGCTCTTCTGCACGTGCTGAGAGGGGTCCAGGTGCCGGCGATGCAGTTCGACGCCAATGGCGAGATCGTCGACAGGGACGAGACCATGACAGCCGTCGGCGATGGGCTTGCGACGGCGCTTGCCCGCCTCAAGAACGCGGAGACGAAGTCCCGCATCGTAATCCTGCTTTCCGACGGAGTGTCCAACACCGGAGCGGTCGAGCCCGACGATGCGGCGGCGGCCGCGGCGAAGCTCGGCATTCGCGTATACACGATCGGGGTCGGCACGCATTCCACGCGAACTCCATTCCGCGCGCGAGACGTGTTTGGCCGCACGACGGTGCAGTACGCGAACTCTTCGTTCGACGAATCGCAGCTGAAGTCGATCGCCAGGAAGACGAAGGCCCGGTATTTCGGCGTGCGCGATGCGAAGGGGCTGAAGGCGGCGCTCGACGAGATCGACCAGCTTGAGAAGACCACACTTGACCGTACCGTCTTTCAGCGCTATCGCGAATATTTCCCGCCGTTTCTGTTCTCGGGCGTGATTCTCATGCTGGCGGCGGTGTCTCTCCAGATGGCTGCGTCAAGGAGGCTTGTCTGATGCGGTTCGTCAATCCATGGATGCTTGTTCTGGTCCTGCTCGTCCCTGTCGCCGGGGCGTTCTGGACGTTTCTCCGCGCCCGTTCCGAGGCGAGGCTGAGAGGACTTGTCGCGCCCGCGCTTCAGGCCAGACTCCTTCCCGACAGGCCGAAGACGTTTGTCGTGCAGGCGATGCTTCTCCTTTCCGGGCTTGCCCTGTGTCTGTTCGCGGCGGCACGTCCGCAGTGGGGGCACAGTGCGCAGGTCGTGGCGGCGAAGAGCCGCAACGTGGTCGTCGCTCTTGATGTGAGCCGTTCGATGCTTGCCGCCGACGTGCGCCCGAACCGTCTCGAGCGCGCAAAGGCCGACATAGCCGATCTCGTCGATTCGCTAGAGGGCGACCGGTGCGCGCTCGTCGCATTCCGCCAGAAGGGCGTGCTGCTGTGTCCGTTGACGACCGACCGTGCGTTTCTGCGCTCCGCGCTCGAGTCCGCCACGCCCGAGTCCGCACCGCGCGGCGAGACGGATCTCGGCGCCGCGATACGCACTGCGCTTCAGGCTCTCGATCCCGCGATGGACGACCACAACGCGATAATCCTCGTTTCGGACGGCGGCGATCTGCGCAACAACGCCCTTGCCGGGGCGGCGGTCGCCAAGAAGCGCGGCATTCCGATCTTCACGGTGGGCCTCGGCGATCCGCGCAGGGAGACGACGCTTCCGGACGCATCGGGTTCGGGCGTCCAGATGTTTAAAGGGCAGCCCGTTAAGGTGCGTCTCGAGGAGAAGGCCCTCCGCGAAATCGCCGCCGCCTCGGACGGGCGCTATGTTCCGCTTGCGACGGCCGGAACGGCGGAGACGACGCTCGGCGCGATCTACCGCCGCTTCCTGCGTCAGGTCGCAGCGAAGGAACAGGCGGAGGAAGAGGAGATGCGCGCCACGGAGCGTTTCGGGTTCTTCCTCGTCCCCGGGCTTGCGCTCATGCTTGCGGCGGCGCTTCTTTCCCGCGGACGGTTCAGCGGCAGTGTCCGCCGCAAGGCGGCTGCAATCCGGTGACATGCTCATGAAACGCATCACGGCAGCCATCGCGGGAATCATTGCATTGACGGCAGCCGCCGCGACGGACGTGTCGTTCTTCATGTGCTACCGTCCCAACCATCCGGAGGATCCCACGACCAAGGCGCTGAATGCGTTCGAGAGGAAGAACCCCGGCGTAAATCCGAAACAGTGGGGTGGACTGATTCTCCCCGGCGGCGGCGGACGCGCACAGTTCATGCTCGCTCTCGCCGGCGGAAGTGCGCCCGACGTGTACAAGGCCTGGTTTCACATCCTGCGCCACGACATAGAACAGGGTTTCACGTATCCGCTCAACGAATGGATCGACGAGAACTGGGAGGGGTGGAGGCATTCGCCGCCGCTTTGGAAGGAGGTGGCGACCAAGGACGGAAAGATCCACGCGGTTCCGACTCCCGGCATGGCATACTACGGTCTTGTGTACCGCAAGGATATTGTGAAGGAGGTCGGTCTCGATCCCGAACGCCATCCGGCGACATGGGACGAATTCGAAAAGTGGTGCGAACGGCTCACGAAGCCGGGACGCAGGGCGATTGCGATCGAGAACCGTCCGTGGGGTTTCCTGCCGTGGGTCGGTGCGGCCGGCGGCGATGTGGTGCGGAGGCGCGCGGACACGGACGGGGGAGCCGGTTCGTGGGAGGCGTGCTTCGACTCGCCTGAATGCCTGAGGGCGGCCGCTTTCCTTCAGCGTCTCGTGAAGAAGGGCCTTGTGCGCGGTCTGCCGGTGCTCTCGGTCTCAAGCGACATGGCGATGCTCTTCACCGGCGGAGAGATCGTGTGCGTGTTCGGCGGAGAGGACTTTGTCGCGTATCTCACCGAGCACCTGAACTTCCCCGCCGATCTTGTCGGACTCATGCCGTTCCCCGCCGCCGATGCGTCGCTCATGCCCGTCCTCCAGGCGCACAAGCATTTCTATGCGATGACGGAGTCCGTGGCGCACAGGACGAAGGCGGAGCGCGACTGCGTGTGGGCGGCGATGCAGGCGCTCGCTTCGCAGGAGGTGTATGACGAGCAGGTGAGGGCGAATGCACGGGAGGGGCGCGCGCGATGGTGCATGCCGTCCGATCTGCGGCGGCTTGGGCTTGACAGCTACATGGATGAAGTCCCCCGCGAGATACTGCAGATGTATTCCGATCTTGAGAGTGGACGCATCAAGGCTGTGACGGAGCCGCATGTGGGATTCTGGCAGGCGGCGAGTGACATCGTCAGCCGCAGATTCCTTGGGATACTTCTGAGCGACGCGGGCAAGGATTTCGACTACAGGGCGGCGCTGGAGTCGATCACTCAGGACGCAAACCGCGGTCTCATGTTCGATGCGGACAAGACGGAGATTGAGCGTCGGCGTCCGTTGGCGCGGGTCATTCTCGGGGTGGTCATGATCTGCGTCATGGTGTGCGTGTTTCTCGTCTGGCGAAGCGGACGCGTTCAGCCGCCGACAGAGTTAATTGAGGAAACCGGGAACAAGGGCTTCCGCAGGTGGCTCCCGTGGCTCTTCCTCGCCCCTGCCGTGGCGAGTGTCGCCGTATGGAGTTACTATCCGCTGATCAAGGGGGCTATGATGGCGTTTCAGGACTACAGGATCGTGGGGGACGCTACGTGGTCAGGACTGGACAATTTCATTCAGGTCGCATCCAATCCCGGATTCTGGAAGGCATGGCTTCGTACATTGCAGTATGTGGTCTTCGCGATTTCGCTCGGCTTCACGACGCCGGTGATTCTGGCGGTGCTCCTTACTGAAATCCCGAGAGGCAAGGTGTTTTTCCGCATGATGTATTTCATGCCGCATCTGACGAGTGCTCTTGTCATTATGCTTCTGTGGAAGCTGATGTTCGATCCCACGGAGAACGGCATGCTCAATCAGCTGCTTGCGGTGTTCGGGATTGCGCGCCAGTCGTGGCTCCAGGATCCGTCGATGGCGATGGTGTGCTGCATCCTTCCGGGAGTGTGGGCGGGGGCGGGCATGGCGTCCCTCATATACATAGCGGCTCTCGGCAGCCTTCCGCCGGACTATTACGAGGCGGCGGCGATCGACGGCGCCGGGATATTCGCGCGCTTCCGCCACATAACGATTCCTCAGCTCATGCCGCTCATGGTGATAAACTTTGTCGGTGCGTTCATTGCGGCGTTCCAGGGGATGGGTTCGATATTCCTTCTTACGTTCGGTGGCCCGGGCGACGCGACGAACGTCCTGTCGCTTGCCATCTGGAAGGAAGCCTACAACAACCTGAGATTCTCGACTGCCACGACGATGGCGTGGTTTCTGGGCGTGGCTCTCATTGGTTTTTCGTATCTCCAGATCCGATATCTCCGACGGGTGGAGTTCCGCAGTGCCGCCACGAACTGATTTACAGTCGTGTGCACCAAATTCGTCGGTTGGGATAATCACGTGGAGAGCGAAGAGTGCCGTTTAACCGTCTGCAGCGCTTTTTGGAGTGCGGTTTTTGAATCGGTGGAAGAGAGAGAGATGCGTAGGAAGGACTCCGAGGGATTTCTTTTGGCCGAAAAACGGTAGGAGTGGCATACGCGGACGTTCTTCTTGAGAAGCGACTCTTCGATCTCCTGTCCAGATAGATGCGAGTGCGGCAATGGAACGGTGCGAAAGAAGTGAATTTCTCCTGTATTGCGAGCAAGCTCCGGAAATATCCTATCGAAGATACGGTTCATTTCAGCGGCGCGCCTTAGCTTCAGGGAAAGGATCTCGTCGGCCCGTCTGCTTAAGATGAGTTCGCTCATTATCTCGGCGTCAAGCGCACTGGATTTGATGGTAAATTTATGTAGGGCTGTCAGGAACTTCTCTTTGAAACGCAGGGGATAGGCGACAAAAGCGACGCGCAGTCCCGGTGAGATGAATCTGGTGTTGCCTGTGAGGTAGAACGTGCTTTCCGGCAGAAGGCTGGAAAACGAGACTCCATGAAGCGACGTGAGTGCGGCGTCATCCTCGATAACGATCAGGTTGTTTCTGTCAATGACCTTGGCAAGTGCCTTTTTCCTTGCTTGAGGAATTGTTGTCATTGTCGGGTTTGCACAGTTGGGCATGATAAAAACGCCGCGTAGCGGATGTTTTCGTGCGGCGAGTTCCAGTGCATCGTCCAGCATTCCATGCCTGTCATTTTCTATCGGCACAAGGCGAATGCGGAGAAGATTTGCGGCGCCGATGAGATTTGAGTAGGTGAACGTATCTACGGCCAGCGCATCGCCTGTGCGAAAGAATGATGCAAGGATTGTGGAAAGAGCATTTTGCACCCCGGGAAAAACCGCAATCTGGTCTGGCGTGGCGGAGACGTTGAACCTGTTGAGCCAGAAGGCCCCGGCGGCGCGGTGACGTGCGGCGCCATCGCGTTCGCTGTATGAGAAGAGGCGGGACGTATAATCCCGGCTCAGGATATCCCGTGCGGCCTCGATGATCAGGTTTGCCCCAACGGTGGGGAATGCCTGCACCGCGCCGAGATCGACAATCCTTCTTGAAATGGCGTCATCCGCTCCAGGATGCGCCGCTACGAATGTGCCGCGCCCTGTGACGCCATAGACAAGGGACCGCTCGCGGCAGATGTCGTATGCGCGGGTGACGGTTGTGAAGTTGACGTCAAGATAATCGGCAAGCAACCGTTGCGGAGGCAGGCGGGTGCCAGGCGGGAGCGTCCCGTCTTCAATGTCCTTCTCAAGAAGGGCCGCAAGGCTCGCATATTTTGGGCGGAACAGCCTCTCTGGACTTGGGTGCCATGTCAGCGGATGTGTAATGAAGTCATTTACCGGCATTATTGTAATCCATACAATTTGAAAATTGCAAGCATTATAGCATAGTGATACACTTGGCGGCAATTTGCAACCCAAATCATAAGGAGAAATCATGAAAGGTAAAATTTTCAATCCAACGCTTGCGGAGAATCTCAAAGGCGGTGTTATCATGGATGTGACGACGCCGGAGCAGGCGAAGATCGCGGAGGACGCTGGCGCCTGTGCGGTGATGGCTCTTGAGCGCGTTCCGGCGGATATCCGGGCGGCGGGCGGCGTTAGCAGGATGAGCGATCCGGAGATGATATCCACGATAATGGAGGTGGTCTCCATTCCCGTGATGGCCAAGTGCCGGATAGGCCACATCGTTGAGGCGCGCATCCTTGAGTCGATCGGAATCGACATGATCGATGAGAGCGAGGTCCTATCGCCCGCAGACGACACAATGCACATAGATAAGAACAGATTCTCCGTCCCGTTCGTCTGCGGAGCGCGTAATCTTGGCGAGGCATTACGGCGCATCGGAGAAGGGGCGAAGATGCTGCGTACCAAAGGTGAAGCCGGCACGGGCGATGTTGTCCAGGCGGTGCGCCATATGCGTACGATGCAGAGTGATATCCGCAGGATAGCCGCGCTTAGGGAGGATGAGATCTATGAGGCGGCGAAGCAACTTGCCGCACCCCTTGAACTCGTGCAGTATGTCCATGCCAATGGCAGACTTCCTGTCGTCAACTTTGCTGCGGGTGGCGTCGCCACTCCTGCGGATGCGGCCTTGATGATGGAGCTGGGCTCGGAAGGTGTGTTCGTTGGCTCAGGTATCTTCAAAAGCGGCAATCCCGCGAAACGAGCAGCGGCGATCGTCAAGGCGGTTGCGAACTGGCGGGACGCCTCTGCGCTCGCGAAGCTGTCTTCGGGTCTTGGAGAGGCGATGGTCGGCATAAATCCCGACGAGATCGCCACCATCATGGAATTGCGCGGACAGTAAAGACCAAATTTTGATATGGCATGCGCCCTTCGGGGCGCTGCCGCACAAATGTGTTCAGGCGCTGAAAAGATTCCACCTACCATTTGCAGAATGGCCTTCAAGACTTTCCAAGGCTTGCGCGGGATAGTGGGTGTTTAGTATAATACCTGCTCATTTTTAGAGGAAGGAATGCCATGTCAGAGTTTAAATTGACCGATCCATTCGGAACAGCGCCGTCGAAACCGCCCTTTGCTCAGAGTGTTTCGACAGGTGTGCCTTGGCACAATCTGCCGATTACTCGTGAATACACGCTTGGGCAGCTCCTAGACCAGACCATTGCGCGTTGTGGCGAGAATGACGCCGTTGTGTATGCGGACCGCGATTTCAGGCTCACATGGTTCGAGTTTGGCGAGGAGGTGGATCTTCTGGCCCGTGGCTTGATGTCGCTCGGCATCAAAAAGGGAGAAAAGATTGCGCTTTGGGCAACAAACGTCCCGCATTGGGTGGTTCTCATGTTCGCGGCGGCGAAGATAGGCGCGATTCTCCTGCCATTGAACACGAACTACAAGTCCCAGGAGATGGACTTCGCGCTCAAGCAGTCCGACGCAGAAAACCTCTTCATCATCAACGGCTTCCGTGACTGCGACTATGTGCAGGTCATCAACGATCTCCTTCCGGAGCTGAAGGAACAGCCCCGTGGCGAACTGAACTGCTCGAAGTATCCGTGCCTCAAGCGCGTGTTCTTCCTAGGTGGAGAAAAGCACCGCGGCATGTATTCGCTGAACGAGGTCAAGAGCCTTGCCTGCGAAACGACGCAGGAGGCGTATCTTGCGCGCCAGGCAGAGTGCGACGTGAACGATGTCGTGAACATGCAGTACACCTCCGGAACTACGGGCTTCCCGAAGGGCGTTCAGCTTACGCACCGGAATATCGCGAACGACGGTTTCTGGATCGGCGCATGCCAGAACCTTTCCTGCCGCGACCGCGTGTGCATCCCCGTGCCGCTCTTCCACTGCTTCGGCTGTGTGCTGGGCGTGATGAGCTGCGTGAACCACGGGTCGACGATGGTGTTCCTCGAGAAGTTCGATCCCGTACAGGTCATGGCGTCCATCGAGAAGGAGAAGTGCACCGCCACCTACGGCGTCCCCACGATGTACATCGCGATGCTCGACCATCCGCTCTTCCCGAAGTTCGATTTCAGTTCGCTTCGCACCGGAATAATGTCCGGTTCGGCGTGCCCCGTTCATCGCATGGAGCAGGCGCAAAACAGGATGTTCATGAGGGAGATCACCAACCCCTACGGCCTAACCGAGGCGGGGCCGGTGATGACCATGACGCGCTACTTCGAGAAGTCCATCGAGCGCAAGTGTCAGACGATCGGCCAGGCGCTTCCCGGCGTCGAGGTGGCGATCATCGATCCGGAAACCGGCAAGATCGCGCCACTCGATACGGACGGCGAGATCTGCTGCCGCGGCTTCAACAACATGAAGGGCTACTACAAGATGCCCGAACAGACGGCGAAGTGCATCGACGAGAACGGCTGGCTCCATTCCGGCGACATTGGACGCATGGACAAGGACGGCTACTACTACATCACCGGGCGCCTGAAGGATCTCATCATCCGCGGCGGCGGGAACATCTCGCCCAAGGAGGTGGAGGACATCCTCGGCACGATGCCCGGCGTGAAGGATGTCGCGGTCGTGGGCTGCCCATCGAAGAAGTACGGCGAACAGCCTGCGGCGTTCATCATCCCGTCCGACGGCGTTACGCTTTCGGAGCATGACGTGCAGGTGTTCTGCAAGGACCGGATCTCGTGGTTCAAGATACCGAAGTACGTGCACTTCCTCGACATCTTCCCGATGACGGCGTCGCAGAAGATCCAGAAGTACAAGCTGCGCGAGATGGCGCACGAGCTCTGGCCGGACGCATGACGTCCACCCCTGTCGTTTTCCGATGCGCGCAAAACTTGGATCGAGGCTTGGGTTTCTGATGCTGGCGGCAGGGTGTGCCGTCGGACTCGGGAACGTCTGGCGTTTCCCGTTCATCGTTGGACAGAACGGAGGCGCGGCGTTCGTGCTTGTGTATTTCCTCTTTCTGGCGATTCTCGGCTTCCCGATGCTCACCGCCGAGCTTGCCTTGGGGCGGGCCGCACGGCAGGGGGTGTCTGGCGCGATGCGCAACCTTGCCGCCGAACGCTACCGCAGGTTCTGGGCGGTCACGGGATGCATGATATTCGCCGGCAACTTCCTGCTGATGATCTACTATACGGATGTCTCCGGTTGGCTGCTCAAGTACTCCGGTGACTATCTGCGCGGTCTGCCGCCGCCTGAGTTCTCTGCACTTTTGAAGGATCATGCGACCTGTTCGGGATATCTCTTCCTTACCGTTGCGATAGCGACAGCCGTATGTGCGCTCGGTGTGAAGAACGGCGTGGAGCGCGTCACGAAATGGATGATGCTTGCGCTCTTGGCTCTGCTTGGGGTGCTGGCAGTGAAAGCGCTTTCCCTGCCGGGTGCGGAGAAAGGGCTCAAGTTCTATCTTTCGCCGGACTGGAGCCGCTTCGCCGCCCATCCGTGGAAGGCGGTGTTCGATGCGATGGGACAGGCCTTTTTCACGCTTTCCACCGGCGTCGGGTGCATGGCGATATTCGGAAGCTATGTCGGAAAGGAGCATTCGCTTGCGAAGGAGTCGTTCTGTATAATTGCGATAGATACTTTTGTCGCCTTCCTTTCGGGTCTTGTCATATTCCCGGCGTGCGCAAGCTACAACGTGGATGTCACGTCCGGCCCCGGCCTCATCTTCATCGCACTTCCGAACATCTTTGCGGACATGGCGGGTGGACGGCTATGGGGCTTCGTGTTCTTCCTGTTTCTCTCTCTTGGGGCGCTCACCACGATCATCGCCGTGTTTGAGTGCCTTATCGGCGGACTGATGGACGAACTCGCCAAGCCGCGTCTTAGGCTTACCATTGCCGTTGGATGCGCCGTTGCTATGCTTGCCTTGCCGACGGTTCTCTTCGAGCCTGTCCTCGAGTGGGAGGATTTCATCTTTGGGCAGTTCTGGCTTCCGATCGGGGCGTTGATGATATGCGTATTCGTGACCCGCAAATGCGGCTGGGGGTACGAGGCCTTTTCCGCAGAGGCGTCGCATGGCGAAGGAATGCGTTTCCCGTCCGTGTTTGCGCCCATCATGAAGTGGGTTGTCCCTCTGCTAATCATCTTGACCATGGTGGCGGGGCTTGTCGTCCACTAAGATAAGCATTTTGCAATCTGTAAGCTGCGCTTCTGTTAAAATTTCAGAGAAATTTGCGAA
>JAZOAC010000165.1:0-8767 GCA_045595285.1 Kiritimatiellia bacterium | reverse complement strand
GCGGCGGTATCGAGCATGTTCGTTCCGAGATCGACATAGCCCGTGCCATGCGAACACGCTCCATAGCCCATGTGAACCCTGCCGCCGTAAAGCGACACGTATGTGCCGCACTTCACCGCATCCACCCCGCCCACGGAGTCGGAGTAGTCGCCGTTGAAGCTCCACCGATGCGCCAGCTCCGCTGCCGGAAGCGTCTCGCTCGCCGCGACCACTACCGCCACACACGCGGCAATCCTGATTATCTTGTCCTTGTTCATCATTTCGTCACCTCGTAGATTTCACGATTTTATGTTTTTACGTTTTTGGCCGTTTTCAATTTGAATCACCCGCCCACCGCCGTTTTTTGGTATAATATGCGGCGAAAGGCAAATCAGAAATGGCTCTTGCAATCAGCAACATACCGGTTCTGTCCGGCGAAGCGGCGGTGCGCTTTGTTCGCACGGCGGAGAGGAACGCCCGTCGGCGCGGACGCATCGACTTTTCAGCCGAGCGCAAGGTGTGGCATGACTTCGAGTCGGCAAACGCCCGTCGCGTCAAGGAACTCAGGGAATCTGGCAAATGGCCTTTCTGAACGACAGGTGCGCCCGCGTTCCGCTTACCCCGAAGGTCATCGCCGCCTGCGCCCCGTTCAGCTGCGGAAACAAAGACCTTGACGAATTCTTCACCTCGGACTATCTCGACTACGCAAGGCAGTTGATGGGAAAGACATACGCCTTTCTTGAAATCGACAATCCGCGTGAAGTCATTTGCGCCTTTACGGTCTCCAACGCAAGCATATTCACCAACCATCTTCCGAACGCAAGAAGGAAACGCATCGGAAAGGACGTGCCGCAGCAGAAGCGCGACATGATCTATCCGGCGGTGCTGATCGGGCGGCTCGGCGTCAACAGCAAGTTCCTGCACCGGCATATCGGAACCGAACTGATGGACAGCATCAAGAGCTGGTTCATCGACGAGGACAACAAGACCGGATGCCGCTATCTCGTCGTGGATGCCTACAACGAAGACATCCCGATCAGATACTACAAGAACAACGGCTTTGATTTCATGTTCAGCACAGAGGAACAGGAAAAACTGTATCGCCATATCACGACTCCCGGGCAGCTGCATACACGGTTGATGTTCTTCGACCTCATGCAGATTACGCCCGCCGCGACTGCGGCGGAAACCGCCTAACTCTCCCGCACCGTACATAGTAGTTTCACTCGGCAAACACGACCGTCGCCTTGCCGTCCACCCTGCCGCCGTAGAGCGACACGTATGTGCCGCACTTCACCGCATCCGCCCCGCCAACCGAGTCGGAGTAGTCGCCGTTGAAGCTCCAACGGTGCTTGAGTTCGGCAGCTGAAATCGTTGCGCCCGCGGCGAGCGCGAATACCGCACAGACGGCAAATTGCATTGTATTATTCTTCATAATCGACATCTGGACACCTGGATGTTTTCAAGAAATTTTCTCGTCACCTCATCATATCATTTGCTATTATTAATGACGAGATAACCGCCCTTCGGAATTTTCACACGCTGAACACCGCTCTTCAAAATGCGCTTGCCCGCGCTCTTTCCGAACGTATCGAACGCCTCTGCCACCGCCTTACTCCACAAACTCGACCTTAAGGCATGAAAGGCGGTAACCTCCGGTCAGCGTCGCCTTGCCCTGGTAGAAAAGATAAATCTGCCCGTCGTCTTCGAACACGCCGGGATGCCCCGATTCCCATGCGTTCCACGACCCTTCCGCACCATGCGGCAAAACCGGCGTATCGCGCCAACGCGTGAAATTCACGCCGTCAGCCGACCATGCAAGGCCAATCTGCTGTCGCTCATGGTTGTACGCCCCCGCATAGAACATATACCAGATACCCTTGTGCTTGACTACGCTCGCCGCCTCAGCGCAATTCATCTCCCATGGCAGTTTCGGCTCCAGAAGCGGTGCCGACAGAGAAAGGTCGCGCCATTTGTCCGCTCCATAGTCCGAACCGAACGGTGCGGATGCGAGGCCGATGATTTGGCGTTCTTCGGTCGCCTTGTCACGCGAAGCGTATGCCAGGATAAGAGAATTGCCGGAACGCCAGACATCTGCATCTATTGCGCGTCCATTGCTCCATGCATTCTTCGGCGCAAAGATCGGATTGCCGACGGCAAACTTGAAATGTATACCGTCGTCGCTTGTTGCATGCCACAATGCGTGGCGCATCAGCGGATTCAGGTTCTCCGATCCCGGTCGCGGATACTGCGCAAAGAGATGGATCTTGCCGTCAAGTTTCTTGACGCACGGCGCAATCCAGCCGTCCTTAAACGGTGCGCCGTCAACGACAAGATCGCCTACACGACGCCAATGGACAAGGTCCTTGGATTCCGCGATTGCACAGCACCAGTTTCCCATCTTCGCGCCGGGAACGAGGCCGTCCTCGGTACTTTCGTTCATCCCCGACGCGCTGTAGTACATCAGGTAGCGTCCATCGTGGCGTATGACCGTCGGGTCTTTCGCAAACGGCTTGCCGTCCAACTTGCGGACAGGATCGCCATAGAGCATCGTCCCTTGCGGCAGCGGCGAAAACCGGATGTCGCGGCAGAGCCACGACGCATTCGCAATCGATGCCATCACTGCAACTGCAAGTACAGCCGCTTGTCGTATCATTTCAACCAAATTCCTTTTCCATTACAATCTTGTCCGCTGTGCAGTTGTGGACACGGACGGCAAGCCGACCATCTACGACACGACCTTCGACCACGGAAGGGAATCCTTTGCTGTTCTTCGGATCGGGATCGCACCCGCCGCCGACAATCTGCATCCACGTCCGTCCCGTCGTCGTCTCGTCAACATGGAATGAATGGCGGTGGCCCACGACAACGAGATCGACACCTGCTTTCTCCAGAATGGGCAGCCAACGCTTCGCACATGGACGCGACCAAGCCGCGCAGCGTCCTCCTATCGGTCCGTCACCGGCAGGAATATCCGGATCGTCGGCCCTCGCGTGAAACAGCGGAAGGTGGCAAATCACGACTTTGAATTTTGCAGTTTTAACCGCAGGCCTCTCAATCTCCTCTGCGAGCCATTCCGTCTGCAAATCGCGGTACCGCTCCATCTGGAAGATGCCTGCGAAGGCAGGATAGTCATCAGGCTTATCCTCTCCAGTGTCAAGTCCGATGAGCGCAATGTCGCCAAGCCGCTGCACGAAGTTGCGTCCCAGTTCCGAAAATCGCCCGCTGCGCTCTGCATGGTCGCGAAACATCCACACACGCTCCAGATGTCGCGCAAAGCGACCGCGAAAGTCGTGGTTTCCGTTCAGGAACATGAAAGGCGTGTCGGCGGCATATTCAGGAAAATCCTCGTGCGTGTGGATGAATGCGTTCATTGCACGCTGCATATCTTCAGCCTTGTTGATGACATCCCCGTTCCAGATGACGACAGATGGATTCAGCTCAGCGAGTTTGGAGAGCGTGAACTTGAGCGCATCCCTGCGCTCGTGCGTGTCATTGATGATACAGAACGACCCATTCAACTCTGCACCGAGTGTCGTGAATGAGTGAACCTTCGGATCCGTTTCGCTTCCGAGGTTCTTCATCCTGTAGCCGCCCTGGTAATTGATGCGGTCCGCGCCGACACGATACCAGTAGCGCGTCGCAGGGCGGAGGCCGCGCACGAGTATCTGCGCAATTTTGTCGTTCACCTCCATCATGCCGAGTCCGCCGGAATAGACTCGCCTCGCACCGCTCATATCCGGCGAACGCGAAATCTCAACCCACCCGCTTGCGTCGGCGGAGACGGCAAACGCAACGCCCATCGTCGTCTCGGCGGCGTTCTGCAGCACCGGCGCGGAAGCGATCAGCGGAGAGACAGGCTTCGTCTCATCCGCGTCCGCAACGGCAGGGCGCGGTGTCCCCACCGCGCCCGTAGCGGCGACCATGCCGCCCAGAAATTCCCTTCTCGAAACTACTGACGTCATGCCTTTCTCCTTAGTGGAAAGATATAATAAGCCCTCTAAGTCTGAAATAGCCGTCTGCCGCCTGGTACGCCCGCTTTCCGTTCACGGTGACGCGGGAAAGAGTGTCGGCATCGAGCGTCTCGGATACCTTCACCTTGCCCAGCACATCGCCTGTGAGCGCGAGCGTTGCGCCATCCGGCACCGTCAGCGACGCCATAATGAGCGTCGCGCCGTTGCCGACCGTGATCGCTGAGGACGCCGTGAGCGTTACGTTGCCCACTGTGTTAGCAGCACCCGCCGCGAGTCCAAGCGTTCCGCCCTGAAGCGAGAACGACGAGTCGGCAACCGTCGCGCCGGACTTGCCAAGGCGAAGCTCTCCCGCGACGATCTCCGTAGGGCTGACCGTATAGCTCATCGTTCCATTCATAAGCATCGTTCCCGAGCCCGTCTTCACAATCGCCGCCTTATTGTGAGAAGAATCCGGCGTTATGTTGCCGTTCATCGTGAAGTCCACGCCGTCCACGACGGTGTCTTCAACGTCAATCGTCCATCGCTTCGAAACATCTTTTCCATACAGTGTGACATTCGCCTCGAAAATGCCAGAGCCCACGCCAGTCACCCTCAGAGTCTGGTCGGTGTCATACACGGCAGAAAGCGTGGCCGTGCCGAACACGGTTGAGGCATTCGCCATCGTCATGTCCTTCGGCACATACGTAGTTTTGTTGGCCGTGAAGTTTGCCGCATCCAGCGTGACGACTTGCTTGCTTCGCTTGAACGCATGGGTGTTGTTATCGGCATAAAGCACGGTGCCGGGGTGCATCGTGATTTCGGCATCGCCATCGCTCGTGCCGTTGCCCATCTTGTTGTAGCCGTAAATATGCAATTCCGTCCCTTCGCCATATACATCCGTCATTCCGGCAGGAAGCGGATAATATGGGGACGCAGAGTGTTGGGCGTAGAATTTCATCACATGATCTGCATCGCCAATGATGATGTATGCGCTGTCCGTCATTGTATTCGCCGTCTTCACATTGACCGTCGCCGTTGCAGACGCCGCCCTGAAAGTGACGGCGACATCGTTGCCTGCAACGGCAGGCACGTTCATCGTGCCGTTTACCAGAAACATCACGCCAGCCGTTTTTGTGCGAAGAACAAGCGTATCAAAGCCATAGCCATTAAACCTAGTATTATTATTGGCCACATGTAGTGCGACGCTTTCCTTGGTAGCCATGCGCCAGTTCCTCGATTTGGCATACTTGTCGAAGTCGTTGTCCTCGTCCGCCGATTCGATATAGGCGGCATAGACGGCGCGACATACGACATCGGTCCCGCTCTGCCAAAGCTCGATCTTGACGCACCGTGTCATTGTAGAGGAATTGGAATACGTCAATTGGGCTGTCAGCTTCCCACCTGACAAGTTGACATGGTGCGGATGAAAATCAACGTCCTTGGGAAATCCGTTAATGGTGCCACCGGTGCCGGCATATCTGGCTGAAACGATCTCGATGTCCTCAATGGAAGTGTTCGCGGCAACGACAACCGCGTTGACAACATTGGAGGGCAGGAAGTCGCCCGAATATGTAAAGTTCTGCCGTGCCGGGCCAAAATTGACTACTCCGTCAGCTGTAATCGCATTGGCAATGCATGCTTCACCATTGCGCGCGCCGACGATCTGCGCACCGGCGGCAAAGGACAGCGTATCACCTGTCAAAGTCAGCGTCTCGCCGTAGTCCGGCTTCATGCTCAACTCAGTGATCTTGCCAGAGTCGTCATACGCGAACGTAATCTTGCCGTTGGCAAGAGAGGTGTCGCCCAACGTGTATGCCTCAGTATCGGCGAACGCCGGGATGCCCGCACCTGCCGCAACCGCCATCACGGCGGAGAGAATCATTTTTGCATTCATGGGTTCACTGTCCTTTCGTTGGTTAGTTGAAGATGTTAAGAAAATCACATCAGCTTTCTCACTTCACTACGACGATACGCGGGTTTTTCAGGCTAAACGGCTTTGTCTCAAGCGTGTTCGCGCCAACCTTGACGGACTTCGTGACATCGAGACGGTACGGAGTTCCGATGAAGCCGCCCGCAAAGGCGCCGTTTACCGCAACCGCCGCGCTCTTCTCGCCCGCCACATCGTCGCAGATGAAATACACGCGTTCGCCCGGCTTGAGCGCGGGCAGCGTAAACGCGAGCATAGTCGTCACGCTCTCCGCGAACGGACTGCTCGTAGATCTGGTTTTTACCCCGAGCCGTCCCCATGCTCCCCGTCCGTACTGGCAGACCTCAAGCGGCTTGACGGCGGCTTCTCCATCACGGCAGACATCCCACGCCTGGCCGTTTGAAAGGATCTGGCCCGCGGCCCACTTGATTGAGCATACGAACCCGGCCCTGCCCGGCTGCACATTGTCCGCGCGCACCTTGATATCGTTCCTGCCCGCGTCGAGGCGGAATTTCGCCTTGGTCGGCAGGCGCCAGCCGCTGTTGTCGGCGCCCGTCTTCTGCTTCGCAACTTCCCTGCCGTTCACGTAGATGTACGCCTCGTTGTCGCAGGAGAACACGATCTCGGCTTCGTCTGCGGCCGCCACGTCGATCTTCGTGGTGAACGTGACCTTGCCCTGGGCCTTGGGGGTGACCGGATGCCAGATCCACTTCGCGTAGTTCAGCGCCGCGGCGGCCGGCGCTTCCTTCGCGCCTTCGATGACCACGGGCGTGACCGTCTCCTTCATGTTCGCCGCAACGGGCGAGACGCCCGTTGACGTGAAGCGGCGAGACGCCGCTTCCCCCAGGGGATCGGCGAGCTTCTGCCAGACCGTAACGGGCAAGATGCCCGTTGTCCCAGTGACCGGCCACACCAGAAACACCGCCTGGTTCGGCTCGAGTGCGAGCTTCACGAGCCCGTTTTCGACAACGGGCTTCTCGATCGTGCCCTGCATCGGGTCCCACAGCTCGGCCTTGTCGACCGGCCACTTGGCGCAGAGCGAAAGATCGCGGCGGCGCTTGAAGTCCTGGTTCGCGATGAACAGCGTTTCCGCGCCGTCCTTCACGTAGTGGTTCACGGCGAGCATCCGTCCGTCCTGCGCGGGAAGCCCCTCGAAGTCGAACGCGCGCACGGCGAGCGGCTGGTCCGTGCCAGGATAGTTCTTCGCGAGCGCGGCACGAAGCGCCGCGCCGTCCGGTTCGCCTTCGATGAAGAGCGCGGTCGGCTGCGCGAAGATTTCCGAAACAATCTTACGCACCTCCCACGACTCCTTTCCGCGCGTGGGCGTGTTGATCGGACGCAGTCCGTAGCTGATCACCACGCCGCCGGCCTTCGCAAACGCGAGCGCCTTTTCGAGTACCGCGAACGGCACGTACTCCGTCGCGGGGAGCGTGAGGATGTCGTACCACTCCTTGCCGTTCGTCGTGCGGAGCGCGGGACGCCCCGTGCGCGGGTTCTTGCCGATGGTGGCGGTTTCAATCACGTCATAACCCATCCAGTCGCTGTCGAGCTGCGCGTCCTGGATCGCGAACGCGAACATCTCGGGGCGGATCGTCTTGCCCACGTGGAAGCTCACGCCGGGGATGCACTGCGCGATATGGCACACGTGCTCGCCCTCGGAAAGCAGCAGGGCGCAGCGGTTGTTGTAGTCGGCCCACACGCGGAAGAGCGGATAGCGCGGCTCCTTGCCGCCGTTGTAGAAGTACGGGGGACAGTCCCTGTCGTACGGCGCGCGCGGGTTGAACGAGTGCGGGATGAGGTAGTAGCAGCCCTGGTACTGGTGCCAGTTAAGCATCCACTTCATCTGCGGATACGTGATGTCCTGTCCGTACGCGCCGAAGATCTCGCACCAGTTCTTGCCGTTGTGGAGGTTATAGATGTGCGCAACCGACGAGGCGTACTTCGGCAGCTGTCCGAAAGCGATCTGGTGCCGCCTGCTCTCGCGCTGGTTGGGATAGTACTGGCGGCAGACGAGGTCGACACCGGGAACTTCCACATACTTCATCTGCTGCATCACGTTACCCCCGGCGTGGACAGGGCTGTAATAGTAGGTATCGTGCTCGATGAAATGCCCGCTCGAGAACACGCCATGCTTGCGGCACCAGTCACTTTGCCGTCCGTACATCGTACGGCCCCACACTTCGGCGCGAGCGTCATAGTAACGAAAGAGAGCACGAGACTGATTCTCCGGATCGGCAAGCCTGAACTTTAGCGCCGTCAGGAGTTCGCCCGCGTCGTCGCCGCGCGCTTTCAGCTCATTCGCAAGCGCATCGCCCCACCATGAGCGGAACTGCGGCTCGTCAAAGAAGAAGCCGGGGATCGTACCGTCGTCGAATGCGGACTTGTAACGGTCGTAATACGGCTGGTAGTACTGCGAGATGAACCAATCCACGGCCTCCTCGTCAAGTCCGTTCACGGTGGAGCAGCGGCGATAGCCGCCATTGGACGTGAACCAGGTGTAAACGATCGTCTTGTCGCCGTCGGATCCGGGCTGGAACACGCCCTTGTCTATTTCCTTCACGACGATGCGCACCACTTCGTTCGACATCTTCTCCGGCGCCTCGTGAATCCAATAGACGGTCCCCTTCACGTCGCGGCACTGGAACTTCTCCGGAATCGGGTACTTGCCGCCCATGCCCTGGCTCGGCCACCAGTAGTCGTCATACACCATCATCTTCACTCCGCGCTTCCTGCACTCGTCGAGGACGATATCCACATCGCGCCACCATCCCGCGCGCATCCAATCGACGTGCGGGCGCGACTCGATCGTAAGAACGCCCTGTCCGCTTTCGGCGACGCGTCCCACATACTCCCTGAGCTGCGCCTCCGTCTCCGTGCCGTGCATCCAGAAGAGCGGACCTGTGTTCTC
>JAZOAC010000164.1:0-101687 GCA_045595285.1 Kiritimatiellia bacterium | reverse complement strand
CCGGCGGCATCGACGCTTGGCTGGATCGACGAGTCGTTCCTTACGACCGGGCGCACGGGGGCATGGTCGCCCGCCGTGGCATGGGACGCAGGCTCGTGGACGGCGGAGCTTGCCGGCGAAAACGTGTTCACACCCGGCTCGGCGTCCGGCGGCAATGTAGCCACGGTCGATGTGACTGTGGCTTTCGACGCCGTGCCGCAGGAGACGGCGACTCCCGACGGTTCTGCGCAGTGCGCTTTGTGGCTCGGGACAAACGGCAATTTCCAGGTCTGGACGACGGATGGATGGGTCGATGTCGCGGCGGACGGCGTGACGCCGCAGACCGGAGTCGAGTACACGTTCCGCTTTGTGTTCGACTACCGCTACGGAACTTACTCCGTCTCGGTTTTTCACAATGGCACCTACATCCCCCTCGTTCAATCTGTCAATCGCACTCATTTCCCGCTCGCTGTCCAGGCATCGTGCGTATCCCGCGTGAAGTTCACCGGCGACGGCGCCTTCACCTCGCTCCTCGGCGAATGGGCGGAGAAGGCGAACGGCATGCGCATCCTGCTCCGCTGATTGAGGGAACGGGCGGGGGTCTTAACCTTAAGCCGTCCCAGTTTTGATATTCTATGCTCCTTCTCCGCAGAAAAGGCGGGGGCGGGATGGAGAGTTGCGCGGGGTGTGGTAGAATAGCTGCATGAAACACTCCTTTGGGGTCGGTGAGGGACACACCCCGCGAAACGCGCGTTTTACAAGGCTTTATGCGATTTCAACCCTTTGAATGACCTCGGAAGCGGGTAGTAACCACGCAGATCGGCTCTGTACGTCTCGCGCAGTTCTCCGTCTTCACCTTCGCCGCTTTCGCACCAGTCGCTGCCGCACTGGAGAATCAACAGTCCCTTCTGCTCACCTTTAGTCGTGGATACGGCGACAACAATCGCCGCGATCACCGCAGCGCATTTGAACGAAAACGCAAAACACTTCATTGTCTATCCTTGAGTTCCTGCGCTAACAGTTGATATCTGTCGCGACTTTTCCATTTACCCGAAATTATATCAAAAAACCCGCCCCACATTCGACTTGCCGTCCCAACTCTTAATTCATTATGCTATAATACGCGCGAATGGAATGAGACCGGAGGCGGCAATCCGAGAATCAAGTCGGGCCGCAACGGGTGTTCTCAAACTGCAAAGGAAGGATTGTCGTGAAAAGAATCAAAGCTGTGGTTTTGTTTGCAACATTGGCGTTGATGACATATTCGTCTCCGCTTAGGGCGGATATGGATCTCTATCTGCTGATCGGCCAGTCGAACATGGCCGGCCGAGGCGTCTTGACTGTGGCCAATCGAGTCAGCGCCGACAGGATATTCAAGCTGGATGCAAAGGGACAATGGCAGCGGGCGGAAGAGCCTATACACTTCGACAGGAAGAGCGCAGGTGCCGGGCTGTCGGCCAGCTTTGCGCGCGCAATTGCGGACAGGGACAAAGACGCAAAGATCGGTCTCATACCATGCGCCGTCGGCGGAACGCGCATCGACAGGTGGGTTGAGGGCGGGGACCTTTGGTCGAATGCCGTCGCACGGACGCGGATTGCCCTGAAAAGCGGAAAGCTCAGAGGCATCCTTTGGCATCAGGGAGAAAGCGACGCTACGGTGAAACGCGCGCCGAAGTGGGGGGCGAAATTCGAGTCCATAGTCAAATCCTTGAGACGAGAGTTTGGCGAAGTTCCGTTTGTCGCCGGCGAATTGGGCAGGTATCTTGAGAATTATCGGAACAGGGAGGGTGCAGGACTCGTGTGGCAGGAGATCAACTCTCAGCTTCATGGTCTGGAAGGCAAGATTAAGGATTATCGTGTGGTGTCATCAGACGGGCTTACTCCAAATCGGGACAAACTGCATTTCAACACCGAGTCGCTTCGCATATTCGGGGTGCGGTATGCGGATGCATTCGATTCGATGAAGTGATATTGACGTATTTAACATGGTGAAAATTATGAAAAACTTGATGCTCTTTGTGTTTGCCGCCTTGTGTAGCGACATCGTTTCAGCCGGGCCTAACGGTAAAACCTATCCGATATGGCCGGAAGGGAAAATTCCGTTGGCAAAGGCCGACATGCCGCCAGAAACGGTGAAGCCCACACGAGACGACATTGTACGATTTACGAATGTCTCGTATCCTACGGTAACATTCGTGAAGGCCTTGCATGAAGATCCGACGCCTGCTGTAATCGTATGCCCGGGCGGTGGCTATGGACATCTTGCCTGGAGCCATGAAGGCGTAGAGACCGCACAATGGTTCAAAAGCCGCGGAGTGTCGGCGTTCATCCTCAAGTACAGGTGTCCTGGGCAGCGCGATGCGGCACTTGCCGATGCGCAGCGGGCTGTTTCCTTCATCCGTGCCAACGCTGTGAACTTCAACGTCAATCCAGCCAAGATTGGGATCATTGGCTATTCGGCGGGCGCCAATCTTGCGGTCCGGGTCTCGACGCTTCACGCGAAGCGCGGCTATGCCGCTGTGGACGATACTGATAAGGTCTCCTGCCGCCCTGACTGGGCGATGGTCATCTACCCGTATGATCTTCTCGAGAGATTGCCGAAGGGGGAGATCCCGCCGCTTAAGCTCAGGGATGAGTATCCTGTGGATTCTTCGACCACACCGGCGTTTATAGTGCAGTCGCAGGACGACAGTTGCAAGGTCCAGACCTCGCTTGCCTACTATGATGCCCTCGTTCGTGCAGGCGTGAAGGCGGAGATGCACCTGTTCTCGAAGGGCGGTCATGGATATGGCATGCGAGAACACGGAAATCCGACGGATTGCTGGCCGGCACTTGCCGAAATATGGCTTGCGTCAGTAGTCAATGCCGACTGATCGAGTTCGCTGCATAACGTAGGGCCTGATTTGAGATTTATGGTAAGTGGACAGACTTCCGCCGGGGAAGATTGTCTCGCTAAACGGTCGTCGGCAAGGTGAGCCGCCGGTGCCACGACGGGGCGTCCGCCGATGAAGGTGGCGCAGTCGCGTGCACTCAAGATCATTGCGGAGCAGAAGCGTATCCGGGACAGGAAGACGAAGTCCACGGTTGGTCTTGAGCTGCCTGCGTTGAAGGTACAGGGCTACGATTTCATCGGCGAGCTTGTCTGAATCTTCAGACATGTTGCTGTCGTTTTTTCTTTCTCCAGGAGCGGATCGGTTCTCCAAAATGCTTCAGAAAACTTCGTTCCAGCTGTCTTCGGTTTGTGAATCCACAGGAATTCACAATTTCCGAAATGCGGCAGTCGGTGGTTTCGACCAATCGTTTTGCCAAGGACAGTCTGCGTTTTTCTATTGCGGAACGGATGGACTCGCCCTGTATCTGCCTGAACCGGAGTTCGGCCAGACTGCGCGATACTCTTATCTCACGCACAACGTCTGAAACCTTGATGCCTTTGGCGGCGTTTCCGTTTATGAAGGCGGTCGCCTTGCTTATGAGTGCTGCCGTCGGCAGCAGCACAGCTGTAGATTCCCGCTCGACGACACGAAGCGGAGGCAGAAAGAGATGTCTGCAAGGACGGGAGCGGCGTGCGCTTATCAGAGAGTCCAGCTCTGCGGCCGCTCTGTATCCTTCCTCTTCGAGGCCTGGGTCGATGCTCGAGAGGGAGGGTTGGGTGAAGTTGCAGTACATGCTTTCGTTGTCCACGCCAAGAAGCGCCACCTGTTCAGGGATTTCGAGACGAGCTTCCCGGCAGGCTTCCAGCACGTTGACCATCCGCCTGTCGCATGCCACCATGATGCCGAGCGGCTTCGGAATCCGTGCAAGCCATTCTGGCATTGCGGCATCATTGTCTTCATTGTAAACCTGGCATGGTATGCCGTTCTCGGTCACATATTCAACGAATGCACGGCACCGGCTTTCCGCCCAGTGGCTGGAGTCCCTGTCCAAGACGAATGCAAATGTCCTGTACCGTCCTATCGAGCAGAAATGTTCGGCGCCCATGCGGCCGATCTTCGCATTGTCGAGCTCTATGGCCGTAATGCCGCACCGTCTTTTTTTGAAGAGACCGGAAGGCGTGTCGATTGTCACAGTCGGCACCGAGTTGGCGGAAAGAAACGACGAGACGGTGTCAGGCGGTACCTCGCTGAGAATATATCCCCTTGCGTTCATGCAGTTGTCGGATATGTCATCGACAAGTTCCTTCCATGTCTTAAGGCGCAGGTTCCAGTTCCGGCCCTGTTCCTTGACATAACGAAGGATGCCGGTGAGCTGCTCGCGTCCGGGCATGATGTCGAGCCTCAGTGAAACGGCTATATCCAATGGTTTTTCCATGCGCGCATTATATCAGATATCTTGTTGGAAATGTCGTATTTTTCTTGTTGAATATGTCGCAATGAATTATTGATTCCATTGTATGGTTTTTGATATCATTTGCGGCACGAGGTAGAAATGACTTAATTGTTGAACTGAAAAGAGAGGTGTTCCGTGATGCATTTTCATGTTTTGCTGTCTGTGTGCGCCATCATGTTGGGCATGGCGGTTCACGGAATAGATTGGAAGTATGACATATCCGGACGGGAAGGGCTGTTTGTCGGTCAGGTCGAATTGTCTGCGGTGATGGCGGATTCCCATGATGCGCGTCCGTCGGTTGCGGTGGAGTCCGTCCAGGTGGTGACCGGTTCAAATCTTTTTGACGCTCGTAGCCGTCTGGTTGTGGAGAAGTGCGACTTCGCCCTGACGTTTGAGCCGATTCCGCTGTGGATCATCTTGCGTTGAAACCGTTTGGACAAAGGGGAATCCCATGCGAAAAAAAAAATCAATTATCGGGTTGATTGCGGTTGCCGGTCTTGCTGCGGCTAAAGCGGCGCCGTTGGCGACAGGCGTATCGGTTTTCAAAACGGAGGCAGAGGGGATTGTCGTGTCCTACAACCTCAGCGAGGATGCCATAGTCACGGCGGATTTCATGACGAACGGCGTCTCGGTTGGCGTGGTGGAGGTCGGTGGGGACGTCAACAAGGTGGTTTCATCCGGTGAAAGGCGGATAACATGGCGTCCGGACCGTTCGCCCGATCATTCCCGTGTCATGGCCGCCGATGAAGTGGGTGTCAAGCTGACGGTCTGGCCCAAGACGAATCCGCCAGACTGGATGGTTGTGGACCTTATGGTCAAGAATGTTCTTCAGTTCTATGCAACCTCGAACGACGTGCCGGGAGGGGTCGGGAGCAGACAGTACAAGACGACAAAACTTTTGATGCGGCGTATTCCTGCCGCAGGCATCGAATGGCGGATGGGGAAGGAGAACTATAATTATGGCTACGACCATTATGTGAAGCTGTCGTCGGACTATTACATGTGCGTCTACCAACTGACGCTACGCCAGGCGTATTGCATAAACAAGACCTCCACCTCAACTTTCTCGGATGTGGTGGATGACTATTGGGTTCTGCCGCTGGAGGGGATTTCCTGGCGGACGATGCGTGGCGGAGCGGATTGGCCTGCCGACGGGCACATGGTCGGAGACGGTTGTCTGATTGACGGATTCCGGAAATGGACGGGGCTGGAGCTCGATTTGCCGACTTCCGCCCAGTGGGAGTTCGCCGCGCGGGCCGGTACGTCTGGAGAGGTATGGTGGGGCGCAGACGTGTCCGATGCGAAGGTAAAGGGAATGGCGAACTGTGCATCTGCGGTGGGTCATCCTGTTGAAGTCGGAAGTTATCCTCCTAATCCATGGGGACTGTACGACATGTACGGCAACATAATAGAGGAGTGTCTGGACTACTGCTGTTTCGGCAGCGTGTATCAGGAACTCTACGGCAATGCTCCGACAGTGGCTGTGTCCGATCCTGAAGGGCCCTCCTCCGGGGAGTGCAATGTAACCGTCGCTACCGGAGAGCGTGTGCGTGTAGGGCGAGGCGGCGGTTTTTCCGATGCAACATCATCCATGAGAAGCCATTCTGTCACGGGTGCAAATGTGCATGAATACAAGGAGTCCAACCGGTGGATCGGGTACCGTTTGGTGTGTCCACTTCCGTGGAGATAGTTTAAAGCGAAGTCAGCGGAGCGATAGATGAAAAGAGTCACATTCATTTTGCTTGGCATTGCCGGAACGGTGCAGGCGGCGTTTCCAAAGATCGACGAACAGACGGTGGTCTGTTCTCAAAGAGCAGGGAATTCAGTTGTCGTTTCCTATGTCCTCGAGGACGAGGCCGCGATTGTGACCGCCGCGCTTTTTACGAACGGGGTTGAGGTTGCGGAAAGCCAGCTGACCGGTATGACGGGCGACGTCAATTGTCGGGTGGAGCCTGGTTCGCGGCGGATTGTGTGGAAACCGAAACAGACATCTGCGTTGAGTGGCAGATTCAAGTCGGGAGATGCGTCCATGCGGCTTACGGCACACTCTCTTTCCCGTCCGCCGCTTTACATGTCCGTAAATCTCGCCACCGGTGCGGTAAATTACTACGTGTCCTCAAATGCCGTGCCTGGAGGAGTGCAGGGCGACGTGTATAAAACGACTTCGATGCTGTTCCGGAGGATTGATGCGGCGAACATCCTGTGGCGCATGGGGGCGGTGCTGAATGATTCGCCTCTGAACCCTGGACTCTGCCGTCCGCATCCGGTGACTCTTACGCATGACTATTACATTGCCGTATTTGAAATGACGCATGAACAGTACAGGTCTCTAATGGGGACATACGTGTCGGGATATTCGGCGTTCAAGGCCTGCCATGATTGGAATATGCACCCGGTGGAGATGATATCGTATCAGACGATGAGAGGGAGATGCGAAACGTATGATTACTGGACAGACCGTCGAAACTCATCCGTGGCATCTGTAAACCCCGCATCTCCGATAGGCGTCATGAGAAGCCGAACGGGCGGGGAAATGGGCTTTGACCTGCCTACAGCCGCACAGTGGGAGTTCGCCGCGCGCGCCGGTTCCGTACTGCCGCTTATCGGCGATGTCGATCTGGTGCGCAGCTCGGATATGATGGTCCTGCATACGGATACATCCAATGCCATGTCTCCATATGCCTGGTTCGCCGCAAATTCAAAGACTGACGAGATCGTTGATGAAGACAACAAGGGGCGCACTCATAAGGTCGGAGGACGCCTCCCGAATGCGTGGGGGCTTTACGACATGGGCGGCAATGTGAATGAGATTGTGCATGATTTCGCCGTCGATCCTGCGACAGCCGTCAGCTCGGACGGTTCCTACGAGGTGGATCCGGTCGGACCATCAAGAGCTCAGGCTCAGATTTCCGCATATGGTGCGCGCAGGCAGGTTAGAGGCGGCGGTTATTCAGACGGATATGCGTGCCAGCGTCCGGAATATGTCCATGAATCGTTGATAGGTGAGACTGGTTGGAACAGATGGTGTGGCGTAAGATTGGCATGTCCGATCGCGCAGGTACACCATGAACCATTGGATGAAACGCCGTTCGCGAAGCCGGAGATATCCTTTGACGAGGCAACCCGCGAAGCGGTTGTATGCTACACGCTGTCCGGCGACGTGCCGAAGATTGTGACTGTTGACATCAAGACGAACGGGTGTTCGATCGGCACAAGGAATTTTTCCGATCTTGGGGGCGACGTGAACCGTATCGTCAATCCCGGCAACCATCGCATATACTGGCGGCCGGACCATACATGGGACGGGCATGTCGTCGATACGCGTGTTGACGACCTGACCGTCGAGGTGCGCGAATGGACAACGAACAATCCTCCTGATTACGCGGTGATAGATTTGGCTGGGCCTAACCTTCCGGTGTTCTACTATGTTGATGAAGGGGCGGTTCCGGGCGGCGTCACAAATGAGATATACAAGCATTCAAAGCTTGTCATGCGCAAGATTCCGGCGGCAAATGTTCTCTGGTGCATGGGAGGTGGCAAGTGGGATGCCGGTTTGCCGCCAGAGTCGGCATCCGCACATTATGTTCAGTTCACCAGGGATTATTGGATGAGCGTGTTCCAGATAACCGAACGCCAGTATTATTTCGTGTCTCAGGTATGCGGATCCAATTACAAGTCTGATCCGCGTCACTGGAAAATGCCGGTGCACAACATCAGTTGGGGCGGCTTTGCCGACGGAACGCATTCCGTACGCGGTGCGGATGCGGTATGGCCCGGCAGCAGTTATGTCAATCCTGGCAGTTTTCTGGGTCGGTTGCGGCAGCTTCAGCCTTCCTTCGTGTTCGATCTTCCGACTGAATCCCAGTGGGAGTTTGCTTATCGTGCCGGTACTGACACTATTACGCCGTGGGGTGATGAAGTGTCTGCGGAAGCATCGCGCGGACGTGCATGGAACAGGCAGAACTGGAGCGACGATCCTGCGTTGACGGAAAAATCCCCCCATGAAGTCGGCTTGCTTGCTCCAAACCGGTGGGGACTCTACGATATGGGCGGAAACATAAACGAGTGGTGTCTCGACTATTTTCGCACCAACAATTCCGCGTATGCCGACAGTGCGGTGCTGGTCGATCCTCAAGGACCGCCGTCTCCCGATCCGGGATATCCGACGCACCGAGTACTTCGCGGAGGATCGTGGGACGATGACTATGAGCGCATCAGAAGCAGTCACAGGACGCATCTGTACACGCCTCAGTACTGCAAATGGCGAGGGATACGCATTGTCGCGCCGGTAGTCCCGGAACATGTACCGGGAACATCCGAAGAATAAGACGCAATCTTACACTGAAAGGATTAACAGATGAAATTCACGATGATGACATTGGCGGCGGTCGTTTCGTTTTCCGCCGTTGCGACGCAGAAACTTGATACGCCGGCGTGGTGGATGAGCGGACGCTACGGGGTGATGGCATTCTGGCTCTATGCACGGTGCCATGTGACGGATCGCATGCCTCATGTGGATGAACCGGTCGAAGCGTTCGATCTTGAAGGGTTTATGAAGGATTTCGACGAGACAGGTGCGGACTGGCTGTTCTTCACTCTGGGGCAGAGTAAAGGGGCGTATGCGAGCCCGAACGACGATCTGGCGAAAATGTGCGGAGCCTACCGTGTGCCGTCACGTCGTGATCTTGTGAAGGAAATCGGACGGGAGCTGAAAAAGCGCGGGAAACGACTGATCTGCTATCTGCCATGCGACATGCTTGAGCCGACCATGATGCAGATTTTCCGTTGGAGCTATGACGACAAGGAGAATGCATATTTCCAGACGAACTGGACCAGGATTGTAACCACGTGGTCGAAAAACTTCGGCCGCTACTGCGACGGGTGGTTCTTCGATGGCGCAACTCCGGTACGGTACGATCAGGGCAAACTGCATCAGGATCTGTGGCGTGAAGCGGCGCGAGCGGGCAATCCGGATGCTGTGGTCGGATACAACTCCGGCATCGTGACGATAGATAAAGACGGAGTCACCAACAACCTCGAATGTGTGTATGGCGGAGACTATCTGTCCGGCGAGGCCAATGCAATAAGGGATGGCGGAATTGTCATAAGAAAACTGAAACTTGAGCCGGGCGAGCGCTATCCCGTATGGAAGCCGGATGGTCCTTTGGCAAGATGCGGGCGCGGTCTGTGCCATACACATTTCCCCCTCGAAGGTTATTGGAACGCCTACGGCGCCTGGATTCCGTGGCATGCGTCTGATGACATGAAGGCAAAGAGACCGGACCTGCTCGACAAGAACAGGATGAAGGAACTGCAAGAACGTGGGGAGTTCCCGGATCCGGCCTACACCCCCGAGGAACTCGAGGCGGTAGTGCGCAATTTCACGTCTGTCGGTGCCGCAGTGACTGTCAACGTCGGCGTGAACGAAAAGGGTCGGATGAATCCGAAGTCGGTCCGTCTTTTCCGCAACTTCCGCTCCATAAATGCTGCCCGATAGGGCTGTCGCGCGTTTGAAAACGAAGAAAAGGTTTATCGCATGTGTATGCAGCCTGTTCTCCTTCCTCAATGACGGAGAACATGCCGGCTTATGGATACTGTGAAGGGCCGGACGCTTGTGTTCACGCAGAAGGGGGCCGATGGATATTATGTATGGCGTCCGAATCCTGAAAGTCATCTATCCGGAAATGTTTCTCCTATCGGCCCGGATGATTGGCGCAGGTTCATTTGCGTAGAGAACGGAACGTTGAAGAAGGAAAAGGCATATACGCTCAAGCCGGGCGAAAGCCATACGCTTGTGCGCACCATTCGTTGGATAAAGTGAATGGGCTGAAACCGTGGCGGCATTACGTCACTCGCGGGATTTTCTCCATTGTGAAGGGGCCCCGTTTCGCAGTAAGGCGGGGTCGGCTGGATGTGATGTGTTATAATAGGTCTCCTTGTTAAAGGTAAAGGAGATTGGAATGATGCGCCAAGCAAAGCCAGCCGGAGTTGTCGGAGAGAATGATGCATTGTCAAAGACCGGATGCGATACGAATTCCGCGTTTGTCGCCGCCTGCGTTTTTTCCTGCCTGTTTTCAGCAGTGGCGCATGGAGCGGAGCCGCGTCCGTGGACGCACCTCAACTTCCAGAACGATCCCGACGATTTCCAGTTCGCCATCGTGCCTGACAGGACGGGCGGCGATTATCGCGGAGCGTTCACCAATGCGCTGGACAAGGTCAACAGGATGCATCCTGAATTCGTCATTACGGTGGGCGATCTGGTTGAAGGCATGAATATGCAGTATGTGAATGCCCGGAGAACCGTTGCCGACGTGCAGATTGAACAGCAGACCGAGTTGACGAACATGACGGCAAAGGTCGTCGCCCCGTTCTTTACGGTTGTCGGGAACCATGACATCGGCCGTAGTCGCCCGTATCCGCCGTGTTTCGCCCGGGCGAACGAGGAGAGCACCAAGGGATGGAAGAAGTTCTACGGGAACGATACATACTACAGCTTTGTCTACAAGCGGGTGCTGTTCGTGTGTCTCAACACGATGGAAGGCCGCGTCGCCGGCAGAGAACAGGTCGGGATTACCGACAGTCAGTATGCATGGTTCAAGAAAACGCTGGATGACAATGCCGATGTGCGCTGGACGTGCATATTCATGCATCAGCCCGCCGAATGGCTGACCGATGCCTGGTTCAGGTTCGAGAAGGAGGAACTGACAAAGCGCAGGTACACGGTGTTCGCAGGGGACTGGCATACGTATTTGCATGCCAAGAGACACGGCAGGGACTATTACGTCCTTTCCGTCGCCGGCGGCGGAAGCTGCATGAACGCCAGACTGGGCGGCGAGCAGCGCACTCAGCTCAAAGGGCCTGAATACGGGGAGATGGATCACATAACCTGGGTTACCATGACGCCTGACGGCCCTGATGTCATGAACCTTGTCCTTGGCGGCATGCTGCCTGGAGATTACCTGAATCAGAAGACTACCCTTAACGAGAAATACACGGATGCATTGGACTATCCCGCCGACAGGGAGACGGTTGAGCGGCTGTCGGCGCTGAAACGGAAGAAAGATGCCCAGTCAAACATGCGTACGGTCATGGCGTCGTCTTTCGGATGGAACGCCAAAGACGCTACGGCGGCGCTGCAATCGGCGATAGATTCCGGAGCGGACAGGGTGATCGTGGATTGGCGCGACGAAGGTGATTGGATTGTGTCGCCCGTTGTCCTGCGCACATCGAATCAGGAAATCGCGGTTGCGGATGGTGTCACTATCAGGGAGAGGGCCGGGGTGAATTCAAATGCCGCCGGTCTGCTGACGATCCCGAAGGGTGTTACCAATGTGTTTCTGCATGGCATTGTGACTGCGGCAATCGCCGTGGACGGGGGCGGATGTAGACATGCGCTCCACATTCATGGCGGCGACAGCGTGACCATAAGCGATCTGACGATTGTGTCGGATGGAAATGACGGTATAAAGGCTGATGACAGGGCGGAAAGTCTCCGGCTAGGCAATATCATTCATAAAAAGCCGGAAGACTGGCCGAAGCGGGATTGATGTCCTGCGTGCGGTTTCAGGAAAAGAGATCGCGCATGGGAAAGTCGAGAGCCGCGTGCATATCCGAATGCGCAGTGAAAGATGGTAATCCAATCAGGGCTGATGCGGGCAGTGCGTGATTGCCCGCCATGCCGGGATGCCGATATGTCGCAGAATCGGAAGCGAATGTGAAATTGCCCATGCCCTATGTGCCGTACGGGGGCGACAAGGCTCAGAGACCTGGACTTTAAAGGTCTACATAGAAGAGTGATAATTTCACTCGGTAAACAACCTATTTTGCAAATACCGTGATTTTGAACATATGTGAGAATTAGTCCGAACCATATTCTCATTCTTCTCTGTCCGTCTGAGGGAGCCGTAGTGGCGTGGAGGCGGGTATCGACCGCGGAGCGAAGGGTTTCTGCAGTGAGAGCGCCTCAAACAGGTCGGCGTGTGCCGATTCGCTTTGCAACTGCGAGAATGCGGATTTGACATAAAAAAAAAACAAATATAATACGCGATCATTAAAAAGCAAAGAAAGGAGCAAAAGCCGTGACAGGGAGAGAATCACTCAATGGAAAGCCGTATGCGGGAAATCCGCACGTACGGTTTGACGAGGGGGAAGCCGCATCGACGGCAACGTCGAGGCGTGGGTCTCTACTCTACAGAAAAAGTTGGGATCTTTCGTTTTTTGCATCAGCCTTATTTGCCTGTTGCGCTTCGGCGACTGACATGTCGGTGGTGAATGTCGGCGGCGTGCCGCGCTTCGCCATTGACGGCAAGCCGGTTGCGGCGACGGCGGTCATGCCGTCGCCTGCCTGTAAGTTAGGTGCGGCAGTTCCCGTACTAAAGGAGTTCAGCGATGCCGGAGTGCATTTTGCCAGCGATGTTTGGACGATGCACGACAAACGCTACAATCCGCGTCAGTGGTGGATTGACGAAGGGGTGTACGACTTCGAGCTGTTCGATGCAATCGTCCGTGGACTGATCGACGCCTCGCCGCAGGAGCTGATCTTTCCTCGCATAAAGATCGACCCTCCCGCCAAATGGAGCGACCGCCATCCTGAAGAGATTGTGAAGGTTGAAATGACCGATAATCACCGGCGGAACTATGTAAGGGCTCCCCGGCCGGAGTCGGCGGCATGGCGCAAACTCTACCGCGGCATGCTCAAGGACATGATAGCGCATGTGGAGAAGTCGGATTACGCAGATCGCGTCATCGGATATCATCTCGGCGCCTTCTCCTGCGGCGAATGGCTTTCCATCGGAAGATACGGCGGCCCCGGCATGTTCGCCAAGGCGAAATGCGACGCGCTCGATGCGCTTGCTCCGTATTCCGCATTTGCAGACAGAAGACGGGATGTGAATGCAAGGGCGGATGCGCTCGTCGAAATGCTTATGGATGCGGCGTCGTGCGTGAAGGAACTGACCGGCGGCAAAAAGCTTGTCGGCGCGTTCTTCGGCTACACATCCGCCGACCATGGCAGGATTTCGCGTCTCCTCAGATCGGGGAAAGTCGATTTTCTCGCGGCTCCGCCGATGTACAACGCGAGCCGGGAGATAGGATGGAGCGGAAGATCTCAGACCCTCTATCAATCCTCCTACCGTCTGCACAATGTCGTGTATTTCGAGGAGAGCGACTTCCGTACGTTCCTTTCAGAGCCGTCATTTTCTCCGACACCGCAGACCAGGCGGCGTCCGCTCAATGAATCGCTCGCCATTGTCCGCCGCTCCATAGGCAAGAGCCTGTGCGGCGGCTGGGAGAACTGGTGGTTCATGCTGGGCGGAAACGCGACCTTTTCCGCACCGGAGATCATGGAGTCGATCCGCATCGGTGCGGCGGAAGCCGCCGCCACATTGGAGACGGCCAAGTGGACACCGGCGGAAGTCGCGCTTTTCATTCCCGCCGACGAATACATCACGGCCAGCCGGGGCGGGACCCATGCCGTCCACATGGGCGCCTACGCGCATGTGGCGCTGCACCGTAACCTGTTTCCGTTCTGCGGAGTGCCGATGGATTCATACGAACTTGCGGATATCGACAATCCGCGCACGCCCGACTACAAGGTGTACATATTCCCCAATCTCTTTACGCTCTCGCCCAAGATGCGCGAGAGGATAAAGGCGGTCGTGCGGCGTCCAGACAAGACTGCGATATGGTTCTTCGCTCCCGGCTATTACGACGGCATAGACGAGGGAAGCGTCGAAAGAGTGGGAGAGTTGACCGGCGTACCCGTAAAATACAAATACCTTGGCGACAAGCCTCCGTGCCGCCGTCTTTTGGAGCCGGCGGGAAGTACGGTGTGCGAGCGCGACGGATGGAGAAGCGTGTTCATGGCCGAGCCGCCAGAGCCGGCCGCGTTGCGCAGCGCATTGCGCGATGCCGGAGCGCATATCTGGATAGACTCCAATGATGTGCTCACCGCAGGGCGCGGATATGTGATGCTGCATGCGTCTTCGGACGGCGAAAAGAAGGTCTGTCTGCCCGTCAAATCCGATGTCAGTGAGATCTTCGGCGCATCGCCGTCGCGCAAGGGTGTGACAGCGATAACCGAAAAGCTGAAACTCGGCGAAACGCGCGTATGGCGGATGTCTGTGAAGTGAGAGTAATTCAACGGAAAACAATCAAGGAGAACATGATATGAAAATTGTCAAAATGATGATGAGTGTGAAAATGAAAAAAGTAGGGCTTATGATAAAATTGCTGGTGTTTTTGTCGTTTCTTGTGCTGTGGATGCGGCAGGCCGTCGCTGTTGTCGCTCCTGATTCGACAGATTCTATTGTGCCAGCGTCGACGCCTGTCGCATACGACGAGATGACCATCCCTGTTGTTGAGACCCGTCTGTGCGATAATGACGAGCATGTCATCTCCATCGACACGCTTAGAGAAATTAGTTTCGTGGTCATCTTCCGATAGGCAACTTAAAATTCAAAACAATTCACCCGTCAAAGGAACTGCAAATGAAGAAAATACTTGTAAAGGTACTGGCTGTATCTGCGCTTCTCCCGTCTTTCGCGGAGGACTACCTTGAAAACCCGATTGTTGTAACGATGACCTCAGTTAAGCAGGAATCGCGGACGCAGGACGTCGTCGTCAATTACAAACTTGAGAACCACCCAGGTATCGTTCGTATGGATGTGCTTACGAACGGCGTCTCAATCGGCTCGGAATATCTCTCCACTCTCACGGGATCCTACAGCATGACCGAGGCCGATGTGATCAATCCTGGCTCACACACCATCCGCTGGCGCGCGCGCAAGGATTGGCGCGGGAACCTCGCCACCAACGCCGTCATTCGCCTGAGCGCCTACTACACAAATCAGATATATCAGATACCGGGCGTGTATATGAAGGTTGATTTGGATGGTGGACAGTCCGCAACCAGCTATCCGGTAACCTACACCTTTACGGGCCCTTCAACAAACCAATACGGACAAGCCAACAACACAGCCGACATGGACCGCTACTTATGGCTGAGACGCATCGGTTCGACCGGCCCTGTCACATACACGCATGGCTCCACAACCTATGGCAGCCTGATCGACAACGCTGGAACTGCGGAGACCGTCCGCAGCGTCACGCTCAGCGAGGGATTTTTTGCAGGCGTATTCCCAGTCACGCATGCCCAGTACGTGCGTGTAATCAATAAGAATAGTTCTGATCAGAACGGTGGTAACCACGCGCCGGTCAACTACGTCAGCTATGCGGACGTGCGGGGCGCGAAAAACGCGGATGGTGTTAACTGGCCCGACACGGGACACGAAAAGGTCGGAGAGAAGTCATTTCTGTACGCGCTCCGCGAGCGCACGGGTCTCGATGGGTTTGATCTGCCGACGGAGGCGCAATGGGAGTTTCTCTGCCGGGCGGGGACGGATTCGGACTTCAATGACGGGTCGAACCTGAGTCCGACAAACTATTACATAGGATCGACGCTTGTCACGAACATTCAGTATGATGAGCATCTGGTACAACTCGGTTGGTTCGGTGCTGAAAATAAATTGGGAACGGGTAATGCGAAATCTGCAATGAGTGTCGGGCAGAAGAAAGCAAACGCATGGGGCATCTACGACTGCCATGGCAATGTAGCGGAGTTCTGCCTCGACTGGTTCGCTGCTCTTACTGCTTCTGACGTGACCGACCCCCAAGGTCCGTCGTCGGGCGATAATCGTGTAGTGCGTGGCGGCCACTGGCGTTCCTCGGCCAAAGATTGCCGTTCTGCGTCTCGCGGTTCGGTCTCCGGAGGTGTAAACGGTCGTGCCTATGGTTTCCGCCTCGTTTGTACTTTTTAATGAATAAAGGTGTCGCAAAAAGATGAAGATGGGAAAGACATTCGTAGAATGGATTGCATTTGCCGCTGCTGTGGCGTTCAGCTCGTTCGGTGCGGCAGGCGCTGAAGGGGTTGTGAACGCATCGTCGTTCGGCTGGAACGCTGCGGACTCGACCGCCGCTTTGCAGGCGGCGTTCGACTCCGGCGCGAACAAGGTCATTATTGACCGACAGGCGGGAGACTGGATCGCAAGACCGCTGTTCATCACCAATTCCAACATTGAGGTGGTGCTAGCCGACGGTGTGACGCTCAAGGCGAAACGCGGCGAGTTCTACGGCAGAAGCGAATGCCTTATCCGCATCACCAGTAAAGCGAAAAATGTCATCCTGCGTGGCGAAGGCAATGCCGTGCTGGCGATGAACAAAGCGGACTACCACGACCCGAAGCAGAAATACGCACACAGCGAATGGCGTCATGCGGTGTCCATCCTCTCCGCGCAGGATGTTACGGTCAAGGATCTTGCGATCCTGTCCTCCGGCGGTGATGGCATCTATGTGAACGGAGCGAAGAATGTCACGCTCGAGAACCTTGTCGTCCGTGACCATCACCGTCAGGGGATGAGCCCGATCAGCGTGGACGGCATGACGGTTCGCCGCTGCTGTTTCAACGAGACGTCTGGCACGGCGCCGAATTCCGGCATTGACATGGAACCGAACAGGAAGAGCATGAAGAAATACGTAAACGTCCTGTACGAAGACTGTGAATTCAACGGAAACAAGGCGCACGGCATCGATTTCTACTTCGCGGCACTCACTGCGAGTACGACGCCCGTATCCATAACGTTCCGCCGCTGCAAAGCGAAAGGCAATGGTAGCTGCGGGGTGGCATTCATGGCTGGGAATCCGGTTCGTATCGAGAAGTTCGGACAGGTTAAGGGTTTCGTAAGATTCGAGAATTGCGAGTTCGCAGGGAATCACAGCGTTCCAGTGAAGATAACCAACCTTTCCACCAATGGCGTGGACATCAGTTTCACCGGCTGTGTCATTGATGCGAGAGGATCGAAGTCGGAATGCGCAATTCTGTTCAACAACAGCCGGTTCAACGGCGATTTCGGCAACCTTGCCTTCAATCGCTGCACCGTAATGGTTGATGAAGGCAAGAAGGTTTGTGCGTTCGAAGCTCCGCGCGGATATGGAATCAGCGAGAGATTCACAGGCGAGATTGCGGTTGAGCGAGGTGGTCAGCGAGAGACGTTCGATCTAGGTGTGTTCGCCGCGAAGCACAGGCCACGTCCTGAACTTATTGCCAAGTTCAAGTCGACGACGGTGGAATATACCAATCTCAAGCCCATGTCTGGGAAGCCTCCCGCAAAGGGTATGTTCATGCCGACCGTGCGCAACCCATTCGTGTATGTGGTGTCGGTCCCGGGCGCCGGTGAGTACAAGGTCCATTTCAGGTCCAAGAAACTTCGCAAGAACAGAACGGAGCCTGTCGCGGCCGTGGTGCAGATGCTTGACAAAATCGGCACCGACCTCGGTATGTTGGACGTTCCTGTCGGCAGGTTCGAATACACCATCAAGGCGAAGGGTGCCAACGTGTACAGGTTTGAGGTCTCTCCGCGCAACACAGCGGTAATCCAGATGGCGTGCGATGGTGCCGTTGGAGCTTTGCAGGCCGACGCTCCGGTGGCGCTATTCCAGGCGGAGAATAAGTCCTTGTACTTCTGCGTGCCGGCGGAGTCTGAGATGGTGTCGGTGAACATATCTCCGATCGAGCCTGTACAGGCCAAGCTGTTTGATGCCTTCGGCAGGGAGGTTGCGGACATGCCGTACCAGTCGTCGATAATGAACTTCAATGTTAAGCGCAGCAAGACGGCTTCTGATGAGGTGTGGCACCTTAGGTTTATCAGGAATCAGGACGACCTGCGGTTTCAGATTGGCGTTGGCGGCATTCCGCTTGTATCAACCGATCCCAATGCGGTGATCACGGTCGGCTGCTTGTCTCCATGATTGGCCTGCATTCGGCTTTGCAATAGGTCTTATGGAAACCATATTATTAAGGCACTGTGGAACAACAATGAAAGAAGGCGATATATGAAACTGACACGCAGATCTTTTATAGCCGCATCGTCGGCAGCGGTTGTTATGGACTGGAAGCGACCGGCATTTGCCGTTGATGCGCTGCGGCCTTTCGGCGCTGGCGCTCGGATTCCCGGCGGGCGTATCCAGCGGTTGCTTGCGAGGGCGTTGGCTGGAGATATAAGACCTAAACCTCTTCGTGTTGCGTATGATTCTGCCGATATGGCTCTTCCAGAACCGGTGCGGATCGGAAAGCGGCTCAAGGAGTATATCTCGGCCCAGCCGGTCGCGATATGGCCGGACGAGGAGCTTGTAGGCTGGCTGTCGTTTGACGGCTCTGTGGAGAGTGACCTTTTTCAGCGCATTGGGCATAAGGCGTTTAAGCAGCATGGCTATAAGCGTTACTACAAAAAACCTCAAGATGCCCTTGCGACTTTCGAATGGCAGCATAGCAGCATTAACTACCCCAAGCTCATCAACGGCGGACTTATCCAAATTCGAGAAGAGATAGAGGCGTCGAAGCGCAAGTGGGCAGGCAACAAGGAGCGTCTCGACTACCTCAAAGGCATGGAGCTTGCGATGGATGGCCTAGAGACGCGTGTGGCGAACTGCGCAGCGGAGTGCCGCCGTCAGGCTGCCGCCGAAGCGAATGCCGCCCGAAAGGCGAAACTTCTTGAGATGGCGGAACGTTGCGAACGTGTGCCAATGCAGCCGGCGAAATCGTTCCTTGATGCGGTACAAAGCATATACTTCTGCTTCGATTGTCTTGCAGATGCAATTGGACGCATTGATCAGTATCTTGCTCCATTATACTTTGCCGACCTGAAGAAGGGAACGCTTACACGTGTTCAGGCGGAGGAGGCTCTGCAGGAGCTTTTCATATACATTGACGCCCACACTTCGCACAAGTCTTCGAACTATGATAAGGGCGGCGAGTGCCATATGACCGTCGGCGGATTGACTCCGGACGGACGGGACGGCTGGTCGGAGTTCTCGCAGCTTGTGGTCGAGTCGGCGATGGCGCTCGATCTCAAGCGTCCTCAGATGTCGTTCCGCTGGCATCCCGGCACCAAGCGCGAGGTGCTGCGCTTCATGCTCGACTGCGAGCGCAAGGACCCAAACATGCGCATCGCCTTTGACGGAGACATGCCGCGAATCGAGGGTTTTACGAAGCATTTCGGCATGCCTGTTGAAAAGGCGCGCGATTACTGCATGACCGGATGCAACGAGCTTACCTTCATGGGAGGTGTGTCGCTCGGCGGATGTAAATGGAACGTCCTTCGCACGATGGACAAACTGTTCACCGATCGTCGCACGGAAGTTCTCGCCTGCCGCAGCTGGGCAGACTTCAGCAAGCTTTTCGAGAATCAGTTCCGGCGCGAATTCGATGAATACGTGGTGTGGTTCGACAAGTTCAACGAGCTCCGCGCGGGCGACTGCAACATCCTTTCCGCACTCTTTCTGGATGGATGCATTGAGAATGCGCAGAGTCCTACACGTGGTGGCGCTTCGTGTGCGGATCCTCTGGTGCTGGCAATCGGCATTCCCAACCTGATTGATTCCCTCTGCATAGTGCGTCAGTTCGTGTTCGAGGAGAAGCGCTGCACGATGGATGAGCTGGTTGCGGCAATCGCGATGAACTGGAAAGGGCACGAGAAACTTCATCAGAAGATTTCCCGTGAAGGGCGGTTCTTCGGCAACAACGAACCGTTTACGAACGAGGTGGCGCAGTTTGTGCACATGGCGCTCTTCCGCATCGCCGACGGGCGGCGCGACAGGTTTGGAAACCTCTTTGACTTCGGCACTCTTACCGGCTACCATGACCATGGTGCGCTGTTTGGCCGTGTGACGGGAGCGACGCCCGATGGACGCAGGGCCGGCGAGGACATGTCCTTCGGCAGCGGCCCCGCGATGAATCACGGAAGCGGCGAGGCGACGTCCACGCTTCTCTCCGTGGCGCGGTCGGATCCGGAGCACATGATGTGCGGCGGCGCAATCATGAACCTGTCGCTGCCGGCTTCCACGGTCTCGGACGACAATGAATTCGAGAAAGTCGTCATCCTTGTCGAGACATATTTCCGCGAAGGCGGAATCCACCTGCAGCTCAACCATGTTTCGCGCGAGACGCTGATTGACGCTCAGAAGCATCCTGAGAAATATCCTACACTGCGTGTAAGGGTGTCGGGCTTTTCCGGCTATTTTGTCCGGTTCAAGAAGACAATTCAGGATGAAATCATAGCGCGAACCGTGGCATATGTGAGGTAGCGGATGGAAGGCACGATTTTCAACGTATGGAAGTTTGCGACGAAGGATGGTCCCGGAATCAGGACGGTCGTTGCGCTCAAGGGGTGTCCCTTAAGATGCGTCTGGTGCCATTCTCCGGAAAGCTGGAGCTATGAGATTGAGAAGTACTGCAACGGCGAGACTGTCGGCTGGAAGACGACTCCCGGGAAGATCGTGGAGGAGGTGCTGCGCGACAAGCCGTTCTACGACGCCTCCGGAGGTGGCGTGACGCTCTCCGGCGGCGAACCGCTTGCGCAGGCAGCCTTCTGCCGTGAGATTCTGCGGCTCTCGAAGGAGTCGGGACTTAATACCGCAATCGAAACGAGCGGCTATGCGCCGTTGAAGGCCGTCGAAAGCGTTGAGCCGTTCGTGGATCTGTGGCTGTATGACATCAAGCTTCTCAATTCCGCAAAATGCCTTAAGTACACGCGCCGTCCGCTCGCACCGGTTCTCCGGAACATCCGTCACCTGAATGCATCGGGGCGGCGCATCGTGATGAGGTGTCCGATGATACCCGGTATCAATGACGATATGTCGGAATTGAAAGCGCGTGGGGCGCTGGCTGATGAACTGGATGGAGTCGAGTCGATAGACATAATGCCCTATGTTCCGTACGGAGTCGACAAGGCGCAGAAGCTCGGATTGAAAGTTTATGATGCTCCCCATCCTCCGAAGGAGTATGGAACGGAGATTGTCGCAAGACTTTCAAATCTCACGCGAAAGAATGTCCGCATTCCTTGACGTAAATGATATGTTTGGTAATGAAGGAAAAATCTGGGGTCATATCCTTTGAAAAAGTGAGATAAGTTAAAAAGAGTGGGCGGATGATTGATTAATTGGATGATTTCTGTTGATTCTTGAAGGGACAGACCTCGCGAAAGCTAACGCGCAAGCTGCGCGTTGTACGGGTGGGGCTAAGGCAAATGGATGGGATAGGATTTCGTCCGCACTATAATCTTGAGAATCAGTCCAAACCATATTCTCATTGATTCACCGTCTCATCAGAAGCGAGAGAATTGTTCCGAATTGAATTCTCATTTTGGGCAACAGGTCGGACGCAAGAATGCGTCCGTCAGGACTAAGGGGACGGCGGGTGAGGCTCAGCGCAAGGACTATACCATCGGCAACGATGCCGATGGTGATGGACTGCCGGATGCATGGGAGGAATGGGTCCTTCGCTGACGCGGATGAGAACGGATTTTTAACGCGTTGGAAGTGCTTTAGTAATCAGCCGCCAGCGTTCAGCCGCCAGTGGCGCATGGTCGTGGCGCGATTTCATCCTTACAATACCCGTTCCAGGCGCAGGAATCGATCGCGCCCGTCTTTTTTGTGAGCGCGCGGGCATCGAGCCCGCGCGGGTTCGATGGAGGGGGCTTGTTGTTTCGTTCCGTTACGCTGCTATCATAAGCTTGAGCAGCTTGTCGTCGTCCCATGCGAGTTCCTTTCTTTTTACGCTGATGCCCCCGCTATCGGTCTGCCCCTGAATTTGTCTGGAATTGCCTTGACGCAAAAGGTTGGGCTATGATACCATTCGCGTAATCGGTCAAAGAAAGGATTCTGTCCCGTCTGTGGGATGGTAGTGAGTTGCAATTATCTCAGGAGGATAATTAATGGGCGGTAAATTTCGAGAGACAAGCAGTAAAATCGTCAAGACGGCAGGATGTCTGACATTTTGTTCCGTTTTGTCGCTTGTGGCGGATGCTTCGGGAGTGCCGAATACGTGGTACGTGAACGCTGCGAACTACGGACAGGCGGGGTTGGACGGGTTGACGCCCGCTACTGCGTTCGGTTCGCTGCAGGAGGCAAACGATTCGGATTCCGTGGCGGCGGGAGATGTCATCAAGGTGATGCCGGGCGACTACAATCAAGGTCCCGGATCAACTCACACCGAAAACGACCGTTTGAGCCGGCTGGTCGTAACAAAGCCGCTTGTGTTCGAGTCGACCGGCGGCAAGGCGGTGACGCATGTCGTGGGCGTACTTAGTTCCACAGACGTCAAATACGGCGCCGACGGCATGCGATGCGTGTTCGTGGCGTCCACCGCGGCCGGAACGCGCTTTCACGGAATCACGTTCCGTGACGGTTCGACCGACGGCGGTAGCGGTGGCGGCAATGGCACTGATACCGGAGAGGGCGGCGGAATCTGCGTGTACGGTGCGCCTTCTATAGACAAGAACGCGGCGATTTTCTCAAACGCCTACATCGTCGATTGTGTGGTGTCCAACTGTTTCGGAAACTGGAACGGCGGCATCCGCGGCGGTACTGCAATACGTACGCTCATCAAGGATTGCGGAGGCAAGTCTTGGGGCGAGTCCGCGATCAGCGCGGCACTGTGGAACTGCGTCATCGACGGCAACATAAACTACTATGGCAACAGCGAGCGACCGGCGGTCGGGCACCGTTCGCTGGTCGTGAACTGCACTTTCCACGGATGTGACGGCTCGGGCACGAGGGGAAATACGTACGTGTACAACTGCGTGTTCACCGCGCGGCAGGGAATGTACGACATCAACAGAGTTGACGGTGGGCAGTACTATCCGGTCGGTCAGGACGCAAACAGCTACGGAATGGATGAATGCAAATTCGCACTCTTCGCTCCGGCGGTCGGCGATTACAGGCTGCTTGCCGGGACCGTTTGCGAAAACGGAGGAAAAACGGAGTATCTCACTGGTATCATAAACCTGCCTGACTGGGTGGAGATGAAGGACTTCAACGGCAATCCGATTGATGTCACGAAGGAAACGTGTGACGCGGGTGCGGTGCAAGGCGCCGTTGCGGCAGGGTGCGGACGTCTTGTGTTTGCCGCCGGCACAACGGTCGACGGATATTACAACCGTGTACCTTCGTATGCGCATGGGGAGAAGTTTCCGTTCTTCAGAAGGGTGAAGTCTTCAAATCGTGATTTCTTCCGGTATAAAACGGTTGGTTTCTATCGCGGTACTCCATACCGCTATGCGATGTACGACGGTACGGTCGGCGTCTGCCATCCGCCGTTTGCGTCCGATGCCGCAGAGCTGACAGAGGAAACTGTCACGCAGAGGTACTGGGTGGATGGCGGTTATGATGGCGCTGATTCGGATGGTTCCGAGACAAAGCCGTACGTCACGATCCAGGATGCGATGGATGCCGTGGCGTCTTGCGGCGCCGAAGGTCGTTACCTCGTTACTGTGGCTCCTGGAGATTATGAAGATGGAGGCATGGTGTTTTCAAACGTGGCAACGCGTGTGGTGATTCCGGATCGTCATGTGCTGGTGAAGAGCTCCGGCGGGGCGGCTGTCACCCGCATCAAGGGCAAGGCTGCCACGGTGCAGGTCTCCGCCGCGTTCCCCGGGTGCGGAAGCGATGCCGCGAGATGTGTGGGGCTGGTGCATGCGCCCTCTGATTGTTCCCCTGCCATCCAGGGATTCACGTTGGCGGACGGACATACGGATCTCGTGCCGAATTCCGAAAACAAACTTGCGGATGAGCCCCGTCATACCGGCGGCGGAATCTTCACCTTGCGCCCGGACCATTCCTCGTTCCAGGTTCTTGATTGCGTGTTCACGAACTGTGTGGGAGTCAGGAGCGGTGCGTCCGGCAGCGCTTTTCACAGCCGTTGCAGCTTCTATGGTTGCATTGCGTACGGTGGCGTGTTCCGCTTATCTTATCTGTCCGGTTGCTATGTCGATCCCAGCTGTGAAATCGGGACGGGCGGAGGGTACACCATGTCAGGCGGAGCTGTGCTCGGTACGAGAGTCCGTTCTGTGCATTGCACCGTTCCGAAGGCGGGTAACGGATGGGTGAGTGATGGCAGCTCGGAAGTGCCGAACGCCTGGAAGTATAGCGATGCTTTTGCCGATGGGGCCGCCCACAACAATCATATCTACTGGGGTTCGGTGTTCGGTTCATTCCCCGAAGCGATTTCGGCGATCGGACAGGCCGTCTCGGAGATGCGTTTCACTGCGCCTGAAGACAACGACTGGCGCATATGGACGGGCTCGCCTGCGTTGACGGCAGGAGTGCTTCCTCGTCCCGGAACCGCGGAACATGGCTTGTGGGCGTCGAATTATGCGGCCTACGCCTCCACGGATCTGCATGGGGAGGGAATTCTTGTGACGGACGGCGTTCCCGCCCCGGGATGTTTCCAGGTTCCGGTCAAGGGTGTGTATATCGCTGAGGAGACGGACGGTATCACGCTTTCCGGCGGACAGGCCGGAGGCAATGAACTGACGGACGGCTTTTCTCTTACGCTCAGCGAATCCGGTACGGGAACGCGTCCGTGCATCGGCGTGACGCTTAACGGTGTCACCAATCTGTTTGAGCAATCCGAATCGGTCACTCTTGGCGCCTCCGAGGTGAATGCGGCCGGTGGTTACATTCATGCCGCGCCCGTGTACGTCCCGCACTGGTACGTGGATGACATTAACGGATCAGATTCCAACAGCGGCTTCCGCCCCGGAAAGGCCAAGCGAACCCTTGCCGCCGCGATGCGCGTGGATGGGCTTGCGGCCGGAGACACCGTACATGCCGCGCCAGGGACATATGGCGATGAAACTGCGGATGGAGTGATGGATTCCAGCCCCGGAGACGCGGCCAACAACCACAAGTGCCGCGTGTCGGTGCCTGCGGGCGTCATATTGGTCGCTGATCAGGGGGCCGGGAAAACTGTCATTGCCGGTGAGGCCGATGGATCAGAGTCGTCTGTATCCGGGATGGGGCCGGGCGCCGTGAGATGCGTCAAGCTCAACGCTTCGGTGGCCGCAGCGGCGCGGTTGAAGGGCTTTACGCTCGCCGGCGGCCATTCCAACTCCAACGTTGCCGGTGCGGGACAGACAATATGGGGCGGTGGCGTGCTCGGCGATAACGCTTATCGCGAGGCGTGTGTTGTCGAAGACTGCATCATATCCAACAATGTGGCGCATCAGGGAGGCGGCGCGGTTTTTGTTACTGCGCTACGCTGCCGGTTTTTCGACAACCGGGCGAAAGGCGGCGGAGGCGCCGGCTACTATGTGGGTTACCATGAGTGTCTGATCGATCGCAGCCGCAGCGGTGAAACTTCAGCTCAGGCGGCATGTTGGTGCTACTACGATATGATAGGCTGCACCATCGGGGCTGACAACATGAATTTCGCCGAAACCATAGGGAACAATGCGGTGCATGCCGAGGCGAACGCAAATGCCCTGTTCTTCGGCAACCTCGTTCTCGGAACATGCAACAATGGAACGATGACCGTGCCGGCGTCCAATTGCGTTTTCGCCGCCGGATCGGGCAATCTGACGGTGGACAGGGAAAGCTGTTTCTATGCATCTGAAGCGGTGCCAGTGGAGGTTGATGAGAATCTGAGGCCGGTGATCGGACGGAATGTCGCGGTCGATGCTGCCTTGTCGAAGCTGCTCAACGGTTCCGAAAGTGTGTTTGACGTGACCGGCGTTCCGCGTGTGATGAACGGAGCAAGGGATATCGGAGCGCTTGAAGCCGACTGGAGGCCGCGCTACACCGCCGACATCACGTCGACGAAACGGTTTGCGGTTACGGATGTGACCCCGAATGTGGTGGAGTCTGCGCTGGGGACTGTAGTTATCAATCCGACCCAGTCGCTAAAGGCTGAATGGACCGGCTCTGAGGGCGACCGCATGCGCAGGAGCGTATCGTTCCGCGTGACTGGCGGGGCGCTTACCGTTTCCCTGAACGGAGAGGACTTTGTGTTTGCCTCATCCGATCAGGTGCAGACTTTCACTTTCGCGAATGCGCTTGCGCTGAACGAACTTGTCTTCACCTGCGACGGTTCCGCGATCGCCGAGATGATCTCCGCCTCCCGTTCCATGGGTACGGTGTTGAGCATCCGCTGAAGGAGGTTTTCCCATGAGAATGCAATTGAGACTGTTGATGTTCGCCGCCGTCTGCATGGCGTGTTGTGCGGCAGAATCCTCATCGCCGGAGAAGGAGGCGTTCGCTCCCGTCGCAGTGGCTGAGGGACGGTGGAAGGAACTTGCCGCCGGGACGGCAAGAAAGTACGGCTCCGGGTTTGAGGTGTCCGCAGACGGCAAGGAAATCATTGTGGACACCACTTCGGCGCAGGGAGGCACCGCCGGCGCCGCCTGGTCCGTGAAATATGATGCCCGGACGCCGGTCCCCATCATGGTGTCCGCCGAAGCGTTCCCCGAAAAGGCGGATGACGGCGGCGATATCCAGATTTACGTCGATGTTACCTACATGGACGACACAAGCCTCTGGGGGCAGACGGCGAAGTTCGACAGGCTCATTTCTGTCGGGTGGCACGAAAGGTCCGTGCTGATCCAGCCTTCGAAGCCGGTGAAATACATCGTTGCGTACATGATGCTCCGGAGAACCTCGTCCCGCATGAGGTTCCGCAACGTGAAGGTGCGCGAGCTTTCGGGCGGCGCGGCGGGCATGTTCGATTCCGTGCATGTGGACGTGAAGGAGCGGCTTTCGGCTCCGTCGTTTCTGATCCGGGACGTGGCGGCGAAAAGCGGGTTCGCGAAGATAGGCGGTGCGGCGAAGGGCATCAATATGACCTGTCTGCGGGAGGAGCGTGACGGCGCTGAGTTTTTCGACGTGAGGCTTGAGAAGCAGAAGCCCGGGGATCGTGCGGTGACTTTGGTTTATGCCGTTCCGCTTCCGGAAGGGGAGATCACGTGGCACGTGCATCCGCGACTGAGCAAGACGCTTTCGGACGGTGATTCCGAACAGCGCAACACGATGACTTCGCTGTGCGGTGCGGGCGGGCTTTCCCATTGGCCGGTAGGTGCGGTCACAGTGGGCGGCAAAGGCATGGCTCTTGCCCTCGACACGTCGGCCCCTGCGTATTTCCGCACCGCCGTCAATCCGGCGCTGCGCCTTCTCTACATTTCGTTTGACGTCGGCCTCGCAGAGGAGGCTCCGTCAGCGCGTTTCCGGTTCTGCCGTTTCGGTTTCGACGGGAAAGAGAACTTCAGAGGCGCTTATGAGGCATACATGTCGCTTTTCCCCGAGGCGTTCAAGGTGCGTCAGAAGAATCAGGGCATATGGATGGCGTTCGACAAGATCAGCAAGGTCGAAGGGTGGAAGGATTTCGGGTTCGCGATCAAGGAGGGAATCAACGAAACAGATTGGGATGACGCGAACGGGTTGACCACTTATGCCTACACGGAGCCCGGCACTTGGTGGATGCGCATCAAGGCGAAGAAGGGCCAGCCGAAGCCGTCGATGGAGGACTGCATCGCCGAGGTGGCGCGTCTTGCGGGGAAAGGCGAAAGAGCCGCGCTGGCGTGGTGGACGAGCGTCTGCCGCACGGAGCGCGGCAAGCCGATCGGGATGCTTCTCGACACTCCGTGGTGCAACGGAATGGTGTGGAGCATGAATTCCGCTCCGGGAATCCGCGGTGACGTAACGGATTTCAGCCGCAAGATAGGCGAAGGGCGCTTTGCGGAACGCTACAGGCCAGGCGACAGGCCGCCGAAAGGCGTTGACGGTGAATATGTCGATTCCGCGGATCTGTATGTGACGACGGCGCTTGACTTCGACCGCGCACATTTCGGCGCGATGAAAACCCCGCTCTGCTTCTCGCGCGACGGGTGCGTGCCGGGAGTGTTCAAGGGCATGATCTCGTACGAATATGTGCGCAACCTTTCCGAGCGGCTCCATCCTTCAGGACGCAGGGTGATGGGCAACTCCACTCCTATCCGATGGTGCTGGCTTGCGCCGTATCTCGATGTGATGGGGTTCGAGATAGACTGGAACAAGAAGGCGGGCTGGACTCCCGCTTCGGACGAGCAGATGCTGTTCCACCGCGCTCTTTGCGGAGGGAAGCCGTTTGGCTATCTGATGAATACTGACCTCTCCACGATGTCCCATGCGAAGATGGAAAAATACATGATGCGCGCCGTCGCATACGGACTTTTCCCGAGCGTGTTCAGCAAGACCACGAGCGGATACCACTACTTCTCCAGGCCGGAGCTCTACAATCGCGACCGTGATCTCTTCAGGAAGTACATACCGATATGCAAAAGCATTTCCGAGGCCGGATGGCGTCCGGTGAATCATGTGCTCGCCACGGAAACGCCGTCGGTGTTCCTTGAACAGTTTGGGCACGAGGACGGCCGGTGCTATGTGACGGTGTTCAACGACTCCCGCAAGCCCGTGAAAGCGGTTCTCCGGCTGAAGGACCCGTCCCGTAGACCTCTGCGCGAACTGGTGGCAGGTGACGGTCTCGTCTGGAACGGCGAGACGAATGCTGTTGATTTGCCTCCGGAGACGCTCCGTGTGTTCGAATTCGGCGAGAGGTGATGTTCAGGAAGACCATCAAGGAAGGAGGAGGAAATGGGCAGCAGAAGGGATTTCATCAAGGCGGTCGCCACGGCGTCCTTCGCAGGGGTTGTCGGACGGGCGGGCGCAGCAGCGGGGAAGGCGCCTTGCAAGGGCGTTCCGGATGGATCAGGGCATGAGCTGACGGGCAGGAAGCTTCCTCCGTGGAAGACGGGTGAACTGCAGGTACACTTCATCTACACAGGAGTCGGTGAAAGTTTGTTCTGGATATTCCCGGACGGGACGACGATGCTTCTCGACTGCGGAGACCATCCTGCCATCCGCCGGGGAAAGAAGGCCGTGTGGGTGCTTCCTGACGGAAAGCGCGACGCGGGCGAGTGGGTCGCGCGTTACGTTCAGCGCGTCAATCCGCACGGCAAGGACGTGGACTACATGATGCTTTCCCATCACCATTCCGACCACGGCGGCATGGAAGACTGGGGGATGGGCGTCCGGGAATGGAGGGGCGGCAGGCTTTCGCTCAACGGGTTTCTTCTGGCGGCGGACACCCTCAAGTTCAAGAAGTGCTTTGACAGGGGTTGGCCGGATTTCAACGAGCCGATTCCCAACGAATGCTGCGACACGAGGTGCTATTCGCATATCCGCAAGGTGTTCGATCATCTTATCGAACGTGACGGCCTGAAGATGAAGAAGTTCGATGTCGGTGCGGTGAACCAGGTTGCAATGCTTCGCAACGCGGCGGCGTATCCGCAATTTAAGATTACCAACATTGCGGCGAACGGCAAGATACTGTGCAGGGACGGATCAATCCGCGATCTGTATGTCGAAGTGCATGACGCGAAACGGTTGAACGAGAACGGCATGTGCCTTGGGCTCATGGTTGAGTACGGGGCTTTCCGCTTCTACACAGCAGGCGATTTTTCCGACAATGTCAGACTTCCTGACGGGACAATCCGCAATATCGAGAAGGAATTCGCGAAGGAACTCGATCCGGTCAATGTGGCGAAAGTGAATCATCACGGCTACAAGTGCATGCCCGATGAACTCGTGTCCGCGTTGCGTCCGCAGGTGTGGACCACATGCATTTGGGACCAACTGCACCTTACCGCAGACACGCTTGAGCGCATGTCGAGCCGGAAGTCGTATCCCGGCCCCAGACTCATCGCAGGAGGAGTGTTCTCTCCGCTCCGCCGTTTCGAGGATGAGGGGAATGCCTTTCTGGACGATATCGCGAAGGAGTCGTTCAATGCGGGACACGTTGTGCTTTCTGTCGCCCCCGGGGGTGGTTCATATAAGATTGTCTATGTCACTGCGGACGATGAATCGATGAAGGTTACGGGCGCATACGACTTCGTTTCCTGACCTGACGCCCTGACTTTCCCCTGACGGCCATCTCAATAGTGCGATTGAGGGGAAAGGGCGATTGTGGTATACTTGCGGGCGAATTCAGACAGCTGAAATGGCGAAGAAGCGATGTTCTGCGACAATATGCGCACAGGATCGACTTGTGCGAAAGGTTTCGGAGAAGTCGTGTTCCGTGAATTGACTTGAAAACAAAACGAAAGAAAGGAAAGTAGAAATGGAAGTCGTAAAGATGGGGGATTTCACTCTTGAGAAGATTCTGGGACCGGCCGAGTATGGTGACAAGCTCGGTCTCTATGCCAGGGTCGTAGTGCCGCCGAAGGCCGCGGTTCCGTATCACCAGCATGTAGGCGACAGCGAGTCGTACTACATCCTCTCCGGCGAAGGCGAGTACAACGACAACGGCGTGACCCGCATGGTGAAGGCTGGCGATTCAACATGGACGCCTGACGGTTCATCGCATGGTCTCGTGAACACCGGCGACACGGATCTCACGTTCATGGCGCTTATCATCAAGAGCTGACGCTCCAATGACTGTCACCCTGAAGATAGAGAAAAACGTTTACGGCGGCGATGGACTGGGCCGTCTCGGGGATGGACGCGTGTGCTTCGTCCCCGGGGTCTTTGCCGGAGAGACCGTCAGGGCGGAGCTGACGGAACAGAAGAAGAGTTTCGTCCGCGCCCGCTGCGTCGAGCTTGTCGAGGCGTCTCCGGACCGCACTCGCCGTCCTGAAGAGCCGCGTCCAGCCTCATCGCCGGCCGTTCCTGGGATGGTGTATGCCGACGTGAACTACGCCGCCGAACTGCGCTTCAAGGAGGAACAGCTCGGCAATTTCCTTGAGCGTATAGGGCAGTCCTATACGCACATCGAGGTCGTTGCAGGGAAAAGCTCCAATTACCGCAACAAGGTGACATACCATATCCAGCAGATCGGCGGCAGATGGCTTATCGGCTACCGGCGCGAGTTTTCGCATGACGTGATAGACGTCGAGTACGATCCTCTCGCCTGCAAGGAGATAAACGCGGCGCTTCCGTCCATCCGCGCAGGGGTGCTTTCGATGCTCACGCAGGGCTCCCGCAACATCCGCCGCGAGGCCCGCGAACGCTCTGCAGTGACCATTCGCTGGACGCTTGACGACGGCGTGCGTTGGTGGCTCGGCAAGGCTCCGGAGGGGATGGAGCTTGTCGAGCGCACCTGCGGAATCAGATTCAACGTGTCTGCGGACGGTTTCTACCAGGTGAACCCTGAGATCGGCGAAAAGCTGGTGAAGGCAGTGGTGGATTCCTATGCGGACGGGGTCGAGTCCTCGCCAGACGTCGTAGACCTGTACAGCGGAGTGGGCGTGTTCGGGCTGTCTTGCGTGAACGGCGTAAGGGGAAGAGGCTTGCCCTGCCAGCCCCGCATTGTCGGGGTTGAAAGCGGCCGGAAGGCCGTCGTCGCCGCGAAAGCCAACGCCAAGTCCGCCGGAATCGCCGCGAATTTCTTCTGCGAACGCGTGGGCGGCAGTCTTCAGCGGATCCGCATAGGCGACCGGACGACGGTGATCGTCGATCCGCCGCGTGGCGGGATGGAACGCAATGTCCCGCCGTTTCTGGCGAACTCGAAGGCCAGGCGGCTGTTCTACGTGTCCTGCGATCCGGCGACGCTCGCGCGCGACCTTCAGTCCATCGTCAAAACCTACCGGATAAAGCGCGTGCGCCTGTTCGACATGTTTCCGCGCACCGCCCGTTTCGAGACACTTGTTGAACTTGAAAAATAACGTTAGCAAACCATGATGCCGGTCCTGCCATGTAAACTTCTGTTCGCTGCGACGCTTGCGCTTGCGCCGTCCGACCGTCTGCAGATGGCTGACAAGATGTTCGCCAAGGGAATGTATGCCGATGCGGCTGCGGAATACAATGCGCTCAAGGGCGAGCGGACCGTCTCGTCTGACGATGTGTCGTTCCGCATCGCAGAGTGCGACCGCATGCTGGGACGGGAGAAGGAGGCTTTGGCGGCATATGATTCGCTGATTCTCCGCGACATCCCGGCATCCATGCGTGCCGTCGCCATGTACAGGCTTGCCTGTGCGCGCAATGACGCTTCGCTGTTCCTCAAATGCGAGCAGACTGATCCGGATGGCAGATACGCGTCCTTTTCGCGTCTGAAGCGCGCTCTCATCCTTGCGAAGAGCGACAAGCCGGCTGAACGCCGCGAGGCAACGGGAGTCTTCCTCGACCTGTCTCTGTCTTCGGAGAAGTCTGTGGCGGAGGAGGCTCTCTATGCCGCTGCGACTCTCGCATACGGCGACAGGCGCTGGAACGAGGCCGCAATACTCTTCGGACGGCTGCGGAAGTCAAGCCCGGACGGAGCAAGGGCAAAGGCCGCCACCGTTCCCTATGCCTGGAGTGCGTTCCTCGCCGGACGTTACACCGAGTGCATGAGCGCATGCGGTGAAAGCATGGAGGACGACCTTTTCTATCTTCGCGCCTCTTCCCTGATTGCGCTGGACCGGAAGGAGCAGGGGCTTACCGAGCTCGACAGGTATCTTGAAGCGCATCCGAAGGGCCGCTATCGCGCATCTGCGGAATTGCCTGTCCAGCGCGCCCGCTTCGATGCGGCCGTGAAGAAGGGCGACATGCAGGCTGCGGTGCAGGCGGCAAAGCTTGCGGCGGCGGCCACGGGGGCTGCGTCGGACGCGCTGCGTCTGGCCTGGGCGCACGAGAAGGCCGGCGCGCTCGACGAGGCCCGCGCCGAATACCGTCGCATTGCGATGAAATGGCCGAACGATCCCGCCGCCGGAGAGGCGCTGTTCGCGAATGCCCTGGCCGATCTGCGCGCCGGGAACTGGAATGCGGGTGAGCTTGCGCTTGAAGAGGCGCTGAAGCGTTTCCCTGACCTGCCGCGCAGAAGCGAGGCTCTCTACTGGAAGGGTGTCGCCGCCATGCGCCTTGGACACGACGTTGAGGGCGCATCGCGTCTTGAAGAAGCGCTCAAGCTTGGTCTCACTCTCGACCAGACGCGGGAGGCGAACCTGCTCATAGCCGATTTCGAGGCGCGTTCCGGGAAAGCGGCCGAAGCGGCCAGACGCTATTCAAAACTCATGGTGACAGGTGCGGCGGACCGCATGGCGGCGGCGCATCTTGCCGCCGTGGTGAAGCTGCTTTCCGAGCATTCGGAGTGGGATGCGGTCCTGAAAGGTGCGCAGGCTTTGGCGAAGCGTTCGCGGGATCCCGCTTTCATGCAGGTCGCCGCCGCTCGGGAGGGACAGGCCCTTGAAGGTCTGTCGCGTTCTGATGAGGCGATAGCCGCATACCGCAGGGCGATGTCCGTGAGGGCCGAAACCGATGAGGGAGCGGCCGCCGCGCTTGCCTTGGGCCTTCTGGAGTTCCGCAAAGGCGAGTTTGACGCCGCGGAGAAGACCCTTGCGGACGCAATCGCGCGCAATGCCGGTGCGCAGGGGATGAAGGCCCGCGCCAAGGCCTACAGGGCATTGGCGGACGTCTGTCGCGCAAAGGGCGATTCGCTCAAGGCCAAGGGCTACGAGACCGTCCTCAAGGAACTCTTCGGCGAAGAGGACGAAGAGTGATGTTGTAGCTGTCCGCTACGCACCATATCGTCAGGCGCATAATCGCAATTTGATCCTGCACCTCAAATTCCGGAATCCCGCCTTTGATGGTGTTGGAACGGATTGCATTTGAACGGGCACGACCCCAACCTTGCACCATCCGGGAAGTGGAGACGCTTGTCTTCGGGAATGGAACAGGACGGGTGCGGCGATAGACCGCATTACGCGTCGGGTTCAGCTTGAGTCTCGGCAGAGTGTTCCTCGTCTGCCTCGACGACCGATACGGACACGAGCTTCGCGCCTTCGGTGAGTCGCACAAGGCGAACGCCCATCCCGGAGCGGCCGACGACAGTGATGTCGCTCACGCGCTGGCGCACCATGAGACCGTCGGACGTGATGGTGATGATGGACTCATCGTCAGCCACGGCGTGGGCGGACACCACGAAGCCGTTGCGGTCGGCGCCCTTGATGGCGGTGACGCCCATTCCACCGCGGTGCTTGGGATCGTAGGCATTGAACTCCGTGCGCTTGCCGTAGCCGTTTTCGGTGGCGATGAGGAGCGTCTTCGACTCGTCTACAACGTCGAGCGAGCACACCTGATCGTCCGAGCGGAGCTTGATGCCGCGAACGCCTGTCGCGGTGCGGCCCATGCGCCTGATCTCGTCCGAGTTGAAGCGGGTGCCGATGCCGTTCTTTGTGATCATGAGAACGTCTTCGCCGGGCTTGACGAGACGCACCTCCACGAGCGCATCGCCTTCCTCGATGTTGATGGCGCGGATGCCGCTGCGGTTCACGTTCTTGAAGTCGCCAAGAAGGGTCTTTTTGACGGTGCCGTTCTTCGTGGCGAACATCACGTCGATATCGCCGTCAAAGCTGCGGATCGGCAGGAGCCGGAGAACCTGCTCGCCCTCCTGGAGGCTGAGGAAGTTCACCAGAGGCTTGCCGAAGCTTGTGCGTGGCGCCTCGGGGATTTCATACGCATCCTTGAGGAAAAGACGGCCGGTGTTCGTGAAGAACATGAGCGAGTCGTGCGTCTCTGCGACGAACACGAGACGGAGGAAGTCCTCCTCCTTGATCTGCGCACCCTTGACGCCGCGCCCTCCGCGGTTTTGCTCCTTGTATTCCGTGAGGGGTACGCGCTTGACGTAGCCGCGGTTGGAAAGGGTGATTACGCAGGGTTCGTCGGCGATGAGATCCTTGAGGGACACTTCATTTTCGTCCGCGATGATCTCCGTGCGGCGCACCGAATCCTTCCTGCCCGCGAACTTCTCCTTGATGAACGCGAGGTCGTCCTTGATGATCTGGTAGACGCGTCCTGCGTCCGCAAGGATTGCCTTGAGGTCGGCGATCTTCGCCAGGAGCTCGGCGAGTTCGTTCTGGAGCTTCTCCATCTCGAGCCCGGTGAGCTGATAGAGGCGCATCTCGAGGATTGCGTTCACCTGGGCGTCGGAGAAGCCGAAGCGCTCCACGAGGGCGGTCTTCGCCTCTTCGCGGTTCTTGGATGCGCGGATTATCCTGACGACTTCGTCCAGGTTGGAGATCGCGAGGATCAATCCGTCCAGGATGTGCTTGCGTGCCTCGGCCTTGCGGAGCTCGAAGCGCGTGCGGCGCGTTATGACGTCAAAGCGATGGTCTGTATAGCACTTGAAGAACTGCTTCAGGTTGAGGATCTTGGGCCTGCCCCCGTCGATGGCGAGCATGATGGCTCCGAACGTCGTCTGGAGTTCCGTGTGCTTGTAGAGGTTGTTCAGCACGATCTGGCCAACGGCGTCGCGCTTGAGTTCGACGACGATCCGGACGTCTGCCTTGGATTCGTCGCGGATGTCGGATATGCCTTCAATGACCTTTTCCTTGACGTGGTTCGCCATGTGGATGATCATCTCGCGCTTGTTCACCGCGTAGGGGATCTCAGTGATGACGATGCGTTCGCGCCCGTTCTTCTCCGTCTCGATGTCGGCCTTGCCGCGCACGCGGAGCTGTCCGCGGCCGAGCTTGTACATTGAGGAGATTCCGTTGTGGCCGCAGATCTGCGCGCCGGTCGGAAAGTCCGGACCCTTCACGAACTGCATGAGGTCGTCAATCGTGCAGTCGGGGTTGTCCACGTAATGCGTGATGCCGTCGCAGAGTTCGCCAAGGTTGTGCGGCGGGATGTTCGTGGCCATGCCCACGGCGATGCCGGACGATCCGTTAAGGAGCAGGTTGGGAAGCTTTGCGGGGAGGACGGACGGTTCCTTCGTCGTCTCGTCGTAGTTGGGGACCATGTCGACGGTCTCCTTCTCGAGGTCGTTGAGCATCTCCTCCGTGATCTTCTGCATGCGCACTTCGGTGTAGCGCATGGCGGCGGCGCGGTCTCCGTCGATGGAGCCGAAGTTTCCGTGGCCGTCCACGAGCGGGCACCTGAGCGAGAAGTCCTGCGCCATGCGCACGATCGTGTCGTACACCGCCGTGTCGCCGTGCGGGTGGTACTTGCCGATCACGTCGCCGACGATTCGGGCGCTCTTGAGGTGCTTCGAGTTCCATGTGTTGTTGAGCATGTGCATCGCATACAGGCAGCGGCGATGTACGGGCTTCAGGCCGTCGCGCACGTCGGGGAGCGCACGGCCCACGATGACGGACATCGAATAGTCGATGTAGTCACGGGCCATTTCGTCTTCGATGTTGACGTTTTCAAGGATGCCGGCGGCGGGAGCCTCCTCTGGAACAACCTGATCGTTCTGTTCTTCTGCCATTTCGGAACTCTTTTGTTAATGTGTCGTAAAGCTCAAAAATAATTACTGCAGATTATACCATATTCGTCGCCTTCGTTTACGATTTCTCGTCGAAATCATGAATGCGGTGACAAGACAAAGTAAATGCGACCAAAAAACTGAAAAATGGGGATTGTCTTTAACGAGCCTCTTTGATATAATGTGCGCCGTTTTACACCTCATGGCGAGAGTAGCTCAATTGGTAGAGCATCAGATTGTGATTCTGAGGGTTGCGGGATCGTACCCCGTCTCTTGCCCCAGTTTTGAAATGCTTATGTCGCCGACAGACTCTACGTTACACCGTACTTCAGCGGCTGGAATATCTGACGGCAGGGACATTGCGTGGATATCCACCAAAGATCAAAGATGAAAAGGTCTGTAGCGCTGGCAATTGCTGTGGGGGTGGCGGCTGTTTCTGCGGTTGCCGGAGTTGATGTCGCACCATTTGGCGTCAATGCCGATTTGCAGTTTCGGTCTGCGTATCATTCGCGTATGCGGGTGGCGGAAGATCGTCCTGTGGCGGTGGTTGACGTTCGCATGCATGCCGATGTCGGTCCGTTCGGCAGGGTTGGCGTGATGCACTGGAACTATTCGTCCCTTTGCAATCGCCGGTCCCACATCCATCGCCGGGCGTTCAACGAGGTGGATTTCGCTGCGTTTTGGCATCATGATCTGGAACTGTCCGAGGACTTCACGCTGTCGACCGAATTCATGAACTGGTGGATTACGGTTCCACAGAACATAGAGCCGTATCGCGGGGACAGCGATAATTCCTCCTATGAACTTTGGTATGTGGGTTCGTTCAAAAACCCGTACGTCGTGCCGTCGGCGCTGATACGCCGCGGCTTGATCAACGCAAGCTGGGTGTATTTCCAGTATGGCCTGTCCAAACCGTTCGAGGTGTGTGATTTCGGGGATGCAGGGAATCCGCGTCCCCTTGAGGTTACGCCCGGATTCTTTGTTGAGACGGGAAGCAACAGGCTTTTTGAATCGCGATTCGGCAAAAAGGAGTCCGGTAAATACCATACCGGCATCGGCTCCTGCATTGCACAGATATCAATGAGATGGACGGCGACTGAGAATCTTTCATTCCATGCCATGCTGCAGCAGTTTGGGATCGTCTCGTCCGATGCGCGCGACGGTGTGCATGGGAACTACCGCCGTGACTTTACGATGTTCCGTTTTGGAATGAATCTGGCTTTTTGATTTTAGTCGCTAGATTCTGGCGGACTGCTGATAAGGCGTAGTGGCCTATCTTCCGAGAATGCGCGATTGATGAAGTCCCCGTAGAGGTTCTGTGACGCCGCATGCTGCATTTCCCCAAGGGCCTTATTTTCCATGAAAAAAGTTAAACTTAGGGTCGAACGTGGAAAGTCGGGTTAAGATTTGTTCTCCATAAGCCAGGGGCAATGCCGTAGGCTTTGGAAAACGATTGCATGAAGTATGTTGTCGAGTTGAACCCGGAGTGCTTTGCAATCTGGGTGATGCTCAGGTCGGTCATGGATAAAAGTCTGCGGGCTTCTTCAAGCCGGGTTCTGGCGATTTCCCCCTGCACTGTTACGCCGAGGGTTTTGCGGAAGGCTCTTGTGACCAGAGTGTGGGACAGGTTAAGCTCTGCGAAAACGTCCGAGGCGGATATGCCGTGTTTTGCATTGCGCTGAATGTACACGAGTGCGTCCGCGAGCCATGCGGGTTCTACCGGAGCAGTTTCGGATGACGCCCTTGTCACTACTCCGGAGGGAGGTATCTGCCTTATGATCATCCGTTCAGGAATGCCGTTCTCCATCATTTCCGTGAGAGTTTCCGCCGCGGTGTAGCCGATCTTCTGCGCATCGGGATCAATGCTGGAGATCATGGGCTTGGATGTGCCGCATATTATGATGTCGTTGTCCAGTCCGAGTATTGCGACCTCTCTCGGTACGTTTATTCCGGAAGAATGGCATATTTCGTTTATCTGCCAGGCTCTGAGATCGCTCGGACAGAATATGGCCACAGGCTTGGGAAGCGAAGCCAGCCATTTTTCGAGCTGCTTCGCATCCTTGGGCGGTGAAAGGACGTCGCTGATGTGGTCCGATCCGTCTATGCAGTATGACGGCTCGTTTTTTGTGGAGTATACATTGCATTCAAATCCGGCGCGTCTCAGACGCCGTATAAAAGACTTTCGGCAATATGCAGACGTGCGTCCGCCTCCGTACGGGCAATAGGCGAAGTTCTTGAATCTCCTGTCTATGAAATGTTCTGCGGCAAGGATCCCTACGGCTTCATGCTTGGTTTTCACTACGGCGAAACCCGGAAGCGGATTTTCGTAATATATATCCACCACCGGCATCCCTGTTGATTTCAGAAGACGTGCAAAAGCATTTGATGTTACACGTGCTATGAAGCCGTCGAGATTGTCGCGGATTTGTCGCCGGCGCAAATCGCTGGGGGTCAGGAACTGCAGATACCAATCGTCACGGTCCTGTGCGTATGTTATTATGCCTTCACACAGTTTTCGCCCAAATGCTCTGGAGCGTTCGACGATCAATCCGATCCGGTATTTCTTCTTTGTGTTCATGGCTGGAATTATATAACAAAATTCTGTTTTGAGTTGCGAAAATATTATTGAGTATTGCAAAAAATTGCATTGAACCCGATGTGCGGCATTTAGTACAATGTGGGCCGATGCGGTATTTCAGGCTATTCTTATGTGATTTGTAAAAGAGCTGTGAAGCAAGAAAGGAGCAAACATATGAAACTGCCGGAAAATAACATAATGAGGGGAAGTGTGTAAATATGAAGCACTTGTCTTTGCGTCTGTTCACATCATATAGAATTGCGTTGATGTTTGCGGCAGTTCTGTCCGCGGTCTTTTCGTCTGTTCCGCTAATTGCCTCTGGAGCGGATTCGCCCACTCGAGATAAAGGCACGGGCGGGGATTCGCCGCTTATTCTGTTCACTGCGATTAGCGGCAGACCCGGGGCGAAGGATGCGCGGGAGATAGTACAGGAATCGGTTAAGGCCGGATTCAAGCAGTGGGTGGTCTATGCGCGCAGCGGACTTAAAATCGAATACATGGGCGAAGAGTGGCTTGACTTTGTCGGGCACATGCTGCGCGAGGCAAGGTCGGTGGGCGGACACATCTGGCTTTACGATGAATACAACTGGCCCAGCGGCAGCTGCAGGGGGCGCGTGCCGATGGAGAATCCCGAATGGACCTATACCGAATATGCGGTGCGCCGCCGCGACGACGGATCGTTCGACTGGGAAGTGAAGCGAAATGACCAGCTTTCGATGTACGATCCGTACTACGACGTCAACGCATACTCCGAAGACGCCATACGCCGCTTCATGGAACTCACCCACGAAGTGTATGAAAAACGCTTCGGCGAGTATTTCCGCGACGGAACCATACTCGGAATCTTCACGGACGAACCGGCGCATCCGTCGATAATGAAGTGGAAGAACCCCAAGCCCGTCGTCACCTTCCGCTGGTGGAAGGAGCTCGAGGCGCAGTATTGCGAGCTGACGGGATGTGACTTCCGGAAAGACGTGGAGGAGTCGCTTCGCGATTCTTCGAAGACACGTGTCTGGGAACTCTACACGGAGCTGAAAGGTCGTCAGTTCCGCCGCGCCTACTTCGACCAGATATCCGCATGGTGCGACAAGATGGGAATCAAATTGTGCGGACATATGATCGGAGAGGGTTCGCCCCTCACTTCGAGCAACTGGAACGGTCTTCCTCTCAATTCCATCTGCGGCATGACGCTTCCGGGTATGGACAAGATACGCATCAATCTCCCAAAGAGCTATCCGGTCCGTGTACAGAAGGAGGATGAGTGGCTGACGTACTCCACCGCACAGTATGGCATCGAGCATAATTCAAAGCCCGGTGACTTCCTCTCCTGCCCAGGCGGCGTGGAACTCTATGCGCTTGGTCCGCTCGACATCACGCATGGACAGATGGCGCAGGCTTTTTGGACGTGTGCGCTTTACGGAATGGACCATTATTTCACGTCTCTCTATCAGGTGACCGCCCTCGGATTTCTCGAAAAGAGCGCATATGCCATGATGGCAAGCCCCGCTCAGCCGTGGTTCGCGCACTGCGCCGGACTTCATGACGAGGCAAGACTTGCGGCGAAGTGGAGCCGCAAGCGTTTTGTCCGTAATGTGGGAGTCAGGTATCCGCAGAGGCTTATCGGACGCCTTGCGCTCAAGAGATTCGCTCCGGGAGAGAAGTCCCCGCCGTTCAATCCGCTCGTGCGGGAACTGAGCTGGGGACAGGTCTCATTCGAGCTTCTTCAGGAAGACGACAAGAGCGGACTGAAGTACATCTTCGGCTTCAGGGGAGACAAGATTGTCGAGGAGAGGTGCGGCAGGGAGTTTTCGTCGCCTGAAGAGGTTCGCGACTGGCTTTACGCAGAGACGGACGGGTTATGGCGAGCGGTTGACAGCGCCGGCAATGTTGTGCCGGGACTTCTCGTCCGCAATTATGCCGACGGCACGGGCGTTGTGTTGAATCTCACGGATACTGACTTCACGGGGCTGCGTCTCGGCCGTGGCGATGTTTTCGATCTCCCTGCCTGCGGACGTGTCATCTTCGACAAGACAGTCCGTTCTCGCGGGAATACGGTGAAATCCACTCCGGTGAAGGCGGATTCATGGAAGTTGTCGCTTGATCGGCCGAGTCTTCGCCGAATCTGGTTCACGACAAACAACACGGCGAGACTTGTCGTGAAGGATCCGATAGAGAACGTCCGCTGGATCGTCTGCGACTGCCCCAAGGGGAAGGTCAAGATATCCGTCAATGGAAAGTTGGTCGTTCCCGATCGGTCTAGCGGAAACGTTCCGTTCTCCTACTCCGGTATGTATGGGGAGACTGCTCCCTTTACGCTGGCGGCAGGGGAGTATGATCTGCGTCTTGAAGGGAGAAACGACGGCAATATTTATCTGCCTGCGCTGTGGTTTTGCGGCAGATTCGGGGCGCGCGAGCCCGGTGTGGTGTTTGATTGCCCGGAAACGGCATCTTCTCTCGGGAGGCTGTCCGACATTGGCCTTGAGGACTTCGCCGGCGAAGTGACGTACAGTGCCGACGTTGTGGTGGAGGGGAATGTCCTTGCTCTCGACACCGCGGGTCTGATTGCGTGCGTAAGGCTGGGCGGGATAGATCTCGGTGAGCGCGCACTCGCTCCGTTCGAATGGAAGGTACCCGGGGCGATGGCCGGGAAAAAAGCAAGGCTGGAGGTGACGATTGTGACGTCGATGCGTCCGTCCTTCGGTCGTGCTCCGATATACATTGATGGACAGGGGCGTTCGATCGGGAACGGAGTTCTTCACGGAATCAAGGTGGACCAGCCGGGCGTATCGACTCTGAATTGCGGGAACGAAGGCCTGATTTCCGCCGAGTGGAGAAACTTGTGATCATTTGACTGGAACCCCTGATTTTGGGTGGAGCGACTTTGAGCAGAGTTCTATGCAATAGCCATATTCCTAGTGTCAGTTGCTGAATTCCAAACCAAAACTATGTTTTTTGAGTTGCGAAAATATTATTGAGTATTGCGAAAATTTGTATTGAACCCGATGTGCGGCATTTAGTACAATGCGCGACATATGAGATGTTGTAGGCTGTTCTCACTTGATTGTGAAAAGCCGCAAAACCAGAAAGGAGCAAACCTATGAAACTGCTAAAAAATGACATAATGAGGGGGGGGGGTGCAAATATGAAGCATTCATCTTTGCAACTCCTGACTGTATTCTCCGCTTTCATGGTGTCAATGGGGATGAATGCAGCGCTGCCGGTGATTGAGCAGTCGAGCGTGGATTTCAGGCAGGTCAATGCCAAGGCTACGATATCATACGAGCTTAAAAACGCTCCGGCGATTGTTACGGTGGATATCGAAACCAATACCTTGGCCGACGCTTCCGGAGAATGGGTTTCCATCGGCGGCGAGAATCTGCAGACCTTAAGCGGCGACGTGCATAAGGTGATCAGAGCGGGAACGCGCAAAATCACTTGGCAGTCTCGCGCCGAATGGCCGGAGAAAAGTATCCCCGCCGGGCAGATTCGCGCCGTGGTGACGGCATGGCCCACCAATGCGCCGCCGGATTATCTAGTGATCGGCTTGGAGACGAAGAACGATGTGCGGCTTTATGCCAAGCCTGATTTCGTGCCGTACGGCATCAATAGCGACTACTACAAGACGAATGCCATATTGATGCGCAAGATTTTTCCGGCGGCAGGCGTTGTCTGGCGTATGGGTTCGCCGGAAGGTGAAGATGCAAATCGTGGTGCAAGTGAAATTCCGCATTTAGTGATGCTTACCGCCGACTACTATATGGGGGTGTATGAATTGACGCAAGGCCAATTGGCCAAGATTGGCTATAGTCACGAGTCTAATTTCAAGGATTTTGCCGATTCGCCGATGCGACCGGCGGAAAAGTTGTCAGTGAATATTTTGAGAGGGGGATTCGATAATGACTATCCTGAAATAGTGCCTTGGCCAGAGAGCGGTTACACCAACATCTATAGCAAGAGCTTAATCGGGAAACTTCGCAGCAAATGCGGTCTTGACCGGATTGATTTGCCGACAGAAGCTCAATGGGAATATGCTTGCCGTTCAGGAACAACAACGGCATTCAACAACGGAGGCATTTCTTCTCCCGAAAATATGACTCTTGTCGGTTGGTATCATGTGAACGCTGGTGACGAGACGCATATTGTCGGGTTGAAGCAATGCAATGATTTTGGACTTTATGACATGCACGGAAATGTTCAGGAGCGTTGTTTGGATCGTTATTCGGATTGGCAATCTTCAGCTTCGTTTTTGCCGATAGATTATGCTTTTAACGGTGTCGCAGTTGATCCTGTTGGTCCTACGGTGGGAGAGGCAAGCGGTGAAAACGTTTTCATATTGAGGGGTGGCCATTATGGTCAAGCATACCATGGTTGTCGTTCGGCAAGTCGTGCGGGTGGCACATATAACAAGAAATACAACTACCATGGTTGCCGACTTTGCGCACCAGCGGTGTTTAAATGAAAGGATAACTTGAGATGAATAGGATTTTTGTTTTTGCATTTGCTGTTGGAGTTTTTTGTGCTGTGTCTGCTCAGGAAACAGTGCGGGAACCGTTTTGGAACTTCGATACAGCATATCAGGCTCCGGTAACGAGTGTTCAGTCATCCACTAGTACGACAGAGGTTGCGGGAGTTGCCAGCTGCAGTGTGTGGGATGATATGGCGGAAGCGTTCAGTACGTTTATACGCGGCTTAAGCATCCGGATTTGGTGATGGGTGATGAGTAATGAGAAATGAGTGATGAGTAATGAGAAAAGAGTAAAGAGTGAAAGGAGAATTGCAATGAATAATCGAATTGGTTTTGGGGCGTTATATTCTTTAACGCAGAGGCGCAAAGGCGCAGAGTGTGTTCGGGTTGCCGGTCTTTTGGCTATGCTTGCAGTTTTGCCTGCAATGGCGGTGCAGCCAGAGATTGTGGCGGATTCTATTGCGATTGGGCAGACCGGTGCCTTAGCCGAGATAACCTATACCTTGACCGGAGAGCCGGCGGTTGTCACCATCAACATCGAAACGAACACGCTTGCAGACGCTTCAGGCGACTGGGTGTCTATTGGAGGCAAGGGTACTGGAGTTCTTGGCGGCGAAGCCAATAAGGTTGTTTATACGCTTGATCAGCCGGTAAAGGCGTACTGGAATCCGGTGCCGGTATTCGGCAGAAAAAAATTTGAACCAGGCGCAATTCGTGTTACTGCGACCGCATGGCCCACCAATACGCCACCAAATTATATGGTAGCGGATTTGCGGCATGGAAAGTTCGTAAGGTACTATGCTTCCACCAACGATCTTCCGGGCGGTTTTGACAATGTGGAATACAAGACCTCTAAACTGCTGATGCGCAAGATTCCCGCAAAGAATGTTGAGTGGTGGATGGGTTCCCCGATGCGGATAGGTGATGATGGTTGGGATACGGTAAATCATGTGCCGCATAAAGTTAAGTTGACGGAAGATTATTATGCCGGAGTGTTTGAATTGACAATAGGTCAGCTCAAGGCTGCAGATGCCTTCGATAAGTTCCCCAAAACAAATTTTACCGATTATGCACAAAGTGAAGTAGCCGATTTGCTTCCGGCGGAACGGATAGGACACTACATTGAGTATTTGCGAGGTCTTAACGGATATAGCAAATTTTATGGGTATATGAGCACGTTTTATGGAAAGGATTTTGCCGCCGAAGAAGAAAAGAAAAAATATTATCAGTATTTCCAGCGAGGACATGAGGTTGCTCACGGCAGTGTAATCGATATTCTCCGTAAGCGTACAGGTATCGTCAATTTGGATCTGCCTTCAGAGGCACAATGGGAATTTGCTGCGCGGGCAGGTTCCAATACGCGGCTTCCTTGCAATATGGAATATTCGCAGAATAATGCATATCTTTTTGCTTCCATTCGGGGAAACCAATATATGCATAATGGCTTAGGGGTGACGGGTCCAATGCCGGTTGGCTCGCTCAAGCCCAATGATTGGGGGCTTTATGATGTACTTGGAAATGTAAGCGAAATCTGCCTTGATTTCCGCGGTACTGGAAGTGAAGATCTGCCTAGATTTAAAGCATCCTTAGAGCCCGGATGGGATACTGGTGCCGTTACCGTTGATCCTTATGGTGTTAACGATACTGGACGGAATATGGTTCGTGGATGGAATTGGAGAGAAGGTGGTACCCCTGAAGCCGCACTGGAGAGTGAAGGTTTGGATCGCCGATATCAATATCAACTTACTTCCCCTAATAATAAACCTAGAGTAAGGTATGGCTATATCGGCGTTCGTCTGTTCTGTCCGGTAATAGGGAATGTGCGGTAAAGCAGTTTTTGGAGTCACAGGAGCTTGAAGTCTAGTGGTGGCGAGACGTAAATTTGCTGTTGGCGCAGCATTGGTTGCACTGCTGTTTTCTTCGGTTTGCAATGCCGCCGAAGAATTCACCGTGGGATGCGTGAACTGCGGTGCGTTCCGCTATGGGAAGAACCGTGCGTCCGAATCCGACTTCAAGGCTTCTTGGCTGAAGTTTGCAAAGGATTGGCCGCAGGATGTATTCTTTTTCGAAGATGTCGGCAAGGGCAGGTTGGGAAACATATCCTGTCCTAAATTCGACATACGCGCCTCGGCTAAAAATGATCCGGCCGCCGTCGATGTGGTTGTCTTGGCGAATTGCATCGACGTCGGCCAGAGCGTATGCAGGACGCCACGCCACCGGGCTTTGCGCCTTACCTACGACATGGGCGGAAAGACATTGGCCGTTTATGGAGTGCATCTTGTCGCAGAAGGCCATATCCGTGCTCCAAAACCTGCCGAAGGGGAAATGTCGTTTTCGCAGAAGCTCCGTCAGATTCAATTCAAGGAACTTATTGAGGATGCGAAAAGGTTTGACTTTGCCGTGCTTGCCGGTGATTTCAACGCGCAGAAGCCTTGGGAATACGACATATTCGGCAAATCCGGCTTTACTGTTGCCAATTGTTCTGAAAAATACGGTGTGAAGGCGACGCTGCGGAATATCCCGGCCGACAACATCATCATTTCGACGAATCTCACGTTCAAGGATTTCAGGGTTTTGGAAGATTATGTGCTTAATACCGATCATTTTCCGTTGGTGGCCAAGGTGCGACTTCCTGACGGTGTCACTGAAAATTGCGCGGCAAAGATTCCTACGGTTGCCGAATTCCTTGAAAAGCCGGCGTTAGAGCGGCGCAGACTCTTCAAAGACATGCGTTTCCGCAGGAAGGCGTTCAAGGCGAACTATCCCGACGGCAAGGGGCTTCTTTCGCGCTGGGTACGGGTCGAGAATATTCCGAACCTGAGAGATGTCGGCGGCATCGTCAATAAAAACGGTATTGAGTTGAGAAGAGGTGTTTTCTACCGTTCTGCGGGATGGAACGACAACGCAGTCACGAAAAAGGGTACGCCGGAGTCTGAATGGAAGGCGGGCAAGAGTCGGCTGACGGAAGCGGGCAGAAAAGTTGCCTTGGAGAAGCTTGGCCTTAAGACCGATATCGATCTTCGCAGTGATTCGGAATGTTGGGGAATGACCGGTTCTCCCATTGGAGAAAAAGTAAGTTGGCGTCATCATTCTTTCGGGCATTACAATGAGTTCGAGAAAAGGCCGGCTTTCAAGAAATCGGTAAAAGAGGTCTTTGGCATACTTGCCGATCCCGCGAGCCGTCCGCTTGTGTTCCACTGTATCGGCGGTGCGGACCGGACGGGATGCCTTGCGTTTTTCATCCAGGCGTTGTGCGATGTGGATGATGACACACTGGTCAAGGATTGGGAGCTTACCTGCTGCTATACGCCGCGTCTCAGGTTTGTGCATGAGAAATGCATCGACCGGCTGCACTCAATGCTGGCGAAATATCCCGGCGCAACCGTCAAGGAGCGTGTTCAGGCGTTTTTGTGCGAATGCGGTGTGACGGACTGGGAAATGGAGAGCGTCGTCGCGGCGCTTCTTCCCGGTTCTAAAAAGTAGGTTGTGGAAAAGGAATATTGAAATGATTACAAGACGAGGATTTGTTGTCGGTGCGGCGATGGCTTCATCAATGTGTTCGCTCAAGGCGCTTGCCGCCGGTACGAAGCCGAATTTGCGCGTTGGTATTCTTTCGGATACGCACATAAACAGAGAACGCGCGGTAACGGTGCGCAAGACGCTTGAATTTTTCCGTGACCGTAAGGTCGACGCGGTGATGATCGCCGGCGATTTGAGTACACGCGGGCAGATTCAGGAGCTTAAGCAGCTTGCGGATGTATGGCTCGATGTGTTCCCCGGCGACAGACTGCCCGACGGCTCTCCGGTCGAGCGCTTGTTCATCACCGGCAACCATGATGTGGACGGACATGCCAATAAACTGCTCACGGCGAAGAAGCCGCTCAAAAAGGCGGTGGAGGACAGCTTCTATTTCCATCGTGAGAAAATGTGGCGCGAGCTTTTCCGGTGTGAATACGCGCCGGTCGTCAAGCGCGAAGTGAAGGGTTACGTGTTTGTTCTTCGCAATTGGCATTCCCGGATTAACGACAAGAAGTTGAAGGATGCCGGCTGGGACGGTTGCACCGCCAAGCCGGAGAAGAACCCTCTGCCGGAATGGTTCGCGGAGCATGGCGGCGAATTGCCCAAAGACAAGCCGTTTTTCTTCTGCCAGCACGAGACTCCGGCAGGTACATGCAGCTGGGACGGAAAAGGGATATTCGATGACGGCACTGCCTATCGCGTCCTTGAGAAATATCCTAATGCCGTCGCGTTCTCGGGACATTCGCACTATTCGCTCCTGTTCGGAAGTACCATATGGCAAGGTTCGTTCACATCCATAGGATGCAGCTCCTCGGCAGGATATGCCAGAACTCCGCCCGGTCACGCGAACGGACATTTTGGAACTGACAGCCGTCAGCGTCCGCCACTCACGATGCCGCCGATCGACTTCCACTCGTGCCAGCAGGGAATGCTTATGGAAGTCTATGACGATCGGATTGTGCTTGAAAGGCGGGATTTGAAGAATGGTATCAGTCTCGGTGAAGATTGGGTGATTCCGCTCGGATACTCGGCAAATCGCCCCTATCTCGTCGAAAGCCGCCGCGCGACGTCGAGACCGCCGGAATTCGCCGCCGGAGCGAAGGTGTCGGTGCGATATCTGCCGGAAGGGTTTAACCGCATAGGAGAGAAGGATCCGCAGGTTGAGGTTTCCTTCCCTCCGGTGAATGGAATTTCTGTCAAAGGTGCCCGGGCGCTCGACTTCCTGGTAGAGGCCGTCTGGAAAGGCAAGGACGGAACGCGCCGTGACTCATCGCTTCGCGTGTATTCGCCGAACGCGCTGATGGCTTCTTCTTTCGATGTCGAGCCGGTGACTTGCCGCTTTCAGGCGGAGACGTTTGCCGACCGTGACGGGGGTGAAATTGCCTTCACCGTTACGCCGCTCGGTGAATTCGGAAAGAATGGCCGCGCGATCGGCACCGGCTGGAAATTTTCTGAAAACGCCTGATGACGATGAAGTTCGGCGGGAAAAGGGAAGACGAAAACATGAGAGACGGAAGAACGTTATTCGGCACAGATCGAAGGAGTCTGCTCAAGCTCGCCTTTGGGGCGGCGCTTGCCCAAGCGGTGAAGCCGCTGTCGGTCTTTGCCGGCGGCGTTTCGCCGGACGCCAAGGATTTTTCTTCGTATTTGACGGAGAAGTATCTTAAGGTTTCCAGGCTTACCTTGAAAGTGGGGGCGGATAAGCCTTTCTCCGCGCTGCATTTCTCCGATACGCACGTGTCGATGTCGGATGCGCGGGATATCATGGAAGGCAACGCGCGCTCGCTTACGCTTTTCGAGGCGCGTCAGCCGCGTTTCCCGGTTTCGGTGCAAACGCTGGCGGCGACCCTTGCCTATGCCGCACGGCGCAAGATGCCGCTTTTGAACACCGGAGATCTGTTTGATTACCGCAGCGAGGCGAACATCAGCTGCATTGCGAATTCTTTTGCCGGACAGGATGTTTTTTCCGCTCTTGGCAATCATGAAGGGTTTGGCCATCACGCGAAGGACATGAATCCAGATTCGGCCGAAGCGGCGCTTGCCCTGCGCGGTCGCTACGAAAATGCGATGGGGCATCCGCTGCTGGTCGCGTCCAAGGTGGTGAACGGAGTGAATTTTGTCGCATACGACAATGGCGGGCTTGAAAGGTGGCATCTGCGCGAGAGGCTTGAGTTGATGCGGGCGGAGTTCGCAAAGGGGCTTCCGGTGGTGCTTATGTGCCACAAGCCGTTGGACACGCCGGAAATGAGAGAATTTGTGCAGGAACGTATCAAACAGAAAGCCGCCAAGTACGGCAAAAAGCCAAAGATAATAAAAGGCTTTGGACCGCATCTTCAGACCGACCGCGATGCCGCCTTTATGGATGAACTGAGAAGCCACAAGGATCAAATAAAGGCGATTCTCTGCGGTCATCTGCATACTGACATCCGCACTTCCTGGAACGGAGTGCCGATGATTGTCGCCGGCGGAAACTTCGAGGGAAAAGTGAACGAAATCGAATTTGTGTGACAGAAGACAAACATGAATAAATTATTTTCCATAAGATACAGCATTGCAACTTTGGTCTTATTTGCCGGGGGTGTATTGGCGGCTTCCGAGAACGAACGAAGCATAACCATGTTTATGGCGATGAACGGCCGTCCGACGGTTGCCGATGTGGAAAGGAAACTGTCGGCACTGGCCGCGGGGGGCATTGATTCGTTTATGCTGTATCCGGTCAGCGGACTTAAGCTCGATTATCTCGGAAGTGAATTCTTCGATGTGGCGCGGGCCTTTGCCGAAGGCGCCCGGCGGCGCAATATGAAAATGTGGCTCTATGACGAGTACAACTGGCCCAGCGGCACTTGCCTGGGGCGTGTACCGGCGGAAAGCGACGATTTCAAACTGGTGCAGCTCACCTGTGCGAAGCAAAACGGCAAATTTGTCTGGTCGCGTAATTTTGCGCGTCCTGCAGATGTCGGCATGATCTCCGGTGACGGCAAGCGCGGATGGTCGAATCTGCTGGAGCCGCGTGCGGTGGAGCGCTTCGTTGAACTTACGCACGAAGCCTACCGTCGCGAACTTGCGCCATACTTCACTAACGGCGTTATCCGCGGAATTTTCACCGATGAACCGTTTCATCGCGCTCCGATCGATCTGCCGGAAGGTACGGTCGCGTCGTTTCGCTGGTACGAGGGGCTGGAGGAGGACTATGCGAAGGCTTTCGGCGGAAATTTCCGTGCGGATGTTGAAGCTTGGGCCGATTCCGCCGACAAGGCCAATGCTGAAGTGTGGGTTCGGTACAATACGCTTTATGCCAGGCGGTTCAAAAGCGTGTATTTCGACAGGCTCACCGGCTGGGCGGATGCGAACGGGATTCTTTCCACCGGTCACATGATCAGCGAAGACAATCCGGCGGTCAGTGTGCGGTTCAATGGCGATCCGCTTGAAACTCTTTCTGCGCTTTCATTCCCCGGCATTGATGAAATCCGCACCAAAACCAATCCTGAAAAGTTTCAGTGGCTTACATTTCATACTGCGCAATACGCAATCCGCAAGAACGGACGCGGCGGCATGGCGGAGCTTTTCGCCTGCGGTCCGGCCAATATGACGCCGGGGGAATGTCTGAAAATGATCCGTCTTTGCGGACTCTACGGGATTACGCGGTATTTCACGGTGATGAGCGCGATGGATGCTTCATGGATGGATGAAATGCATGGCTTCACCACGACCATCGGTGAATTTCAGCCGTGGTTCGAGGAGTTTTCTCTGTTTCTCGACGCCGCCGATGAGGTGGCGAAGACGGCGGAGAAAAGAGCGGTTCTGGATGTGGCCGTACGTTTCCCGCGCAGGCAGATCGCCATTGACAATGCAGGCTTCAGGAAGCCTAAATATCCGCCGGTGATCAATCTTCTGCGAACGCTTGAATGTGCGCAGATCGGCGTTGAACTCATCCGCGAAGAGGACGATACATCCGCGCCGGTGGTTTTCTCGTTTGATGGAGATGCTGTCCGTGAAGAGCGCACCGGGAAAACGTTCGCATCCTTCGAGAACGTTCCGGACTGGACCCGCAAACGCATCCCCGAACGCTTCATCCTCAAAGAAGCTGACGGTACGCTTGCTCGCGATACGATCGTAAGAAATTACTCCGACGGGTCGCATGCGTATGTTCGGATGCGCGGTGAGCCGGAGAAGAAACGCGCTGGGAAGCGCATCGAAATCGGCGGCGACTGGGAGTTGAACCTAAGCGCTAAGCCTACGCTTCGCCTGCCGTTCGACACGAATGGATTCTGTCGTCTCGTTCTGAAACAGCCTGTTTCCGGATTGAGGATTGTTACGCGAGGAGCGGCAGTGACTATCGACGGCAAAGAGGTGGCGGTGTCTCAAAAATGCAATCTGCTTCGTCCTTCATTCAACGAGCTCTATCAGGTGTCACAGCCGTTTGCACTTGGTGAGGGCGAACATGTATTCAAGCTTCCAAAGGGGATGAAGGATCAGAACTGGTTTCTTCCTGCGGCATTTATCGCGGGCGACTTCTCGGAAAAGAGCGGAAAGATTCTGCCTGTGCCTACGCAGGTGAAGGCTGGTGCATTGGAGTCGTACGGGCTCGCCGGATTTTGCGGAAAGGCGACTTGGAAGCGGAATGTGGATGTGCCGGAAGGGCGCGAAGTGCGGCTTTGTATCGAAACCGGCGGACATTTTGCGCGTGTGAAGTTGGGCGGTCGCGATTTGGGCGCGGTCGGCTGGGGTGATTTCTCATGGCGTGTGCCGCAGGATTTATGCGGGAAGCGCCTTGAGTTGGAAATTGGCGTCTATACATCTCTTGCACCGCTGTTCGGCGCCGCTGCGCCAGAAGGTGGAAAATATTACGGTACGAACGAGCCGCGTCCGTGCGGTCTTCTTTCGGTGCCTGAATGGCGCGTATCTTCGTCTTCAAGAAATGAAAAATAAGGAAAGATAACAAGAAATGAAAAAAATACTGTTGGCAGGCTGCAGCGTCGCCGTGTTTGCGGCGTTTGGTGCGGGGGTGAAGATTTCGGAGAAGTTCGGTTTTGATGCCGCCGATTCCACCCGTTTTCTTCAGGCTGCGCTTAATTCCAATGAACAGGAGCTTATTCTCGACAAGCGCGATACGCCGTGGATTGCAACTCCGCTTCTCTGCACGAACGGCAACAAGACGATCCGGTTTGAGGACGGCGCCTGGCTCGTCGCGAAGCGCGGCGAATTTCACGGTCATGTGGATTCTCTGCTCGTTTTCAAGCAGTGCAAGGGCGTGAAGCTCATCGGCGCCGGTGCCGAAAAGTGCGGGCTTAAGATGTGGCGCGATGACTACGCCAGCACGAATCTCTATAAGCATTCCGAGCACCGCATGGCGATTTCCGTCAACTCGTGCGAAGATGTGCTCATTGAAGGGATTTCGGCTAACGAATCGGGCGGCGACGGACTGTACATTTCCAATCTCGGGCGCAATACCGATCCTTGCCGCAATGTGGTGGTGCGCAACTGCGTGTTCGACAAGAACTACCGTCAGGGCATAAGCGTCATTTCCGCGGTCAATCTTTTGATCGAAAATGTGGTCATGTCCAACACAAAGGGTACTCCGCCGATGGCCGGGATCGACTTCGAACCGAACGGCGACGGGGAGAAGATGGTGAATATCGTGATGCGCAACTGCCTCACCACCAACAACGCGTCTTCCGGCTACTGCATTGTACCGAACTATTTCAATTCCGAGTCGGCGAAAGTTTCGATCACTTTCGAAAACTGCCGTTCGATCGACGATGCAGGACATGGCTTTACATATCATGGCGCGTTCGGCCGCAAGAGCGGATATGATGCGGAGATTCCGTATCGCGAAAGCGATGTCGTTCTCAAGAACTGTTCGTTCGTGCGCAGCGGGAGACAGGCCGTTTCGATTTTCAACCGTCCGCTCTCGTCCGGCAGCTTCGTGATGGAGAACTGCCTTATCGACAACTGCGGCGTCGACAAGCCTGATGATGCGGATGTGTCGGTTTGCGTTACCGGACACGACGGCTATGAGCCGTATGTGGTTGATTTCAGGAACGTTACGATCCGTCAGGGCAAGGCACGCAATTGGTTGGATGTGTGCGACAAGCCGCAGCCGTACAAGGGCGAGCCGACGCGGCTTTGCGGCAAGGTGACGGTCAAGGCCGAAGGCAAGACAGCTTCGCATACGCTCGATTCAGCCTGGCGCGAGAAGAATACGCCCTTTACGCCGTGCGAGACCAAAGAAATCGTCCGTCGCGTGAAGGCGGATCTCTCCAAGGTGAAAATCATTGATGCCGCTCCGGGGGCGGCCATTCAGTGCGATCCGGTGTTTGTTCGCACTCCGACCAAAAAGCGCTTCTATACGCGATATGTTTTCCATGCCGAAAAGGGCAAGGATGTGGCGATCAATTTCCTCGTCAAAACGCGCACCGGGGTCAAGCCGAAAGGCATGTTCCAGGTGGGCAAGTATGACGACATGAATTCGATGATCTATCGGAAAACGTTTTCGCGTGAGAAGGTGCCGCTCAAGTTCACGGTGCCGGAGACGGGCTTCTATGAAATCAGAATGCGCTCGGCGTGTTCGGCGGCGGTTGTGTCGTTCAATGTGCCCATTGCCATTGATGCCACAAAGGGGCGCGTTGGGCTTCTTGGAATTAAAAATCCCGTCAAAGGGTTCAAGGGCGCAAAGCTGTACGCCAACGTGGCGGAAGGGGTGAAGGCTTTTACGGCGGCATATTACGGCGACGGACGCGAAGCGCTCAATGCGCGTTTCTGCGATCCCGACGGCAATGTGGCATACGAATTCGAGCCGGTGATCGGTCTTCGCTATGCACGTGTCGACAATCCGAAGAGCGGCTTGTGGACGCTTCAGCTCGATCCGCCGAAGAAATGCCGGATTGAAAATCATGTGATTTCGCTCAACGGCGTTCCCGGCTGGTACTTCCTCTCTCCGGAAAAGATGTGGAAGTGAGTTAGGGGTTAGTTGGTAGTAATGAGTAATGAGTAATGAGTGATGAGTAATGAGGGAAGAGTCATTTGTAAGCGAGATAAGTCCTACTTGTCTCACCTGTCTTACACGTCTCACTTCTCATCTCTCATGCCCATCATTAAAAAAGGAAACAAACAATGATTAACAGACGTGACTTTTTGATTCAGAGCGCGGCGCTCGTCGCCGGCGGTTGCTCATGCCCGTTTGCCGCCAATCAGTGCGGTTCGATTTATCAGGGCATTCCGATCGGAGTTATCACCTACTCCTACCGCACTATGCCCTTTGGTCCATTCAAAACTATTGAATATACCAAGGATTCGGGTCTAAGTGAAATCGAGCTGATGTGCAACGACCTTGAACTTGACGCAGGTGCTCCCGTGCCCAAGCTGTTGTGGAAGATGACCAGAGAAGAAAAGTTGCGCGTCGCTGAATGGCGCAAGACTGTGGACATCAACTCCTTCAAGGCGGTGCGCGAGAAGTACGATGCCGCCGGAATAAATGCTCACATCGTTAAATTCGGTATTCTGGGAAGTTATATGACGCAGCCTGATGCAGAATTGGAATACTGCTTCAAGGTGGCGAAAATCATGGGTGCGAAAGCGATTACCCGCGAAATTCCCAAGCCGGAGACGATTGCCGATTGGAAACCGATGGCGCTGCGTATTGCCAAGCTCGCCGAGAAGTACGATATCGCAGTCGCGTTTCACAACCATCTTCAGATCAACGCCACTACATACGACGGCCCGCTGCTCGACTGGTCTCCGAAGTTCATGATCAACTTCGATATCGGCCATTATGTCGCGGCCAATGACGACGATCCGCTTGCGTTCGTCAAGAAATACCATGACCGAATCTTTTCCGTACACCTGAAGGACCGCACGTCCAAGGCGAACGGGCAGAAGAACCTCGCGTTCGGCAAGGGAGATACGCCGCTTAAGGGGCTGTTTGCGCTGATGCAGAAGGAAGGCTATCGCTTCCCGTGCGACATCGAGCTTGAATACGACATTCCCGCCACATCCGACGCGGTGCGCGAAGTTGATGTGTCTCGCGCGTATTGCAAAGACGCCATCGGATGAATGAGATTAATTTGCATCTGCAATAGTAGTACGGGCGTCCGTACGTTGTGGATGGGACTGGTCAAGAAGGAGAAACAAAAATGCAGTTGCACAGCCGACTAACCGCTTACCCCCGTTCCCTTCAAAAGAAATTTGTGATATACTCCTAAAACATGAAGCGAGAATATTTTTTAGGCGCAGCCGCCTTGTTGGTTAGGATAGCAGCGATACTGTCGCTAATTGCGATGACATTGTTGTTTGTCATGCCCACTGCGTGGATATGCGTTTCGTTCGGATGGCTTCCTAGGGCGCAATTCATCCCTGCGGTGATGTCGCTCGAGATTACGGTGCTGGCGCTGATAGCGATATCGGTGGCGCTTTTCGCTCGGGCCTATTGCGCGCTCATCTGCCCGCTGGGCATCGCGCAGGATGTGGCGCGCACGCCGTTAAAGTTTCTTCGCCTGAAAAGTTTGCGAATCGTAGGGTGGGTGCGCTACGTCGTGCTGGCGCTTTTTATAATCGCCGCCATTTTGGGCTTTACTGGGTTGATCGCGCCATACGGAATCTTCGGGCGGTTTCTTTCGCTGGGAGTGCTGCGTGAAGGCGATGCGTCGCTCGCGCTTGTCGTCTGGGCGTTGGCGCTGTTCTCGTTCATTTTGATTATGACGGCATTCCGTGCGCGTTGGTGGTGTAATCAGATGTGCCCTGTAGGGACGTTTCTCGGGCTCTTTTCGCGCTTTGCGCTCTTTCGTCCGCGAATCGACGCCGGCAAATGCGTTAAGTGCGGGCTTTGCGCGAAAGCTTGCGACAAAGGAGCGATACAGATTCGTGGCGACAGATCCGTTGTCGTCGACCACTCAAAGTGCGTGGTTTGCCTCAACTGTAAAGGCTCGTGCCGGAAGGAGGCTTTGAAATGGCGATGACTTTGCGTAGTTTTATCATGTTGGCGGCGGGAGACGCTTACGTCTATGTACTTCGCGACAGAAAAATGGGTGAGGTGAGTTACGCCGAGGCGTCGGCCGACGAGAAGCGGCGCTTGCCGGTTCCTGTTGGCGCGGAGGATGCGGCCACGTTCAGGACCCGGTGCGTTGGATGTATGAAATGCATAAGCGCGTGTCCATCAGGCATTCTGCGTCCTTCATCGAAAGCCGGGCATTTCGCACGCCCTGCGCTAGACTTCCGGTACGGATGGTGTCGCCCCGAGTGCAATCTTTGCGCCGAGGCGTGTCCGGCGGGGGCGATCAAGCGCGATCTCACGCCGGAAGGCAAGAAGCTTCTTCGCACGGGCATCGCCGTATGGCATAGCGAGCGCTGTGTGGCGGCGACCGGTAAGGACATTTGCAACGCGTGTTCGCGCCATTGCCCGACCGGAGCGATTTCCCTTGTGGAGAATAAAGACGCACCCTCGTCTAAGCCGAAGATTCCGAAGGTGGACGCCGACAAGTGCATGGGGTGCGGCGCATGTGAGTTTTTCTGCCCGGCGCGTCCGAAGGCGGCGATGATTGTTGAAGGGAGGTCGTGAGTATGGCGGTCACGAGAAGAGAGTTTGCGAAGGCGATCGGCGCGACGGTGCCGCTCGCGGCGGCTTCTGCGGTGGCGAAGGACGATGCGCTGCCTGATCAGAATCCGGGAGAGTTCGTCATACAGCGTCCGTCGCCGCTCGACCCCAAACGCAAGGTCTCCATTATAGGTTTTGGCGGGGTCAGACTGCCGGTTGCTACAGGCAGACTCAGAAATCAGATGGATCCCGTGGACTACCCAACCGCGACCAAGTACGTCGATTACGCGCTTGCCCACGGCATCAACTGGTTTGACAGCGGCTACCACTATCATGGCGGCGACAGCGAGCGCTTCTTCGGGCACGCTCTCTCGCGCTATCCGAGGGAGTCGTTCTGGTTCTGCACCAAGGCGCCGCCATGGGATATATCAAGCCTCGCCGACGCCAAGCGTATCTTCAAGGAACAGCTTGAGCGCACGCGCTTTGGGTATTTCGACGTTTATATGCTTCATTCGCTCGTCCATCAGGAGGATTACATAAAGACGTTCGTTAAGACCGGAGCGATCGACTACTTCCGCGAAGAGAAGGCGAAGGGGCGCATCCGTCATTTCGGATTTTCGTTCCATGGCCGTGAGGATTTCATGGACTATCTCTTGGAGACGCAGCAGTGGGATGTGGTGACGATACTTGTAAACGGCATCGACTGGCGCGGGCCCAACAGATCCGAGTCGCTTCTTTCCAAACTGCGCGCGAAGGGCATTCCGGCCGTCGGCATGGAATCGCTCGCCGGAGGACGTCTTGCGAATATGCTGCCCGCGGCTAAAGAGCATCTCGCCAAGGCAAGACCGGGCCTTACTGATGCCGCGTGGTCGCTTAAGTTCGCGGCCGAGCGCGAGGGCGTGATGACGGCGATGACCGGATTCACGCGATTTGAACATTTGAAAGAGGACATCTCCATCTTCAACGAGAAGGGGTATAAGCCGCTGTCGCAGGAGGAGGTATCGTCTTATCTTGAGGCGATCAAGATCAATTCCGGCGGCGGAGAGGGCGTGCCTTGCCCCGGGTGCGGATACTGCATGCCATGTCCATACGGCGTAGATATCGTGGGTATATTCCACTGGTGGAACATGAAGCTCAAGTGGAGTCGTCTGCCGTCTCTTACCGATCCCGGCGACCACGAGGCAAGGCTCAAGTTTCTTGCCGACTACGGAAAGCGATTCGGCACATTCAGAGGAGCGGAACGCTGCATCGGCTGTGCGCGCTGTGAAAAGAAGTGTCCTCAATGGCAGTTCAATATTCAAAAGGAACTGGTGAAGATATCCGAATATATGGAGTCGCTTCGCCGCGTTGAGCCGCTCTTTCGCTCTAAAGACTTCAGGTCGAAACCATAAGGGGCGTTGTTATGAAGAAGCGATTTTTTTGGGTAGCGGTTTTCATCCTGGCGATATGCCTTATCCCGGGCGCGGCTCGCGCAGGGGCGGATCTCGCGCAGTGGGTCAACGTCGGCTCCAAGTCGGGTCTTTTCGCGTTTGATTGGGAGTCTGCAGGCGTGCAAGGCCTCAATCTTGCAGGTTCTCCGCAGAGTCTGCGTCGCGGTGTCGCCATTCTCAAGTCGAAGCGAAAGGAGCTCGCGTGCGGCGCATACGTCATAATTCCGATCTGCCTCTTCTCGTCCGTTCTGCCTGAGTCGTACGATCTCAAACCCAGCGCCGCGTCGCATCCGCTTCTTCAGTTCGACGGCATGCCTGACGAAAAGGCGATGGCTGGATACGCCAGCAGGCTCGACAGGGGCTGGAAGAAGGAGTTCTCCATACATGATTATGCAGACCCGATGACGGAGACGAACCGCACGGCATATTCCGCCAACGTGGCGCGAATGCGCGACTTCGTCGGCTGGTGCAGACAAGAGGGCCTGAGGCCTGTGCTCGTGTTGCCGCCGGCGGCGAAGTGCCTGCGCGGTCTGTTCCCCGATTCCTTTATGAAGGCATACGTTTACGATTTTATCCGCGATGTCACGAAGGGGGCTGACGTAAAGTTTCTTGATTATTGGAGCGACGGCGGATTTCAGGATGATCGCCTGTACGCGACTTCTCTTTTTCTTAACAAGACGGGCAGACGGCGCTTCACTGAAAAGGTCATCGGCGACTGTCAGCGGATAACTTCAAAGGTGGATTGATATGCAACTTACGAGAAAAGCGTTTATCGGAGGGTCCGCCGCGCTGGCGAGCCTGGCGGCGGTTCGCAGAACGTTTGCTGGCGACGCTGCGTCGAATCCGTTCCGGGCGGCGGACTACGCGGCGCTCAGGAAACAGCTGCGCGCGTTCTATCCCGATTGGGGGCAGGGGAATCGCGATGTCGTCAAGGATCCGCGTTCGGCGGAGAGCTACGGGAAGATAGAGAAAGACCTGAAGGCATGGTGTGCTGCACATCCGGACTACGACGCGCTCGACGTCCGCCGCGAATGCTACATGGCGATGCGCAGGCACTTTGTGCCGTTCCTGTTCACGGAATCGCCGTTCTACTTCGAGGCCGGAGTGAACGGCGGTTGGGGCGGGAAGCGTCCGGCACGGATCGTGAACAAGCTGTGCTGGAAGTTCTATAAGGAGAAGGGCCTCGTTCCGGATGAGGCGTTCGAGACGCTCAGCCATCGCCGCCGGAACAATCTGGTGGTCATCTGCGGGCCGTTCGTCGATGACCTGCACCATGTGCCGCCGATGCGCAGAATCCTCAAGCTCGGATTCAAAGGCGTCCGCGACGAAGTCGCCGCCGCGCTTGAGAAATGCCCGGCGGATGACGCGAAGGGGCGCAAGGAGCTTGAAACCGCCCTCGTCGGCCTTGAGACCATACGCCAGATCCAGCTCAAGTTCCATGAGGCGGCGAAGGCGATGGGCGACACGCGCATGGTCGAGGCATCGGCCCGCTGCCCGTGGGAGCCGCCGCGCACGTTCTACGAATCGCTGAACACCCTGTGGTTCGTGCGGGAGATCGTCGGTTATGTGGACGGCGTGAACATCTTTTCGCTTGGGCGCCCCGACTCCTGGTTCATTGATGCGTACCGCAGGGAGATCGCGGCTGGCACGCTGACCGAGGCGGGGGCGCGCGACCTTGTGGCGAAGTTCCTCATCACCGCGCATTGCCACTACGACGACATGCGGATGCTGGATGCGAACAACGACCAGGAGGTGGAGATTCACGTCACGCTTGGCGGATGCGACATGGAGGGGAAGCCGGTGTACAACGAGCTGACGAGAATGTTCCTTGATGCGCACATCGGCTGCCGCTGCGTCTATCCCAAGCTCCACTGCCGCGTGGCGCCGGATTCCCCGCAGCCGTATCTAGAGCATATTGGCAGGATGCTTTGCAAGGGGCATGCCGCTTTTACGCTGTTCAACGACAAGCGCTTCATAAAGCAGTTCGCCGACGAGGGCTTCGCCGTAGAAGATGCGCGCGAGTACATCGGCTGCGGATGCTGGACCGGATTAGTGGATTCCATGCAGGACGTCGACAGCTCGAACTACATGAACATGGCGAAGGTGCTTGCCCTCGCGATCCACGACGATCCGGACGTCAGGCGGAAATGCCGCCTGTCGATGGAGCCGCTTGACGGCGCAAGGGACATGGATGAGCTGAAGGAGATAGTGTACAGGAACCACATCCGTTTCTTCCGGGACGTCATCGGCGACTACACTCGGTACGGGCGTTCTTCGGCGAGCGTGTTCCCGCATCCCGTGTATTCGATGTGCATGGTCGGCGGCGTGTCATCCCGGCGCGACACGACGGATGGCGGCCTTACTGGACGCCAGAGACCGCGCGAGATAACGCTGGCGTTCATCGGCAACGTAGTCGATTCGCTTCTCTCCATCGAAAAGGTGTGCTTCCGGGACAAGGTGTGCAGCGTGCGCGAGTTCCTTGACGCGGTACGCTCGAACTGGAGCGGCGAGAAGGGCGAGCGGCTCAGGATGCTCGCGATGGACGCGCCGTACTGGGGCGACAATTCCGACGCCTCCGTTTCGCTGATGTCCTGGCTCATCAAACGGACGCATGCTGACATAGAAGGCGTGAAGACGGACATGGGCGGCAGCTACAAGCTCGGTGCTTTTGCCTATCGCGAGTTCCTATACTGGGGTCTGAAAACCAAGGCGACTCCCGACGGCCGCCACAGCGGCGATAGGCTCGCGCAAGGCCTTTCTCCAAGCGAGTTCCGCTGCAAGGAAGGGGTGACGGCGGTCATGGGGGCGCTTGGCCGGCTGCCGAACGAATGCCTGTACCAGAGCAACGCCAATCTCACCTTCGACGGCAGCGTAATGACCCCCGGCCTTATGGCTACGGTCATTCGGGTGTTCGCGAAGAATGGCTCGCATCTTCTGCAGCCGAACTGCAATTCGGTGGAGGAGCTGCTCGACGCGCAGAAGCATCCCGAGCGCCATCAGGATCTCATTGTGCGTGTGTGCGGATTTTCGGCGAGATTTGTTTCTCTGTCGAAGCGCTGGCAGGATGAGGTGATAACAAGGCACAGACTCAGATGAAGCGCCATCGATAAAGGTTTCATACATTAAAAAAGGATGATATTATATAAAATACAAAGTATTTAATTCGTCTCGTAAAATAAAGGGACACACCCTTCGAAATCCTGAATTTGCCAATGGACCGACGATGGAAGCGGCGGCGCTTGAAAAACGTCTTGCCGGATACAGGGAAGAGGGCAACGATACTGCCGTTGCCGCCGAACTTGAAAAGCTGCGGCCAAGGCGTTCACCTCCTGCTCCGCGCAGTCGTATGCGCGAAAGCCGGTGCGGGGTCGCGGGTGCGGCTTCGCGGAATCACGAACATGTTGGGTTCGGGTGGAAGTCCCGCTCTGCGAGGAAATGCGCGGACGTGGGAAAGGGCCGGGGCAAGAAGGCCGAGACCGTCTTTCGCCACTGGGTCCGGAGGTGAAATCGCGTACCAATGGAGACCATGTCCGCCCCGCACCTTTCATGGAACGGTCTCGTCCGTTGCTTGAAGGATGCGGGGGAAATGCAAGATCGGATGAGCGCGGCAAAGTTCGCGCAGGCAATCAAAGCAACGGGATTTGGGATTTCGTCAATCCGCAAGCGCCAAAGCTGTTGCGCGAATACAAACTTTCAGGGAGACCGGATCTTGCTGTACTCTATCATGGACAGGCGTTAATCCCGGCAGGCCATCAGGGGCTCTTGATGGAGCGAGAGGAAAAATAAGTTTAGAGTTTAGCCTAAATTCGGCAGTTGGACGAGTTCTTTTTTAACGCAGAGACGCAGAGGCGCAGAGAAAACAGCTCGTTTTGAGTTTTTTGAAAGTTATCTTCTTTTATACAACCCCACACTATCGACACCCGATGGGTGAAGATTCATTCCGTCAGAAAAATTCTCGTATTTTCCATTTTTCACATTACTTCTCTTTTTCTCTGCGTTACTTTGCGTCTCCGCGCCTCTGCGTTGAAATCAACAGCCGTTTTTAGGGTAATAGTACGCAAAACTTTTTGTATCTGGTATAATTGGATTTTCTTTTCCGTTCGTTTTAATCGGTATTATCCGGGATTGGTGGCGTTCTTCCGGAATTCGCGCATTGAAGAGCCGAAGCATTGTTGAAAGCGGTGTGAAAGCGAGTTGATGTTGCTGAAGCCGCATTCGGCGGCAATGGCGGCGATTGGTCGTCGGTTGGAAATAAGCAGGCGTTTAAGCTTCGCCATTTTTGTCGATTCGATCGCTTCCCGTATCGTTTCTCCGGTTGCCGCGCGGTAGCGGATTTCCGCCAAGCGTCGTGAAACTTTGAGATGAGCGACAACATCCGCGACATTTATCCCGCGGGTGGCGTTCGCACGGATGAAGCGCTTGGTTCTGTCGACGAGCGCCGCCGCCGGCGCACATATCCGCGTTGATTCCCGCTCGATAACCATTTGCGGCGGTACGGTTATCATTTTGCGTTGTCCGGACTTTTTGCTTTTGATGAGTTTTTCTAGCTCTTCGGCAGCCCGTCTGCCGATCTCGACATGGTTGGGCAAGATGCTCGAAAGCGGCGGAGATGCATGTGCGCACATGAATTCGTCATTGTCGACACCAAGGACAGACACAGCTTCCGGTACACGAATCTTCAAGTGATCGCATGCTGTCAGAACATGTACCGCCCGCCAATCGGCAGCAGCCATTACTGCGGCAGGTTTCGGCAATGTCAATATCCAATCAGAAAGCGCCGCGATGTCATTTTCCGATCCGGAATCGGAAACAGCCGGGAATACGCTGACGAATGTGTCGGGAGCAGCTGATCTTATTCTGTTGCAGAAAGCGTCGGCACGCTCTTGCATCGAATTTATATCGATGTTTGCGCATACGAAGCCGAAGGAGTTGAATTTCCCGTGCTTTAAAAAGTAGTTGGCTCCCATTGCCCCGATACCGGCGTTGTCATTGAAGATAAACACGGTCGGATTTTTGCGAGCCTTAAGAACTGGATCTTTTATCCCGATGACCGCCATAGGGATAGGGGTGTCGACCAATGCGCGCATAAGCTCGGCATCTTCGGCTTTGGATATGAACAATCCGGCCACATTGCTTTTTTCGGCGTTACTGATCTTTTCGGGCGTTATCGGATTCTCCACCGATTGCATCAGGCAGATGTTGCAGTCGGAAGTCCGTTCCAGATGGTTGAATATGCCGGAGATCACATCGCGCGCAGACGCTCGCCTGAGAGAGCGTATCGAGATGAGTATTTTCTGAGAATCGCTGGTTTTTGTCTTTTCCGTCATCGGCTGAAATTATAGCAAAATATTTCCCAAAAAGCGTTGCGTAAAAATACATAAAACCCTTGCGTAAAAAATCAACACAATATCTTGAGTTTGCGGTATAATTACATTCGAATTTTCTAAACAAGGAGGTTCTCCCTATGAAAAAAAAAATGTATCAGCATATCATTGGCGGCAAGTTGTATGCACATGTTGTATGCGGATGTGTACTTCAACAGCAAAACATTTTCACAGTCGGAAAAGATCGATGATAATGTCATTATCGGACATGAGAATGCAACCGACGGCGGCGATCCCGCCAATGCGCTCGTTACAGTGAAAAGCGGTGTGGCATGGACGAATACGCAGACTGTGGTTCTCGGTCAAACTCCCGGTTCGGCGAAACTGACGGTCGAGGGCGGCGCTTCGGTGAATTTCGAGACCCTGTCTATTGCCGAAAAAGATGGTGTCAACGGTACATTTGAGCTGCAACAAAACGCAGCTGCAGCTATTACAAATATTACGGTATCATCTAAGGATGGTGCAGGATACTTGATTCTTGCTGAAAATGCGGTAGTGTCTGATATTTGCAGTTTTAAGTTGGGCCGTGTCAGTGGCAGTATAGGCCGCCTTGAAATTAAAGGAGGAAAAATATATCTAGATTCAACTAAGAATGCCGCTTCAACCTCAATGCAAGTTGGTTACGACTATCATGGTTCTTATGCCGGAGGAGTTGTGTCGGGATGGGGTTTTGTGGGGTTTTCCAATCCAAACTTGATGATGAATGCATATGACCGAGTAGACAGAGTTGATAGTGGAAGCAATCCTGGATGGGGACAGTTCAGACTGTATGGTCAAGTAATTGCTGATGGTAACGGCTCTGAACGTGATTTGGATTTTTCCAAGATGGGGGTGCCCAATTCTACTACGACGGGCAATGAATGCGGTACCAACGGTTGGTATGCGATTAACAAAGGAAGACTGTTGATGCCGCGCTTCCCAAAGCGAGGAAATGGAAATTACCAGTATATTGGAGGATTTCCATTCAGAGGGGATATTGATTTAGTCAATTCTTTTAAATATTATTTTGATGATGTCACAAGGAAAACTACGGGAACTTATATATTTTCAGAATTGTATGCAATTGATAGAAACGATATTCCTGCAGGATTGCCCAAGGCTGAACGGTATCAAATATCATCGGTTTGGCGCATAGGTCATTTTGATGTATCAAAGGTTCCCAATACAGGACACAATACCGCCAATAATAAACTGACGAAAGATTATAAAGTTGGTTTTGAATCCGTTAATCTCTACTTCCACTATGATCCCCGGCTTGCCCAAATGAAAGAAGTTGATATTATCAAGGTGTATCGTTGCGCTGATGAAAAAAGCGGGATATGGCAATGTGTCGGTACAGCAATCCCGTCGGACGAGAAACCCTATATCCAGACTGAAGATTTCGGGCCATCACCCGACCTGTACAACTTCGGTTGGTTTGCCATTGTTGGTGAGAAAAAGGTGGGCACGGTAGTCGTGGTGCGCTGAGGGGTTTTTTAGTAATGAGTAATGAGTGATGAGTGATGAGAGATGAGTTGAACAGCGGAATTTTGCTTTGGGCAAAATTTCCCCTCAAGGGAAATTCCACTCTTGGACTCGAACTTAAAACTCGAACTATTCGAAGGGCATATCTATGAAAAGATGTATTTTTGCTTTATTGTCAATAGGTTCCGTCGGTATGGTGTTGGCGGATTCTTCCGCCAACGTGGTGCGCAATCCCGGATTCGAGAATTTTTCCGCCGATGGTATTGTGTCGGATTGGGATGAGCCGCGCAAAACTTTTTCGTATGTGAAGGGTGAAGGGCGAAATGGGTCGACGGCGCTCAAATTCGTAATCGGAAGAAAATCCTCTTACTCGTTTCCTACGCAGGTTGTAGCCGTAGAGCCGGGTAAGCGATATCGTTTCGGCGCTTGGGTGCGGGCGAAAAATGTCTTGGGGAAAGGCCAAGGCGCGTCTCTTTATGTAATATGCAGGAACGCTGAAAAAAAGAAACTATGCAATGCTGTAGCACATGGTGTGCGCGGTACGGTCAAGGATTGGCGCGAGATTTCTTTCGAGCTTGATATTCCCACGAATACCGTGACGTGTGAATTTTCTCCGTATGTCACCAAGAACCGCTACGGCACCGCATGGTTCGACGATATCTCCTGCGTTCAGGTCGATAAGCCGCTTATTCTCGGGCAGCTCGTATCCGATGTTCACCGCGACACGGCGGCAAAAGGGGATGTGATCTTCTCGGCGGCACTTTCGGTCGATGGTAAAGAACTTGCCGCTCGCGGGCTCAAGGCGATGTTCGACATCCCTGATGTGTCGGGTGCCGTCCGCGCTGTTGAAGGGACGGTGACGGACAAAATCGCCCGGGTGCAAGTCAGCATACATACATTGCCGATGGGTAAGTCCAAGGTTTCGCTGCGCATAGTGGATGAGGGCGGCAAAGTTGTCGAACGGCGTTCGCTCGTATTCAGCCGAGTGGAGAAGGTTCCCGATTGGAAAGTACGGGTTGATGAGCACAATCGTTTTCTTGTGGAGGGCAAGCCGTTCTTCCCCGTGGGTGTTTATCTTACATACATCACCGAGCAGGCGTTTCTCGATATTTCAAATAGCCCGTTCAACTGCGTCATGTGCTACCGCAGGCCGACGCGCGAACAGTTGGATCGCTTTCATTCCGCCGGCAAGAAAGTGATCTATTCAATCAAGGGTGTGTTTTTAGGACAGGAGTCGTGCCCAAGGGAGATTGTCGACGAAAAAACGGAGCGCGAATGGGTGGAGAGGGAAGTAAAGAAAGTAAAGGATCATCCGGCGCTTTTTGCCTGGTACATCAATGACGAGTTCGGTCCGACATGGATCGACCGACTTAAGAAAAGGCACGAGCTCGTGTCGCGAAATGATCCTGATCATCCGACCTTCATGGTGCTCTATCAGATGAACCACCTCACTGAATATGCAGGAACGTACGATGTGCTGGGCACGGATCCGTACCCGATCGGTTCGCGCAACCGTCGTCCGATATCAATGGTGGAAGACTGGACAAGGCGCACCTGCCGCGACGCTATGGGTAAGGCGGTGTTGCAGGTGCCGCAGATTTTCGACAATGAAGTTCAGAATAATCTCTTCCCCACCAAGGCGCCTACCGAGGCGGAAGTCAAGAATATGCTCTGGCAGTGCATTGTTTCCGGAGCCAACGGCGTGTGCGCTTTCAGTTACACTTCGCTTAGGCGAAAGGATAAAAAGGATCCGTTTGAGCGGCGTTGGGCCGAGGTGTGCCGGGCGTATGGCGAAGCGGTAAAGTATATTCCGGTTTTGTTGTCTGCTGAAAAGGCTCCCAAGGTTTCCGGAATGCCGCAAGGGGTCATCGCCAAGGCGTTCCGCCATGAGGGGAAAGATTGGCTGTTTACGGTCAATATGACGTATGAGCCGATCGATTGCTGCATTGCTGTCGGCTGCTGTTCGGCGGCGCAGATCAGCCTTCCGCCGTTGGGAGTGGATATCCGTAAAATGCCGGTGGCGTGTGCTGAGTGAAGAGTAAAGAGCCGAATCGCCTCATCCCGGAAATACAAGGCATTAGATTTTTTGAGTTGAAACATGCTTCTGGTATTCTTGATTGAATTTTGTCGAAATCGGGCTTAATAGCGACAGTGCTTTATGGCATTTGGGTTTTCCGGAATGGTTGTTGCTACGGTGCCGGTTTCAGGCGCATTGATGACTTGGCGAATATCGACTTTGAGTTGGGCGGCAAGATGACAAGTCTTGTCGCTTGCCATTAGCCGTAATATCATGTGAAATGCCGCTTGCGCGAATTGCAGGTGTGTAGTCTGGGTTTATTCGCATTTCCAACTGTGCCGCAAGCGATATGATTGATCCTTCACACGCCTCCAGAATTTCTCTTGCCAGCATATTCGCCATTGAAACATCGCTCTTGCCCGTTTTGTTTTCAGAGCCAGCCTGCTTCTCCAAATTAGCTGATTTTCCCCTTCTCTCCAATTCCTCTTGTTTCTCCAATCTCTCCAGTTTCTCCAGTTTCTCCTTCAATCTCTCCCTTCTCACCAATCTCTCCCGTTTCTCCAATTTCTTCTGTTTCTCTTGTATTTCTTGCTGATTTATTCCGTTTTCATTTTTACGAGAGAATTCATTCCGAACTGAATTCTCGTTTTCTCTGCACAGCTCCTTTTCCTCCTTTTCCGGAATAAGCGATGCGGCAGGGATGGGGTCCGTGATGCCCGTTGCCTGACGGAATTTTCTTGAAAGAGCTTTGTATTTCATCACCGTCTTATACCGTGCGTATAGCTCTGGTATTTCGCGCTCGAGATAGCGCCTTATCCCACCTCTGCGGCCAATCAGATGCCCACTCTTAAAATACGGCGTATTGTCCACATAGCATTCAAGATCCTCAATTAGAGAGCCGAAGCGTATCATATTCTCGACAGAATCCTTCGCTTTGCCGAATGCCTCAAGTAATTCCTCGTTGCTTGGCATCGCGTTTATCGTGCGCCTTTTGCGTATGCGGCGGCGTTCTTCGGCAAGTCCAAGGCGGCGTGCGCGCTCGATTTCGTAGTAAGATGGGCGGCGCAGGCGCTGTATGTGCTTGTCGATCATCCGGCGCATGAACCATACGGCAAGCGCGCTTCCGCCGATGAAAAGCTCAAGAAGTATCGCAGCGCCCTCAAGACGAGTGTCTCTTCTGCGGTGATACTCCTCCAATCCATAGGGAATATGGCCGATTGAGCGGCCAGTCTTTCTTGCTTCCTTCCAGAACTCGCGACGGTATTCTTCCGAGTCGAACCCCATCACAGATTCATGAAACCACTTGAAGAAATCAGGATTTCGCTCAGAGAAGGTACGACTCTCCCTGGACGGATTCGAGGGCATCTTTCCTCGTTTTGCAAGATGCTTTGCCGTTGTTCTGTCCATTGTATTTCCCTTCTGTATTTATTCGCTGTATTGAAATAATTGCCGGTTTGCCAGGTTTGGAAATCGGTTGTTGAACACGGTGATTTCTCGCCTCAACAATCAATATACGCACACCTGTTTAAATGGCGAAAGATGATATCAAAAACAGATAGATAAGTAAACGAGAATTCTATTCGGATTAATTCTCGTTTAGGGGTGTGATATGAATGGAATGGTTGCGAAAATATACTACGTGGTTGCGAAAATATACATTGAATCGAAAGTGCCGGATGGGATATAATTAGCGACATTCAAGAAATGTTCTTGGAAGTTATTGCAGTCGGCAACGTAGCTGGTAGTGTAGCTGGTCGCGTAACTGACAATGTGGTCGGTAGCGTGGTCGGTAGCGTAACTGGCAACGTTGCTGGCAAAGTAAGAAAGGTTTAAAGAAATGTTTTTGAGATTGATGTCGATGGTGGCGGTTGCGTATATGGTAGCGAATGCCGCCTGCGCCTCTGGTGCGCAGGATGTACGGCTCTCGCTTTGGAATGATTTTGTCAATCCGCCGGACGCCGCCAAGCCCTGGAGTTATTTCGCCTGGTTTAACGGTCAGGCCGACCGAGAATCGATCACAGCCGATATCGAGGCGATCAAGCGTTTGGGGTTCGGTGGAATAAATATGCTGGACTCTCGCGGTTATCATGATGACGATCGCCATGTCCGCTACCCCAAGGCAGAAATTGTTTGGGGCAGCGAGCCGTGGTATGATCTTGTAGAATTCACGATCCGCGAATGCGCCCGGGTGGGGCTTGAGTTTACGATGAACTGCGCCGCGTCCGGCGGCACGTTGCAGCGGTTCATCGACGGCAAGGCGCACGAAACGGATGTGACGAGCAGAGAGGCGGTCATTGAACATCTTGACGCCGCTCTCGGACCGATTCTCAAGCGAGTCCCCGATCTCATCGGTACTACATTTACGCACATCTATTCCGTCAGTTACGAAGGCAACGTCAAAAAGGGAATAACCTGGCAGACCATCAAGAATACGCTCTACGCCACAATGCGCGAATGGGCGCACTCGCACGGACTTAAGGTGTATTCCGAATCCGGCGGTCCGTGGGAGTGGTACAGCCGCAACACCGTGCTCGACTGCGACCAGCTTGATATGCTCATGCACAACGATTTTCCGCAGGGGGAATTCTGGCCGATCAAGGAGAAGCTTACCACGCCCGATTCAGGCCGGGCCAACCGAAACGGACGGTACTTCCAGCGGGCTGTCGTTCTTTCGGCGCGCCGCGAAGGGCGCAGGCGCGTTTCGCTTGAGGCGTTCACCCACATGCACCGCCACTATTCAGTCGATCCTTCCTTCCTGAAGCCGCTTGCCGATATTGGATATGCCGACGGCGCCAATCTCGTCGTCTGGCATACGTTCACCTCATCTCCGAAAAAGTATGGAGTGCCGGGCATGGAATACTTTGCCGGCTCCCATATCAACCGCAATGTCACCTGGCACAAAGATGCAACCGCATTTGTGGGCTATCTTGCCAGATGTCAGGCTCTGCTTCAGCGCGGCGAACCGGTTGACGACGGTGAATTCGTGCACTCAGGCAAGGCCAATAACTACCACAGCTGGGGACGATACCGCAAAGACAAGGATGCCCAATTTACAATGACGCACCGCCGCGAGGGTGATGTCGACTGGTTCTTTGTTGCGGGTGAAGGCAAGGGTAAGGCGGTCTTCAATACGGTGCTCAATGGCCGCAAGGTGGAGATCTGGGATGTCGTCAGCGCAACCAGAAAGGCGGCGGATGATGTTTCAGCCGTTGACGGAAAGACTCAGCTTTCACTTGATCTTCCTGTCGGCGGCAGCTGTTTCGTCGTGTTTGCGCCGGACGGCCTGTCTGCAAACGCCGCCGTAAAGCGCGAAACAATCGCGGTTCCGGGGCCTTGGAGGGTTTCATTCTCGTATCATGAAGGGATTTCCGCAGCGCCGCCTGCGCCGGTTGTGATGCCGCAGCTGCGTGACTGGACGTCATACGGCGAAAACGGCAAGGCTGCGAGCACCGAGCTTCGCTATTTCGCCGGCGCCTCTTCCTACCGTACGACAGTTTCCCTTAAGCCGGGAACGGCATCGTCATTCTATAAGCTTTCTCTGGGCGAACTTAAAACCGGCGTCGCGCATGTGTATGTAAACGGTAAGGATTGCGGAATTGTATGGTGCGCACCTTGGACGGTGGATGTTTCGGCGGCACTCAGGTCCGGCGCTAACGAAATCGAAGTGCGCTACACCAACAACTGGTACAACCGGCTTGTCGGCGACTGCTTCCTTGTTCCGGAAGAACGCGTCACGCGCACCAATTTCCATTACTGGAAGAAATCCCGGAAGGATCGCACGGATAAAACGCCTGGTGTGCGCAAAACCGTCTATTCCGGTCCGGCGGCAGACGATCCGCTACAGCCTTCGGGTCTCATCGGGCCGGTGGAAATCATCGTCGAGAATAAGATGCCCTAACGATTTGGTGGTGTGATAAAATCTATCAAGTTTTTTTTTCTGACAAATAAAACAAAAGGAGTAAAAATGATATTCAACACATCAAGAAGGGATTTCCTGCGCGGAGTCGGCGGCGTTGCCGCGTTCGGCGCGATGGGAGGATGCTGCAGCTGGTGCAAGCGCGGCGGCAAGATCCGTCTTGCGGCGGTCGGCATCATGGGCAAGGGCTTTTCCGACTGGATGCCTATGGTGAAATCGGGCATGGTCGAGCTCGTGGCATTCTGCGACGCCGACGCCAATCAGCGCACCGCAGTGCTCACCCACAAGATGGTGAAAGAACTGGGTTTGGTCGATATGCTCGCCAAGGTGCCGTTCTACACGGATTACCGCAAGATGCTTGACGACCAGTCTAAACTCAAGATTGACGCGATGACGATTTCTACGCCCGACCACATGCACGCGGCGCAGTCCATCCGCGCCATGAAGATGGGTATTCACTGCTATGTGCAGAAGCCGCTGGTGCGTACGCTTTGGGAGGCGAAATACTTCTACGACACCGCCAAGGAATATGACGTAATAACGCAGATGGGCAACCAGGGATCGGCGTTCGGCGGCTTCCGCCGCGGCGTGGAGATCGTGCGCAGCGGAATTCTCGGCGATGTCAAGGAAGTGCATGTATGGACCAACCGCCCCGTATGGCCGCAGGGTCTTTGGGCGAAGAAGGTTACCGCCGGTGCCGCTGATCCCATTCCCGCCGGCCTTGATTGGGATTCCTGGATCGGTACGGCGGCGATGCGCAACTATAAGGGTAAACTCCCGGATGAATGCCCCACGTTCAATCCCCGCAATCCCAAGAAGCGCTACGGGCAGAACGTCTATCACACGTTCAACTGGCGCGGTTTCCTCGATTTCGGCTGCGGCGCGTTCGGCGATATGGCCTGCCATACGATGAACCTGCCTTTCCGCGGGCTTGAGCTCGGCAAGGTGACGGATGTTGAATGCACCATGATCGAAGAGAAGAACGATGTCTCATTCCCGACCAAGTCGATCGTGAAGATGACTTTCGCCGAACGTTGCTCCAAGTTCCGCAATGCGAAACTTCCGGCGGTTACGCTCTACTGGTACGACGGCAATCATAAGCCTTCCGCCGACCTCATGCCCGACGGCAAGGTTCCGAATACCGGTTGCATTCTCATCGGTACGAAGGGTACGCTCTGCTCCACCAACGACTATGGTAAGTATTCCACCATCGCCATGAAGGGCGAGAAGGTGATGCAGGATATCGAAAAGCATCCCGCCGTTCAGGATATCGCCCGGTCGATTCCGCGCTGCAACGAAGGTTCGGTCGGCGTGAAGGAGATGGGCGGCGCCGGCGTGGCGGCGGCCGACAACGACGGTCACTATCTGGAATTCCTCAACGCGATCAACGGCGATGGTCCCAGGTATGCCGAAACCGGTTCGCGTTGCTTCTCGGATGTCGATTTCTCAATTCCGATGATGGAAAGCGTGCTTTGCGGTGTGGTCGCACAGCAGGTGCCCGGTAAGCTCAACTGGAATTCCTGCAAGCAGAGCTTCGACAACGCGCAGGCCAACGCGCTCATCAAGCCGTATATGCGCAGCGGATTCGAATTCTGATTCCGCTGTTCAGGCCGCAGTTCCGATCCTTCGGGTCGGAACTGCGGCAGAGTGTATTTAATGCGAGTATGAATTTTGGATTGCAGTGATGAGAGTAAAGGGTAAAGAGAAAAGGGTAAAGAGAGAGATGAGAATGAGACGTGAATTTTTTGTTGGAATGGCGGTGGCTTTGTCGATAAGCCCGCTTTGGGCGGCGCAATGCGATGCCGATTCGGCAAGTGCGCCGATAGACGGTTCCGGCGTTTTGAGGATGTATGTCGACAGATTCAATGCCGATGACGTGGAGCATCACACAAATGCCATCCCAAACAGCAAGGCGTTTGATTTTTTGAACGAGAACATACCGCTCCTTGAATGTCCGGATAAAGAGATTGAGCGGGCGTACTATTTCAGGTGGTGGACATTCCGCCGGCATCTTAAGCTTACTCCCAAAGGATATGTCGTTACCGAATTTCTTCCGGATGTGGGATGGGCCGGAGCGTACAACACGATCAACTGTGCGGCGGGCCACCATATCATGGAAGGCAGATGGCTTAGGGACCGTCGGTACATCTCCGACTATTCCCGGTTCTGGTTCACGGATGGAACGATGTCCGGGAAACGCGCGTACGTATGCTGGCCTGCTCATGCGATACTTGCGGCGGCACGGGTGTCCGGCGATCTGGAAGTGGTGAAATCGCTGCTTGATCCCATGGTCCGCAACTGGCGCACATGGGCCGAGGGCTGGGAGCGCAAGGCGTATGTGGATCGCTGTCTGTATCCCGACCGACCGGCAGTGATGTTTCCGATGGGGCAGAAGGCGAACGGTCTTTTCGCATCCACGGACGACCGTGAGGGCAGCGAGAATTCGCTTTCCGGAGACGGGTGCAGACCGCTCGTCAATTCAGCCATGTGGGGAGATGCGCATGCCATCGCCGAGATTGCACGGCTTGCGGGATGCGAGGATGTCGCTTCTGAATTTGAGGAGAAAGCGTCCGAGCTGGAGCGAAACATGAAAACGCAGCTATGGAATGGTCAACGCGGCTTTTTCACAACCCGTTCCCTGGAAGGGGTGCACAAGGATGTCCGTGAGCTGTTCGGGTATTCCCCGTGGTATTTCAACATGCCGCTCAAGGGGTTCGGCACAGCATGGTCATGGATCATGGACACAAAGGGTTTTCTTGCGCCGTGCGGTCTGACGAATCCGGAGCAGACCGCGCCAGGTTTTGTCATGGGATATGACGCCAACCGCGCCGCATGCCGCCGTGATGGTCCGAGCTGGCCGTATGAAACGTCGCTTGTACTGACGGCGCTCGCCAATGCATTGCGTTCCGGTGACGGTCTGCCGGTTGATTCAAGGGATTATCTTGTGCTTCTGCATCAATACGCCGCCGCCCATGTCATTCATCGTCCAGATGGACGTGCCGTAAGCTGGATCGACGAAGACTGGGATCCGTTTACCGGAGAATGGGTGGCCCGGACAATATACCGAATAAAGAAAATGCATAGCCGATACCACCGCGGCAAAGACTACAACCACTCTTCATTCTGCGATCTTGTAATTTCTGGGCTCTGCGGAATCGTTCCGCATATCGGTAATCGCCTTGAGATCCGTCCGTTGGCATCTCGGCATTGGCGGTATTTCAAGCTTTCAAATCTCCTGTATCACGCTCGCAACGTAACGGTTGTGTGGGATCGCACTGGCGAGTATTATAAAGCGGGCAAAGGTTTTGCCGTGTTTGTGGACGGGAAGGAGCGCTTCCGATCCGATGATCTGGTCGCCGGGTGTATGATCGATTTGTGATGGAGAGATGAGTAATGAATGGAGAGAAAAGGGTAAAGGGTAAAGAGAAAAGGGTAAAGAGTAAAAAGAGAGTAATGAAAGATGGGTAGAAGATGAAGAGATTGGCATTATTGGTGTCGGGGTTTCTTCTCGCGGCTTGCGTGACGGAAGATCGGATGTGCGAACGCGAAAATGAAATGAAGCTGGACGGAAAGTGGAGCTTCAAGCTGTTGGCAAGCGAGAAGGAATCCCCTGCGGACACCTTTTGGGGTAAGGACTTTGACGTTTCTCGGTGGGATCTGATTGATGTTCCGTCCTGCTGGGAGATGAAAGGCTTCGGAAAGCCGCTCTACGATGAAAAGATATCCGGTGAGTCCGGTCTTTATGTGCGGCGTTTCACCCTGCCGGATTCATGGCCGCAGGATGGGATTGTGCGCATACGCTTTGAAGGTGTAATGTTCGGCGCAAAGGTGTGGGTGAACGGACGTGAGGCCGGCAGTTTCACCAGTTCGTTCAACGCCAACGAGCTGGACATCACTCCGTTTGTGAATCGCAGCGGCGAGAACACCATTGCCGTCCGTACGAACGGTCATCCCAAGGGGGCGGAATTTGATACCAATGACGACTGGACGTTGCACGGCATTTTCCGCAGTGTGGTCGTTTTTCATCGTCCTCAACTTCATCTGGCGAAGTGGCGCATCTCCACCAAAGTCGACGGTCGCAATGCGTTGGTTTCCATCGAGAGCGAGCTTTCACAGAAAGGAAACGTGGAGACGCGGATATTCGATTCTTCCGGCCGACTGGTGGCGAGCTCTGCCGGTGCGACGGCTGGCGCGAAAGCGAATGCGAAGATGATGGTAAAGGATGCCAGATTCTGGAGTGCGGAAGCGCCTGAACTCTACAATCTGGAATTTATTGTCCGGAACGAGAACGGAAGAATTTGCGAAACCCGTCGTTCCAAGGTGGGGTTGCGGGAAATTTCCTGGAACGGCGGTGTGCTGAAGGTGAACGGCATGCCGGTAAAACTACGAGGAGTTAACCATCATGATCTGTCGCATATCAACGGCAGGGCGATCACTGATGCGGAACAGCGCAGGGATGCTGAGCTTATAAATGCGGCAAACTGCAATTTCATACGCACAAGCCACTATCCGCCGTCAAAGGCTCTTTTGGATGCCTGCGATGAACTTGGCATTTATGTGATGGACGAAGTTCCGTTTGGCCTTGGCAATCGTTTCCTTGATGATTCGTCATACGGGCCGATTCTTCTCGAACGTGCCGAATTGACCCTTGCGCGAGACATAAACCGCGCATCGGTAATCATCTGGAGCGTCGGTAACGAAAATCACATTACTCCGATTTCACTGGAGACGGCAAAGAGAGTGAAAGCAATGGATCCGTCCCGTCCATGGTGTTTCCCCATGCAGCCGCGGGAGCTTTTGAGAGAACTGGAGAAGCGTCCGGTATCAGAGTTGGGCGATCTTGTGAATTGGCACTACCCGGCGATATGCGGAGAGCCGGAGGAACTGAAAAGCGGATATTTCTCCAGATTCGACCGCCCTTATCTTTCAGGGGAATATGCCCACGCATACGGATTGGATTTCGGATTGCTCGAGTGGTATTGGAGTGAAATGATGTGGAACGACCCTTCCTATGCGGGCGGAGCTGTCTGGATGTTCAATGATCAGGGTATCATCCGTAAGGTTGATGACATGACTGCTGAGGAGCGGGAGAATTGCGTATGGCCAGATTCGCGGCATGTGTGGGATTCGGCCAGGAGCCTTGGGACGGACGGAGTCGTCTATTCCGACCGTACGCCGCAGAGCGACTATTTTGAAATGCGCAAGGTCTATGCTCCGGTGAGGCTTGCAGAGGCGACGGAATCGACGTTGAAAGGCAACGCATTTTCGCTGTCGATACCGGTTGAGAATCGGCAGGACACTCTTGCGCTGGACAAGGGGCTGGTTGGTGTCTGGAGGCTATTCGCCGATCGCAGGCAGGTTGCGGACGGGAATGTGAAGCTGCCTGCGGTCGTTCCGCACGGGAAGGGCTCTCTGGAGGTCATCGGCAATGTACCTGAGGTTGACGCTTCGCTGTGGCGTGTTGAAGTTTCGTTTATGCGGCGCCGTGACGGTAGAGCGGTTTATGAACGCTCTTATCCCCTGAAAGTATCGCTTCCGGTGCTGACGGCATCTCCGCGTTTGACGCTTAGGTTTGATGATGTGTCCAGACAGGTTGTGTTTCTGGGCGAAGGGAAGGAACTTTTGCGCACTCCGGTTGTTGCCCGTGTAGACCGCAGGCCGATGCTTTCCAAAGACCGTAAGACAAAACAGTTTGACCGCTGGACGCCGAATGCGCTTGAACCGTCGCAGGTTAAGGTTGTTTCAAATTCGGAGTCTTCCCTTGTTCTTGATCTTTGCTGGAAACCGGAGGAGTTCACCCTCAAGGAGAAGACAGACATTCTTCGTGAACTTCACGGAAAGGTCCGTTTTACGGTGGAAGACAACCGCATTCGCGTGGATTATTCCTTGGGTTACGCCTGTGAACGCAAACTTGTCGAGACCGGTATCGCACTTCAGCTGCCCGGAAAGTTCAACCGTTTCGATTGGGTGGGGCTTGGACCCTACGAGTGCTATCCGTTGGCATCAACGCTCTCTGAGTTTGGGATTTGGGCTCTGAACAGGGATGATTTGTATTTTTCAGGCAATCGGCGCGATGTCCGCCTTCTGCTTGCAAGTTCGGATGATGGTAGTGAAGTTGCGGTGGTTCCGTCGGTATCTGCCGATATTGCCTTTGAACGTCGCGGTGAGAATACGCTCCTTGCCCACAATGCATTTGTCGCCGGCAAAGCGTGCAAGTTCAATGTGCCGAGGAATATGGGCGATGTGAAGGCGGGAGAAAAGCTCGAAGGTTCGTTTTATTTTCTGCCTCAGGTCAAGAAATGTTCCAGGCTTGATGCACTGTTCGGCGAGCGCAGAGCTGTAAAGCCGTTTATGCCGTTTCACAAAACATATGATTTTTAAGTGTAGCTTGTTTAAACGGAAATGAGGAAAAAATGAAGACGTTTCACACATTTACATTCTTATCGATGTCTGTTGCGGTGTTCTGCGGAAGTGTTTTTGCAGCGGATGCCCAGCTGGATGAGGCTCCGCCGCCGTATCCCGGTATTGAAAGCTGGGGGTTCAGGAAGGACCTTGCCCGGCCGGAGGCGCTTGTGCCGGTACCGACTAACGGCGTGGCTTTCATTCGGGGAAAAGTCGCCGGCGAGGAAAGCTACCGCATCGACATTGCGCAGGATGGCAAGGTGTCCATTACCGCCGAGGACGACGAGGGGTTGAGAAGGGCTGTCTATTACTATCAGGATCGGGTGCGTGCCGGAGACCTCAAGAGCTGCATCCGCAAGCCCTGGGTCAAGAACCGCATATCGCGATGCTTCTTCAGTCCCATCAAACGCCCTCCTCTCAATCGAGATGAACTGATGGATGACGTGGACTACTATCCTGAGGCGTATCTCGACCGTCTTGCGCACGAGGGAGTCAACGGGCTGTGGATAACCGTCGTTTGGCGAGACATCGCCGAGACATCGTTCACGAAAAAGTCGCCTGATGCGGACAGGCGTATCGCAAAGCTCCGTCGCACGGTTGAGCGGTGCAAAAAATACGGCATAAAGGTGTGGGTGTTCAGCATTGAACCCGCCTGTGTCTATCCTTCTGATCCTCTGTTCGTGGAACATCCGGAATTGTTCGGAGGGGCATCTTACGGTGATGATCGCAGATTGATGTGCACGGCGAAACCGGAAGTCCAGCGTTACATCGAGGAGTCTGTACGCGACGTATTCGGCAAAGTCCCAGACCTTGGCGGAGTGTTGATGATCGCGCACGGCGAGCGGCCCACCACATGCCTTTCCGTCATTAACGGCGTGACGCGCGACTGGGATTACAAATGCTGCCGGGAGTGCGCGCATCTTGAACCGTGGCAGATATACCGCAACACTTCTGAGGCGGTGGTCCGTGGTGTCCGTTCGGCAGGTTCGAATGCGGAATACATCAGCTGGTTCTATCAGCCGCAAGTCCTTCCGCAGCGCGCACCATGGGTCGCGGACTGCGCCAGGCATGTGCCAGACGGAGTGACGTTCATATACAACTTTGAGTCGGGTGCGGTCAAGGAACAGCTTGGCCGATGCCGGACGGGCGGTGACTACTGGCTGTCCTTTGTGGGGCCGGCGGAGGGCTTCAAAGCCGTCGCCGAGGCCGGGAAGGTCGCGGGGTCTCGCATCGGCGCTAAGATACAGGTAGGCAATTCGCATGAGGTTGCGACAGTGCCGTTCGTCCCGGTGCCGGGGCTTCTCTACCGGAAATACAAGGCGATGAAGGAGGCGGGAGTCTCGACGGTTCTTCAGTGCTGGTTTTTCGGCAACTATCCGGGCATCATGAACAAGGCGGCGGGTGAACTGTCGTTCAGCGACTTTGCGGATGATGAAGATACGTTTCTCCGGAAGCTTGCCGCGCCATACTGGGGCAGGGACGCTGAACTCGTTGCCAGTGTATGGAAGCGTCTGTCAGATGCCTATGCCGAATATCCGCTTTCGAACAATATGCAGTATTACGGTCCGTTCCATGCAGGTCCGGCATGGCCGCTCTACGCCGATGTGCGGCTTCTGCCGCTTGGCCGCACGTGGAAGCCGCTCGATCCTCCGAGCGGTGACACGATCGGCGAGGCGCTAGAGAATCATACGATAGAAGAGGCGGCCTTGCTGGCGATGCGGATGGCGAAGGGGGCGCAGATGCTTGACGCTTCGGGAAGCGATATCCTTGATTCGCTTGCCGAACGATGGAAAGGACATCCGGAGCGAATCAAGGACATCGGGGTTATGCGCGCGCTTCAGTGTCAGTTCGAGAGCGGATGCAACATTCTGCGTTTCTACGCGTGCCGTGCGAAGGCCATCTATGAGAGTCGCGTGCGTAAAAACACCGCCGCTGCGATAACTGCTGTCGAGACAATGGACCGTATCGCGTCCGAAGAAGAGGCTGTGACATCAAGGCTTCTTCCTCTTGCGGTTGCGGATTCCCGTCTCGGGTTCCATTCGGAGGCCGAGGCTCATCAGTACCACCCGGCGAAACTCGAATGGCGCCTTCGCAGCTTGACGAGAACCCATTCGGAGATAGCTCGCATCCTCTCTGTGCTGAAGGATGGCGGGGAGTATCCCGAGTCCGATCTGGAACGCAATGCGCCGCATTGCCGTGCCGGCGGCGAATGGACGGATCTGCCGGGGGGCTCCCGATTCCGGGTGAAGGACGAACCGAACGGCGACATGTCTGTGGATATCCATCTTAAGGGCAAGAATCCGATCTTGATGAATACCCTAGATGCGGCCGGCGTCACTTGGTACAGAACGCTTTCGATTCAGCCGGACGGTACGGTCAGGGCGTCTGGCATCGGCAGCAGGAATCGGGTCTCTCCAAGCCATGAGGTTGTTGCGCGTTCCGTTGAGAGCGCAGCAGAAGGCGTCATTGTGAAGTTTACGATCTCATCCTTGTCGTGGGGAGGGTCGGATGAACGCCGCCCCGGATGGATTCAGTTCGAGGGAAAGGATAATTCCGTGTGGCCGAATGTCGACAAACCGCACATTGCGCCTCGGCGGCTCAACATCGGCAGGATGTACGGTGACAGTTTCGCCCGCATACTGCGGTGATGCAAATGGCGCAGGAATGATTTCGGTCCTAAAGGAAATTGTGACTTGAAAGGAAAGAGAAAGTCCATTATGAAAAAACTGATCGTTTTAACGGTTTTGGTTCTCATCCAAAGCTCGACTGTCAATGCGGACGTAAAGATAAATCCCGCGTCGGACAAATGCAAGGTGCAATGGTTCGAGGAGTTCATGCCTGCGGCTGACGGCGTGAAGCTGTACACGATAGGCGTGGCTCCGGCCGACGCCGGGAAATGTCCGATCGTCATAACCCGTACTCCATATATGAAACCGCAGCGTGCGGATATCGCGAAGTTCGAGAAGGAGCGTCGCGCATACATTCAACGCGGATACGCCTGTGTGTATCAGCACTGCCGCGGATGCGGCATGAGTGAAGGTGATTGGATTCCGTACGAGAACGAACGGGCAGACGGTTTGTCGCTCCTTGATTTCGTGCGCAAACTGCCTTGGTACAACGGCGAGATTTTTCTTCATGGTGCCAGCTACTCCTCGAGTGTCCACTTCTCTTATCTCGACACCGATCCGCCGGATGTGAAGGGGGCGTCGCTTGGTGTACAGGACTGCAACCGCTATAATATCTGCTATCGCAACGGTTTCTTCAAAATCGCCCTCACGGGAAGCTGGTTCCAGAAGTGCTACAAGAAAAAGAATCTTGCGCTGAAACGAGACCCGTCGGTGACCTACCGTCAGTTTCCGCTTGCAGATTTCCCGGTGCGGTATTGGGGTGAGGATGTGCCGTCGTTTGATACGGTGCTTCGCCATCCCCGTGTCGACGACCCTTATTGGAGCTCAAATGAGCCGGGCAGTGGTGCCGGGTTTCGCAATGCGATGTTGAAATCGACTATGCCCGTATTGCTCAGGACCGCGTTTTACGATATCTATACCGACGGCGTGTGTGCCATGTGGCGTGAAATGCCCGAATCGCGCCGTGCGAACTGTTCGTTGGTGATTGACGCAAGCGATCACAGCGGACGCCGGGAGGGCATCCCGGCGGGAATGGTGTCGGACTTTCCCGGCGGCGCCCGCCCGGAAAGTAATTCAGACGCTGTCGATTGGTTTGATTCAATCCGCAAAAAAACTTCATCCGACAATATGCCGTTGGGGAAGGTGCGGTATTACGCGCTTTGGGAAAACGTCTGGCGTACCGAACCGGAGCTTACCGACGGTCCGCGGAAAGTCCGCTTCACATTGGGTAAAGAAGCCGGTTCGTTCACTTACGATCCGCGGCGCAAACCGCCTGAGTTTCCTGGTTCGGGCGGAATCTGCTTTAAGGGAATGCAGATACAGCCGCCGCATGCCGGACGCGACGATATGGTCACTTACATTCTGCCGCCGCTTGACGGACGGCTGGATGTGCGCGGCCGCATGGAAGCGGAGCTTTCCGTCGCGAGCGACTGCGAGGATTCCAGCTTCTACATCCGCATATGCGTCGACAAGGGCGACGGCAAATGGTTGCTGCTGCGCGACGATATCGCTTCTCTCGCGTACGATTCGCCGTACAGTCCGGGCTATCGCCGCAAACTTCGCTACCGATTTGCAGATCACGCATTTCGGCTGTCCAAGGGGGACCGTCTGCGCGTGGATATATCCGGGGCGAGCGAACATTTCGCACCGCATCCCAACATGGCTGGCGACGCTTTCAGGGTCAGAACTCCGCGAATAGCGCACAACAAGGTGTTTGCGGATGAGTCGAGTCTGATCTTGCATGTGGATTCTTCTGTCCGTGCCCATCGGTGATTCTTTTGTCTTGCGGGGTGCCTTTTGATTCGTATGAACTTTCAGATATTGCCGATCCCCGCCTGCCGGATTACAAGGTATATGTGTTCCCCAACACATTTACACTGACCGGTGAAATGCGCGAAAGAATCAAACGTGTTGTGAGACGCCCGGGGAAGACGGCAATATGGTTTTTTGCACCGGGATATTATGATGGCGCTGGAGAGGGCGGCGTGAGTCTGGTTGAGGACATTGTTGGCGTTCCTGTAAAATTAAGAACCCTTGATTCAACTTGTCCGTACGATCGTCAGATAGTTCCCGTCGGGAGTTCCATTTGCAGACATGACGGATGGCAGAGCATATTCATGCCGGAACCTGCGGCACCATCAACTGTGCGTAATGCATTCCGGGATGCAGGTGTGCATGTCTGGATGGATACAGACGATGTTTTTTCCGCCGGGCGCGGGTATGTGACTGTGCATGCCTCATCAGATGGAAATAAAAAGGTCGAATTGCCGGAAGTCAGCAATGTCAGCGAGATATTTGCCGCATCTCACGATAGAAAAGGGGTTAAAGCCATTCGTGAGAATATGAGAAAGGGTGAGACGCGAGTGTGGCGTCTGCATGCGCCATAAGGCACGGCTTCAGTAGACAAAATACAGAAGGGAAGCAATAAAAATGCCGCCAGTTGCAAAAATATTATATGATGTTTCTATAATCTGTATTTCGGACGCCTACGCGGAATATCCGCTTTCGAACAACATGCAGTATTACGGTCCGTTCCATGCCGGCCCTGCATGGCCGCTCCATGCGGAAGTGCGGCTTCTGCCGCTTGGCCGCACGTGGAAGCCGCTCGATCCTCCGAGCGGCGACACGATCGGCGAGGCGCTAGAGAACCATACGATAGAGGAGGCGACGCTGCTGGCGATGCAAATGGTGGAGGGATGATTTCGGTCCTTTCAGGCCTGCCATTGCGTTGGTGTTGCATGCAATGGTTCCATTTTTGCGGGGAAAGTGGTACAATGTTGCGCATGAAAACTAAAATTACATTGGTTGTTGCGACTGCATTTGCGGTGGGCGTGATGGTTGCCCAGGAGAATGCGATTGAGAAATTCGATCCGCGCATGGCGCTTGAGAAGGCGACTGTGGACACAAAAGGGGTAAAGTGGATAGATGGCAGATATCTTCCGCTTGAAGGCAAGTGTTTCAGCAACACGGCTGCCTTTTATGATCGCCTTCCATCGAATGTCACGGAGAGGGTGAATGCCGGTGTGCGTGGGATGAAGAATCATTCGTCCGGTTTGCAGTTCCGCTTCAGTACGGATTCCGGCATTCTCCATTTCAGGTGGAAGCCTATCAACGCGAGACTTGCCATGGACCATATGCCGTCTACAGGCGTGTCCGGAATCGATGTGTATAGGCAGGATGCAGACGGGAAATGGCGATATGTCAAGACTGGCCGCTTGCGCGATGCGAAGACGGGCGGCAGTCTCAAGATTTCCTGGAAACCAGGCGATCCTTGTCTCGTGAACCTTCCGCTCTATAACGGCATTACATCGTTTTCGCTCGGTATTGAGAAGAATGCGGAGGTCAAGGCTCTCGGTCCGCGCAAGAGCGGCATCAACAAGCCGGTCGTGTTCTACGGTACGTCAATCACGCATGGCGGATGCGCTTCACGCCCTGGTCTTGCATTTCCCTCGATTGTCGGACGCGACCTTGATGTGCCGATTGTGAACCTCGGATTTTCCGGATCGGGTCGCATGGAGTTCGAGATGAGCGAGCATCTTGCGGCGATTGATGCGAGCTGCTATGTGTTGGACTGCCTTTGGAACATGGGGAACGTAAAGGATAGCAAAGCAAAGAGCGTAGAGGACCTTAAAGGTGTCAAGCCTGGTCCCGATGCTTTGGTGCGTGCACGCTATGAGCCGTTCATCCGCAATCTCCGCAAGCTTCGTCCCAACGTGCCGATTATCATGGCGGAGCAGTGCGACGTGTATTGCAAGGGACCGTCGGTCAAGGATGTATTCATAAAGAAACTCTACGACAAGCTCATTGCCGAAGGATGGAAGAATCTAGTGTATCTGCCCAAGACGGATATGTATACGGGAGATCTGGAAGGCACTGTTGATGGTGTGCATCCGAACGATCTTGGCATGATGTCCATGAGCAAGGCGTTTGGCAAGGCCGTTAGGGAAGCTCTCGGCATGTCTGAGCCGTCCTGGTGGGAATTCTGGAATTGGTTCAACGACTGATCATCCAAGGGTTTCCGGCATGCCGCAAGGCAGGTGCGCTGTCGGCATGGGTCTGTTTCAATTTCAACAAGAACTAAAGAAAGGATAAACTGAAAAATGGATATCAATCGTCGTTCCTTCCTGGGCTCGTCTTTTGCGGCGCTTTCCGCCGCCTCGCTTCCGGGGTGCTGTTCGCTTTGCAGCGTGCCAAAGGCGCAGGTCGCCGTGCAGCTCTACTCCATCCGCACTTACATCATGGGTAAGCGTCTCAAGGGCAGCGATTCCGCCATCGGCGGAGTCGGGCCTGAGAAGGCTCTTGAGGATGTCGCTAGGATCGGATACAAGGGTGTGGAGATGGCCGGCTATTACGGTCTGGATGCGAAATCCCTTGACAGGATGCTCAAGGCGAACGGGCTTGTCGCCTGCGGTACGCATGTAGGCAAGGATGCGTTCGGTCCGGAGAAGGTGAAGGCGACCTGCGAGTTCAACCTCACATTCGGAAACAATCTCATCATCTGCCCCGGAGGCGGCAATCGTCCTGCCGGAACGTCGTGGAACTCCACTTCCGGAATCAAGGACGACTGGTGGAAGTATCTCACCGAATACTATGCCAAGGCCGCAGAGGATGCCGCTAGGTTCGGATGCAAGATTGGTTTCCACAACCACTCCTGGGAATTCCAGATGAAGCTCTCCGACGGCACGACCGTTTGGGACTATTTCTTCAAGAACACGCCTCAGAATGTCTGCATGGAGCAGGATGTCGGTTGGACTACCGCCGCCGGATACGATCCGTGCGAACAGTACGTGAAATATCCGCATCGCAGCCCCACTCTCCACGCAAAGGAGAACGGTTGCGTGTATTCAGCGGACTGCAAGCGCACATGGGCGGATAAGTTTGATGCGATTCTCGGACAGCCCGGAAAGTTCAATGACGGACGCACCGTTCCCGGCGTTGATTGGGACAGGCTTTTCAAGGCTTCCGACGCAGACGGCGTGAAGTGGTATGTGGTCGAGTGCGAGAAGCATGAGGATTCGCTCTCCACCATCGACGCATCCTTCAAGTTCCTCAAGTCCAAGGGTCGCTGCTAAGCGGCCTTGGCATGGGCGCAGTATCGTTTACAGAGGCGGTAGAGTCGTTCGCCGCCGCGCTCGCGCTGGAGCGTGGGCTCGCAGAGAATACGCAGGAGGCATACCTGCGCGATGTGCGGGCCCTCGTTCGTTTTCTTGATGGGCAGGGGGTGCATGATGCCGGGAAGGTGTCCAGGGCCTGTATGACCTCCTACCTGGATGTGTTGCGTGATACGGCGAAGCGTGCTTCCTCCAGAGCTCGTGCATTCACCGCCATAAAAGAGTTCTTTTCGCATCTGAAGGACACGCGGCTGATTGCCGTTGATCCGACTGAAGGTCTGGAGTCTCCGAAGAAAGGGTTGGTCCTGCCGAAGATACTGCCAGAGGAGGCGATGCAGCGTCTAGTGGATTCGGTGTCGGGCACAGAACCTCGCGATCTGCGGGATCGAGCCATGCTGGAGCTGCTCTATGGCTGCGGACTTCGCGTAAGCGAGTTGTGCGACCTTACGCTAGAGTCGTTTCCGTTCGGTGCGGAGCTTGTACGGTGTACAGGCAAGGGGGCCAAGGATCGGGTTGTTCCGATAGGAGGCGCCGCAGGAAATGCGATCACTCGCTATCTGGAGTCTGCCAGAGATACATTCTCAAAGGGCAACGTCTCCGAACGGCATCTTTTTCTGACAAGACTCGGAAAGAAATTCACCCGTATGGGAGTGTTCAAGATTCTCAAGCAGCGTGCGGTCGCGGCAGGTGTCGATCCCGATACGGTGTCGCCGCATGTTCTGAGGCACTGTTTTGCGTCCCATCTCCTGTCGCATGGGGCAGATATCCGTGCAATACAGGAGATGCTCGGGCATTCCTCCATATCGACAACCCAAATCTATACGCATGTGGATCAGTCAAGACTCGGCGATATTCACAGAAGGTACCATCCAAGGGCATAGCTGAAAAGAGGGGGGGGCTTTCTCTCGCCAGTGGACAATACGAGCCTCCTCTTCGAAGACAGAGGGCTGATCCGGGTAAGTGGCCATGTTATTAGCGGCAGAATTCTAGTGCGACAGGTGTGGTATAATATGCGGCACGACAAATGTTTCACTGAGATTGTCATCAGTTGACGTCTCGCGCATAGAGCAAGGCATGGCAAGGCAGACAACCAGAAGACGCACCGATAGGTCCTCGAAGACGGGCAAAGAGCCTGTGATGAAGGAGACTGATGTTCTCCTTTTCACGGGCGAGTTGGCCGACCTTCTTGAGGCCGGCATGACTCTCGGCCAGGCGCTCGGGGCATTGGCGAGTCAGGGTGACGAGGGTTCCGCGCAAAGGCTTGTCTGCAAGGATCTCACAGACCGTATCGTGAACGGCGAGGCGTTTTCGGAGGCGGTGAAGCATCATCCTAAGACGTTTCAGCCGCTCTACGGAAACATGATCAAGGCGGGCGAATCGTCTGGCGCGATGATTGAGGTGCTCCGCCGTCTGGTGGACCATTACGAGCGCAATGACAATATCCGCAGCAAGGTGAAAGGCGCTCTCATCTATCCGTGCATCGTGCTGTCGCTGGGCGTCATCGGCGTGATAGGTGCGCTTGTGTGGATCATTCCTCTCTTCGAGAAGGTGTTCGCCTCCATGGGTGGATCGCTGCCGCTGCCCACGCGCATACTCATCGGAATGAGCGATGCGGTGATCGGGTACGGCTGGCTCATGGCGATAGGGATATTCGCGCTCGTGGTCTGGTTCAGGAAGTGGGTGGCGACGCCTTCCGGGCGGATCAAGTTCGACGGCGTGAAGCTCAAGATGCCGCTCATCAAAAACATCGTCGCGAACGGAATCTACGCGTCACTCGCTTTTACCCTGAAGACGCTCCTGTCGAACGGCGTCAATGTGCTCAACGCCCTTCGGATTGCGGAGGAGACGTGCGGAAACGCCGTCATCGGTGCGGCGCTCGCGAATGCGAGGAAGCGTGTCACGGACGGCACTTCGATCTCCGGTCCGCTCGCCCAGTCTGGCGCATTCCCGCGCATGATGACCGATATGCTTGCCGTCGGCGAACGCGCCGGCAACATGGCCGCATCGCTTGAACACATCGGCATGCGGTACGAGAAGGACATGAACCGCAGCATTGCGGCGTTCACCACGGCTCTCGAGCCGATTCTCATCGTCGGCGTGGCTGTGGTGCTCGGATTTGTCGTGCTCGCAATCCTCATGGCCGTGTTCGGCATGGTGAATGCGATAGGGTAGTTGGGGGATGCGTGAAGAGCAAAGAGCGATGGTTCTAGAAAGAATAAAAGAAAGGAAACAGAAATGAAGAGGGAAGAAATAAAGAAGATCGTCCGTAAGGCAGAGCAGGGCTTTACGCTCATCGAAATCATGGTGGTTGTCGGCATCATAGGCCTTCTGGTCGCGGTGCTGATTCCAAACGTGACGGGCAAGATGAACGAAGCGCGCGTGGCGTCTGCCCGCGTTCAGATCAAGAATGTCGAGGAGGCCCTTGTCGCCTACAGCATGAAGCACGGCGGCAAGTATCCCGATTCGCTTGATGTCCTCACGGAGGAGACCGAGGACGAGGATGCGCTTCTCCAGGGTGGCACCGAAGATCCGTGGGGCACTCCGCTCCAGTTCGAGAAGCGCGGCAAGAAGCGTCCGAAGATCACGTCCGCGGGCCCTGACGGCGAAATGGGTACCGAAGACGACATCACGAACGTCGAGAGCAAGAAGAAGTAATTGCGGAGACCCGCGTTCAGCGGGTGTTGACACCGTGAGGCGCGCCGGTTTTACGCTTATTGAGATTCTGATAGTCGTTGGCATCATTGCGATAATGCTCGCCAGCGCGGTCATGAGCGTAGCTTCCGGGCGCGGCGCCGTAAAGGTGAAGGAGGCGACACGTGGAGTGATCCAGCTCTCGCGCTACGCCTCCTCGCTTGCTCTTCTCAGGCAGCGTCCCGTCGTCATTACCTTCCACAGGAAGGGGCGCGTCGAGGTCCGAATATCCGGTGAGACGACCGGTTCCGGTGAGGTGGGCGCTCCTTCCGATCCGATATATCAGGAGGTCAATGGCGAAGTTACGCAAACAGCCGCGGAAGTTGCCGCTGAGGTCGAGGGGGACGGGTCTGTTGATGCTGCCGGTGATTCGCCTCAGGGAGCGTCGGGTGCGGTCGAGAAGGAGAAAAAGAGCTTTTTCTACACGCGTCAGGCTCTCAATCCCGAAGAACTCGCCAAGGAGGATGCCGAGGGCGAATACGACGGGATTGAAATCAGGGTTGAGGTCCTTGGCGAGGACGGCGAGCCGCTGCCTCCGGAGGTCGCTGCGTCTCTTTCCCTCAGGCAGCCGGAGAGGAAAAAGCCGGTCGTGGATGTCTTTAACAGTCTAGACATCGGCAGGGAGGACGACGAGGAAAAGGATTCCGAAGAAGAGGGCGACGAGGCACCGGTTTCCGTAACCTATGAGACGAATGGAAGCGTGAACCCTCACAGAATCATCATCAGGCTACAGGATGCGTCAGAGGCTGATGAAGGGTTTGCGATAAACATCTCTCGCAGTGGTAAGGCCACTGTCGGAGACGGTGTGGACGGCGAAGGGAGACGTGGTGATGCCCGTAAACGCCGCCGGTAGATTTCGCATGGGTTTTACGCTCCTGGAGGTTATGGTGGCGACCATAATCCTCTCGCTCGGGCTTGTGGCTCTTCTTACGGCGTTTATGCAGTGCCAGCGGATAATGCGGGCCACGCAGGGGTTTGAGACCGCTCAGTATGTCCTCATGTTGGGTGAGACGCTGTATCCGCTGCCGTCGCCAGATCAGGTCTCTGACGATCCGTTGGACAACGAGCTCCTCAACATTGAGGAGACCGAGGCGTTGACGCTCTTGCGCGACCTTGAGCTGGATGACATAACCAAAGAGCGCAGGGATGAACTTGAATACTACACATTTGAACGGACGGTGGACGATATCGACGACGAGGAATTGGCCCGGAGCGGATATCTGTACACCGTGCGAACGGTGATCAGGTGGGGGCATGCAAGGCGTAGCAAGGACCGCAGCGAGACCACGGTCATCACGCTTTGGAGAAAGAAGCGATGAAGAAGGCGTTCACCATAGTGGAGCTGATGCTCGCCGTATTGATACTTTCGATTCTCACCATCGTATCGACGTGGACGTTCCACACGATCATCAGAAACTGGAATCTCGCCACGGAGATGGCCGACAATATGCAGCGCACTGATTACGCTCTCGCGCAGATAACCAGTGCGTTGCGCAGCGCATATTTCCCGACAAGCGGCGAAACCACGGTCGCGGATGGGTTTCAGCTGGAGAACGGTAACGACCGCAATGACCCGGAAGAGTCCGATATGATAGCCTGGACGAAGCTGGGCCCGGCTATCGTAGGAAGAAACTCTCGTTTCTCCAAGGCGGCGCACCATGTTTCGATCTATGTCGTGAAGCCGGGCGAAAGCGACGTCGAAGCGTATGAGAATGGAGGACTCGTGTGCGATGTCATCGGCGAGAACAAGTTCCGCCCGGAGGACTTCGATGAAGAGGATCTTGAGAACTGGGACCGTTTCGTCTTGAGCGAGAACGTGCAGGGGTTCGACTGCCGCGTTCTGGACAAGGATCAGCCGTTCGACGCCGACCGCGCCAACTGGCGGGATGTGTGGGATACGTCAAACTGCATCCCGCGCCGTGTTCAGCTGACATTTTGGATGAAGCCACTTGAGGAGGGCAAGGAACCGTATCCGGTCGTGCGGGTTGTAGAGATGCCGCTTTGGGACATATCGCAGAATCCTCTGAAGATCGATTCGTCAGGCACGGACGGAGACAAGGGAGGCAAGAAGAAATGAATCTTCGCCGTGGCAGTGCGCTTGTCGGCGCAATCTGGATTCTTGCGGTCCTGTCGGTGTTGATAGCGACATATGCCGTCGACGCCCAGCTTCAGACGCGCATAAACCTGTATCTTCAGGAACGGGTGCGCGTAGATCATCTTACCGATGCCGGCATTGCGATTGCTGAGGTCATAATGCTTGACTACCAGAATGTAACGGTCGACGAGGAGACGAACTACGAGGAGAAGCTTGAAGACGACCGCTGGTACATGGAGAAGGTGGATCTGAAGGATAACCGGGAATGCTCAACCGGCGCGGTGCCCGTAGACGCGCTCAATCCCGGCGGCGGATCGGTCACAGTGAGGATCAAACCCATTGAGGCCAAGTGGAACATCAACAATCTCTATGCTGGTGGCGATTCAAACTTCGCAAAGATATGGGAGGCGATACTGGCGGTGTCCGGCGTACCGGAGGACTATTGGGACGGTATTGTGGACAGCTGGTGCGATTGGCGTGACACTGACGGTACGATGACCGGGGACGGCGGTGCGGAGACCGACTTCTACAAGCTGGCCTACGAGGATTTTGTCGATGGCAGGGATGTGGAGAAGAATGCCAACTACCTTCCGGCATCGCGTGACGGGGAGATTACGGACCTGGACGACCTCATGCATCTGAAGGGCTTCAATGAATATGAGGAGGAGCCGATAAGCGCACAGGCGCTGCTTGACGGCGGAATACTTAATCCGATGGCAGACAGGGACGAGCAGATTGAGGTGAAGGGCATCAGAAAGTATTTCACGGTGTTCGGCTCGGGAAAGGTGAACGCCAACATAGCAGACTCGGACATTCTCGTGACCGTGCCTGGAATATGGCAGCCGTCCTCCACCGGATCGGCGGCGTTTAGCGAGCAGGATGTCTCCAACGCAATGGACATAGCCTCCGCGATAGTGGAAATCCGTAAAACCGGCAACCAACGCGAGAACCTTTCCGGCGGCGCAATGGATGATGACGTCGGCACGTTCAAGGATTGGAATGATCTCCAGCTTCGAGTGCAGGATGCGGTGGGTGGCGGTTCCAGCTACATCCAGCAGGAGGCGCAGCAGTATCTTTCGTACGCTCCCGAAAAGTTTTTCGAGGTTTCGATTACAGGAGAGTCGCTGGGCATTACGCATACGGTGAAGGCTGTTGCGATAGTGGACAACGGCAAGGTTCGATACATTCGTTGGCAGGAGGATCCGTAATATGCTCAGACGGCTGAAAGTTGACAATCTTGCCGTGGTGGAACATGCCGAGGCGGAGTTTCGCGACGGTCTTACCGTCATCACCGGCGAGACCGGTGCGGGAAAGAGCGTTTTCATGGGGGCGCTCACGCTTGCGCTTGGCGCACGTGCGGACGCGGGCGCGGTCCGCGACGGTTGCAGGGATGCCCGCATAGAAGCGGAGTTTGACGCCGGAGACGTGGACTCGTTTCTTGATGGGCAGGGATTGCCGCCGTGTGAGGATGGCGTGCTTCTGGTTAGGCGCGTGATTTCGGCGAGTGGCGGAAGCCGTGTGTGGATAAACGATTCTGCGGCGTCGGTCCAGACCCTTCGGTCGCTCGGCGATCTGCTGGTCGACATACATGGTCCGAACGACAGGCGTTCGCTTGTAGACGAAGATTTTCAGCGCGACACGCTCGATCGTTACGGAAGGGTGGATGCTTCCGGCTACGCCGCCGCGTGGAATGAGTTGTCCGGGCTTCGTGCGCGCAGGACGGCGCTTTCAGGGACGGTAGATGTCGTTGATGAGATCGAGCGGCTTCGCCACAGTGTTGACGAGATCGATGCCGCCCAGCTCACGGAAGATGATGAGGATGCCCTTGCGGCGCGTCATGCGGCGGCGGCGCACGCGGCAGAGATTGTCGAGGCGGCGAATGCGGCGACAGCCGCGCTCACTGGCGGCGACGGCGGTTCGTATGGGGCGTCTGGAGTGGAGTCGGCGGCAGATCTGCTTGTCCTGGCGGGGAATAGGTTCCGCGAGATGGCGAAGTACCATGAGGTCGCGAATGAATGGAGCGACGAGCTTGAGAACGTGATAACATCAGTCCAGGAACTGTCTCGCACGGTCGCGGACTCCGTAAGTCGCATAGACGCCGATCCCGAGACGCTTCAGGCTCTGGACGACAGGATCACGCTTGTGCGCAGACTGAAGCGCAAATATGCCTGCGCGACGGTCGCCGATGTTCTTGAACTTCGTGAGAGGCGTGCGCAGAAGCTTTCTGACCTTGAGGACCGCGATGTCAAGATTCAGGAGTTGGATGTGGAGATCGCCGCCGCGGAGAAGCGTGTGGTGGAGTGTGGCGTGGCGCTTACCGCGTCACGCAGAAAGGCCGGGGCGAAACTCGGCAAGGCCGTCACCGGGGAACTGCGCGGCCTCGGGTTCCTCAAGGCGGGCTTCTCGGTTGCGCTCGAGCCTCGCGAACCGGATTCGACCGGTTGCGATGCCGTCGTGTACAGGTTCGAGCCCAATCCGGGCGAGTCGGCGAGGCCTTTGGCGCAGATTGCCTCTACCGGTGAAATAGCGCGCGTGATGCTTGCGGTGAAAGCGGTGATCGCAGGACTGGACGCCATCCCTGTCCTTATTTTCGACGAGATCGATGCAAACCTTGGCGGGGAGACCGGAAGGGCGGTCGGCGAGAAGCTCAAGTCCGTTGCCGCTCATCACCAGGTGATTGCGATAACGCATCTTCCGCAGTCTGCCGTGTACGGCGACAGACATCTGGTCGTCGCGAAGTCTGTATCCGGCGGACGCACCAGAAGCACCATCGGCGAAGTTGAAGGAGATGATCGTGTGCGTGAGGTCGCCCGCATGCTTGGCGGAGAAAAGGCCACATCCGTCGTGCTTCGCCATGCGCAGGAACTTCTGGAGTCTGGCAGATGAACCCCGCGTATTCATGGTATAATACACGGCCAATTGCAAAAGGAGCATACATGACGAAGAATACACCATTCACAGTTTCGCAGCTTGAGGCGATTGTCGAGAAACACCCTACGCCGTTCCATATCTACGATGAGAAGGCGATCCGCGAGAATGCGCGCAGGCTTAAGGCTGCATTTGCCTGGAACAGGGGATTCCGTGAATTCTTTGCGGTGAAGGCCGCGCCCAACCCGCACCTGATGGCCCTTCTGAAGGAGGAGGGATTCGGTAGCGACTGTTCGTCCATGGCGGAACTGGTCATGGCCGAGGCTGTCGGGAATGTCGGGGAGTCCATCATGTTCACGTCGAACGACACGCCGGCGGAGGAATTCCTCAAGGCGGCGGAGCTTGGCGCGATCATCAATCTTGACGATATCACGCACTGGGATTTTCTCGTCAATGCGCTCAAGGCTGTTGGCAAGCCGTTGCCTGAACTCATGTGCTGCCGCTGGAATCCCGGTCCGCTCAAAGGCGGCAATGCGATCATCGGCAAGCCGGAGGAGGCCAAGTACGGTTTCACGAAGCCACAGCTGATCGAGTGCTACCGCAGGATGAAAGAGGCGGGGGTGAAGCGTTTCGGGCTTCATACGATGGTTGCGTCCAACGAACTTGATCCGCAGTACATCATCGATACCGCAACGCTTCTTTTCGATCTTGTCGCGGAGATTTCTGCAGAAGTCGGCATTGAGTTCGAGTTCATCAACATCGGCGGCGGCGTCGGAATCCCGTACCGCCCCGACCAGCAGGCGATGGATATCGAGTTTGTCGGGAAGGGGATTGAAACGGCGTGTAAAGAGCGTCTCGTTTCAAAGGGCTTGCCAGAGCCTCGTTTGTACATGGAGTGTGGGCGTTGCATAACCGGTCCATACGGCTATCTTGTTGCGCGTGTGCGCCACATCAAGAAAACGTACAAGACGTATGTCGGCCTCGATGCGTGCATGGCGAACCTGATGCGCCCCGCGCTCTACGGCGCATACCACCACATCACGCTCATGGCGGATGATGCGGCTGAGCGTCCGGTAGTGAAATGTGACGTTACCGGCTCGCTCTGCGAGAACAACGACAAGTTCGCCATCGACCGCGAGCTTCCCGAGATGAAGCCGGGGGATATTGTCGTTCTTCATGACGCCGGCGCGCACGGACACGCGATGGGCTTCCAGTACAACGGCAAGCTCCGCAGCGCGGAGCTCCTGCTCGGGGAGGATGGTTCCGTCAGGCAGATACGTCGCGCCGAAACTCTCGCCGATTATTTTGCGACGCTGGACTTCCCCGGTCTTTGAGTCGGGGTGCGATGTTTGACACATTGATTTTTTCCATGCCTGTTGATGTTTTCAATGGAACAGAAAAAATGATTGTGATATAATAGACGGCAAATTTTTGACTTGGGGATTTAGCTCAGTTGGTTAGAGCGGCTGCTTTACACGCAGCGGGTCGGGGGTTCGAGTCCCTCAGTCCCCACCAGAATTCAAAATCGAAAAGGAGAAGCGCGGCTTCTCTTTTTTTGTTTTCAGGGGTTGGGGTGCGCGAAAACCCCGTAAAATCGGGGGTTTTTGCGGTATGCGGGGATTCGGAACACCTCTCCAAAGTGAGATGAAGCAAGGGGTGTGCAAAAATGAGAGCCGTCCGCGAAAGTTGGATAATGTCCGGAATTTCGGTGAGAAGAACGAAAAGACGGGGTATACGACGGTCGGCACGGCGCGTGTGCATATCATTGTGGCGACGGTTTCCCACGGCGAGAACGATTCGAAGAAATTGGTAGTGGATCATATAGACACCAATCGCTGCAATAACCGAGCCGAAAACCTCAGATGAGGGAGTGGAGAAGGCTTTTACCATTCTACAGGGGCGTGAGTGGACGGGTGGAGATTCAATAGACGATTATTGTTAATCCGATGAGAATGAGGTGGTGATTATGGCAATGCATCAGAGAGATAAGTTGATAGAAGAGATTCGGCGCATCGAGGGATTGATGGCGTATGCCGAGGCACATGAGGAATGGGAGCAGCTTGATGAACTGAAAGCACAATTGAAAGCGGTTGTTGATAGATTGCCGTGACTGTTTTTTCGAGAAGAAACGAGGAATTATGCTAACAGATATCATTTGCTTTGTAACCAATGCGGTCCCAATAAAGCTCCGCATTGGTCCAACAGAGGAAGCATCAATAGATGTATATGGGCGTCTTGCTGCGGCACTCGGTAATCCCTTGATTAAGGAAGATGGGAATCGTTATAAGTGTAACATTCGTTTTACGAAAACGAAGGAGTCAATCAATAGACTCCAAGAGGTTTGCGCAGAATATAATAAAAAAGAACTCTGGCGTTTTTACAACACTATAAGGGAAGTCAAAGACAACAGCCATTTTATCATGGTATTGTGCAATTCTGACATGGTGTTTAATAGGCAAGAGCAACTTGACACATTCTTTTATTTAATGTCTGCAGATACTGGTAGGGATCCTGGGGTGCTAAGGTCAAGTTTTGAGCAGTATGAAAAGGATATAACGAAGTATTATGAAATAATTACTTGCATCGGTACGAATAAAAGAGGATGTGAGTATATAGGACACAAAGAAAAAGCAGATTATAGATGTAGGATTTGCGGCAAGAATGTGACATCAGGAGCGTTATTTACAAAGAAGGCTCATGCGATATCACAAGTTATTGGAAATAAATCAATTGTTCTTTTAGATGAGTGTGATAATTGCAATGAGAAAATAGTGGGTAAATTAGAGAATTCGCTTGCGACATATTTTTATGCTCTTCGGCTGTTTTTTGGATTAAGGGGACAGCATTCAAAAGTCGCTCATCAAGAATCTGGACTCGAGATATTTAATTCTACTGGGAATAATATTGAAATTAAGGCTTCAGATACAGACAAATGTCGTATCATATACGATGGCAATAAGCCTAAATTTGAATTGATAATAAATTGTGGAAAATACAACAGGCAGGATATATATCGTATTCTTTCAAAGTTTGCTATTTCAGTAATGCCAGAAGAATACTTTGACTATGATAGATTTTTGAAATTAAGGGAGTGGATACAAAATAAGAAGTCATGTAAAAAACTTCCTCTTATTACGGAATGTATTGAAGCTGATAAAGATCCGCGATATCCACATATTACGGTTTATAAGCGCAAAACAGGGGCTTCAGAATCAATACCATTATACATATGTGATTTCTTCGCGGTTGCGCATCGCTTCTTGTTTGAATTGCCTTTTATGGAGTGTGAATGCAAGATGACGAGTGAGGAAAAATGGCAAAGGCTTCTTAAGGATGTGCCAGCATTAGGTCTCGATAAGGCTTGGACTTTCGATTCATTTGACCACGATGAAATGGGCGATTACAAAACAAAGATAATTGGGACTACGAAAAATGATAGTCTCGGCAGGTCGGTGTAACTCATATTGTTTTATAAAGTAGTTATCGTGTTTAATATATTGTTGAAGGGTCTGCTGGTATGGACTCAGAAAACAATAAAGAAAGGAAAACACGATGACAACACCAACTATGGATAAAATGCTCAAGGCATATGTGGATGCTGCGGCCATTGAGCGAATGAAATGCGGGAGACCTGAAAAGGGGACGGTCAAAAACACGAAGCAGGGCGTTAAGCGCTTTGTTCGGTGGATGAATGAGAGAAGGCTGAAGAACGGGTATGAGTATAAAGAGTTAGATGATGGTTTTCCACTGGTGTCGGTGGTAAAACCTGCCTTAATACACAAGTACCTTGCAGATCTGTTGAAGGGTGGTACTCGGCCAATTACGGCTATGACATATATTTACCAGCTTCGGCAGCTTTTCTCGCGTTGGGTGCGTCCTTATTATGAAGATCACGGCTGGAAAGTGCCGATGTTCCCATCGTTCGGCAAGAAGCCGATGGCTCCCCGGTATTCCCGTCCTTCAAGAGAAATGCTTGCTAAGGTTAAGGATTGGTATCGGTCTATGCCAATAGACCAGCTTTGGTTTGTAACGACGATGATGCTTGAGTTTGCGATGCGAAACGGCGACATCATGAGACTAAGCCGAAGGAATTTTGTCGAACGAGAAGGGCGCATATATTTGAACTATACTCCAAATAAGACGGTTCACTCTTCGGCTCGGACGGTCAAATGGCCGGTTCATCCAGAAATATGGAATAAGATTCAGACCTTGATGGAGGGCGATCAACTCCCCACTCTTGATGACGATATCTTCATACGCCTCAACCAGAAGATGCGCGATATGGGCTTCAATGGTCCGAAAGGTGCGTATGAACTGAGGAAAATATGTGTCGACCATGTATATCAGAAGTTCGGAGCGGAGATGGCTGTGTCGATTTCGGGCGATGACATAAAGACAATTACCTATTATTACGCCGACCCCGCCCAACCGAATATTGGTGATATTCGCGTAACGGACTTGATTTAACCCCATATATTTATGGTATAATGTTAGGTGCTAAATTAAGGACTTATTATGGTATTTGATGTTACATATCGCAATGCTAAAACAGGAGGTAAGGAGGTGCTTCAAATCGAAGCACCTTCTAAGGATGCCATTTGGCCAAAATTAAAGGAGAAGGGCATCAATCCAATTTCAATAAATGAAGCGACAAAGAAGTCTTCGCGGTCCAATAAATCACGGGGAGGCTCATCTAATAATTTTAAGACATTATTGTTAGCACTTGTCGCCATATTGGGATTATGTGGTGCTTTAGTCTATTTTTGTCAGGAAGAAGCGCCTAAGAAGGCTCTAGTAAAAGAGAAAAAGCCGCCCAAGACAGTGCGAACCGTAAAACCGGCTTTGCCAAAGGAGCAGCCGCCTGCTCCAGTTGAGGAGGTTTCAAAAGTTGATAAAGAGAAGGCCGAGCGCATCGCGAAATTAAGAGCCATGACTCCAGAAGAGCGGATGCAATATCTCTTTGACGAGGCAGCCAAAAAGCCGATAGACCTAACTCCGTCAACCAATCGCCTTTTCAAGACCGGCACAGAGCAGGTGATGAGTTGGATATTCACGACAGAATTAGGAGCGATGCCGCCACCGTTGCCACGTATTCCGATTCGTGACGAGACGCACATGGCTGAAATTCTGATGGCAAAAAATCCAATCTTCGAAGGCGATAGCGAAAAAGCCAAAGAGGCCAAGCAGATGGTCGAGCTTGCAAAGAAGGAGCTGATTAAGTACATCAAGGAAGGTGGTACGGTTGATTCGTTTTTCGAATACTACCGAGGCGAACTGATGCAGGCTCACAATGAGTGGAAAGAATGTCAAAAAAGTGTGTTGCAGGTCGTAAGGGATGAACCCGACCTTGCTGCAGACTACATCGCGGAAATAAATAACAGGCTTGCCCAAAAGGGTATCAGGCCTGTAAAATTGCCGCCCAAATTAAAAGAACAATTAGGAATTGAAGACTAAAAAGAAAGGACAGTGAAATGAAGAAGTTAGTAATTGCAATTGTCGCGTTTTGCGCGATAGCCTCGTATGCTCAGGAGAAGGGGGCTGAATTGACAGAAGCGGAGAAGGCTGCGAAGAAGGCGCAGGCTCGTCAGCGGATGATGGAGAAGACAGGCGGCATTATCGAGAAGCCTGGCACAGGGCGGATCGTTATCGTGAATGCGCAGGAAAAATATTCTGTTCAGGATATTGATGCACAGGTTAAGAAGTGCAATGGTGCGATTCGCGTGAAAATCGATATCGAGAAGGGGTCGTGGAAATTCGGCGACAAGGTTCCCGCGGGTGCGAATGCGGCTGTTTTCATCGTTAACGACGCAAACCTTCCCTTGACCTTGGTGGCGATGGAAGAGCAGTGGGGCGTTTTGAATGTGGCTAAACTTGAAGGTAATCCTCGCTTCAATAAGGCGCTCGCTCGTGTTATGATTGCAACTCTTGGAGCGGGTGTTTCGCAGTTTAAGGGATCGCCGATGCAGACGGTCAAGAGCGTCAGTGATCTTGATAAATTGCACAGCGAGGGAATCACGTTTGATGCATTGCAGTCAATCATGCGTAACCTTCAGAATCTTGGTGTAACTCAGTCTCGCAAGACAACCTATCGTCGTGCTTGCATGGAAGGTTGGGCGGCGCAACCGACAAACTCCTTCCAAAAGGCGATATGGGATGAAATTCACTCCATTCCGAAGAACCCGATGAAGATTCAGTTCGACCCCAAGAAAGGCCGGTGAGATAGGGAACAGGGAACAGGGAACAGGGAACAGGGAAGAGAGAGGGATGAGTTGTGGCTCTTGATTATAGAGATTTAGAGGTTTGGAAGCAGTCTATGGAACTGTGCGAAAAGGTGTATGGCCTAGTTCGTAAATTCCCGCAAGAAGAGCGTTATGCATTGTGCGATCAGTTGAGACGTGCTGTTATTTCTATTCCGTCGAATATTGCAGAGGGTAATGGGCGTGATTCGCGAAGTGAATATGCTCATTTTATCTCTATTGCACGAGGTTCATTATTTGAAGTAAGAACGCAACTCGATCTTGCATTACGATTTCAATATGTAGCTGAGAAGGATATTCCATCTGCTCTGATTGATAGTATCAGCAAGATGCTCTATGTGATGATTCAGAAATTGCGAGGCTGACAATGAATATTCCCCGTTCCCTGTTCCCCGTTCCCTGTTCCCTGTTCCCCGTTCCCTGTTCCCCGTTCCCCGTTCCCTAAAGAAATATACATACGCATACAAGACCTCTGACGGCGTTCGCCATGAGGACTCTATGAACGCCTCATCGAGAGATGAGGTGTTCGCTGAACTTCGCAAACGCGGCATTAAGGCTATTAAAGTTGTTGCTGCTGACGGTTCAAAAGCGAATGGGGAAATGAGGGGCGTTCGCAAGCGAGTGGTGTTTGTAGCGATTGTGTGTGTAGCCGTAATTGTCGGAAGTGTCGCTTATTTTACAGGAGCCCGTAAGGGAGAGCATGAAGCGGTCGCACAATTTCAAGAGGATCAGACGCGTAGGCAGATTATAGGGGATGTCGCTGTAATTGAGAAGGGCATTCTTACCGGATGGTCTGATGTTTTTGAGTTGGAGGGGGATCGGTTTCTTGCGAGTTTTGCAATACCGGGCGTTAGACCTGGGCAGCGAAACACGAGCGAGGAATCCTTTATGCAGGCTCTGAATTCTCGACAGGAGATAATGGCATCGGATTCGCTCGAAGTGAGGCAAATAAAAGCAATGGTCGAAGGAATGAAGGATGAGGCTCGTGCATATCTTCAAGCCGGAGGAACTGTTGTTGAATATGGCAAGCGCCTTACAGAAAGGCAAGATGCCGAGATTGCGATTTATGAGCGAGCCAAGGCGGAATTGAAGAGAGCCAAAGAAACAATGACCTCTGACCGTTACCTTGATCTGTGGGAAGAGCGCAATAATCAGCTTCGTAATCTTGGAATCAAGTTGTTGCAGCTTGATTAGGGAACGGGGAAGCGCTTCGCTTGGGGAACAGGGAACGGGGAAGAGGGAACAGGGAGCGTCGTGTTTCAAAATTCCCCACTTGCTTTCTGAACCGCGATATGAGATAATATGAACCGATCTCAACCGAAAGGTAGGGATCTTCGAGAAGCGGGGGAAGTTCTCCGCCTTAAGTGACGGGAAGCAATTCTCGTCACTTATGATTTTAACTATGACAGAAAAGGTGTTAAGCATATTTATTGATGAATCTGGGCGTTTTCAATACCCGGACGATAAGTCACGCTTTTACATCATTTCTATGGTCATGCATGACCAATCAGTTGATATCACGCAAGAGGTATCAAATCTTGAGCAAGGTTTCCGTTCATTGCATTTAAGCAATCTTTGCTTTCACGCAGGGCCATTGATCCGTCAGGAAAAGATCTTTGCCGTAATGGACTGGGAATTTAGAAACCGTATCTTTTCGATGATGATGGCATTTGCCCGAAAAGTCGATTTCAAATACCATTGCTTGACTGTTGATAAGAAGTTTATCACTTCAGCAGAAATGCTCGTTCAGAAGTTACGTGACGGTCTCGATGAATTCTTGACGAGTCAACGCTTGGAGATGTCGCTTTACGATAAAGTGAAGATATATTATGACTGCGGGCAATCGCCGTTGACAAATCTCCTGCATCGTGCGTTTGAAGGCAAGTATGGCCCGAGAATCGAATTTGCTCAAGCGGTAAAGCCTGAGAGGTATCGTTTATTTCAACTTGCCGATCTTGTTTGTTCATTAAAGTTGATTGAGTTGCGATTGGCATCTGGCGGAACAATGACAGAGTCTGAGTACACTTTCTTCGGCGGCCCCAAGGCGTTTAAGCACAACATTCTCCGTCGCATCAAACGCAAAGAAATTTAACCATTCCCCGTATAGATTTATGACTCACGCCAAGTTCGCTAAGTTCGCAAAGGTGTAATAGGAAGAGGCAACTATAAAAAACTTCGCGGACTTCGCGTGAGGTAAAATCGTTCCCCGTTCCCTGTTTCCCGTTCCCCGTTCCCCGTTCCCAGTTCCCCGTTCCCTCATTTCACCCTTATTTTACAGGGGTGAAATGCATTTTTGAGGTAAAAAACACCCATCCAACTTTTTTCACTTATTTTCGCTACTCCCCTTGACTTATGGGCATCACTATGAGATAATGGGCTTGTCCATTTAAGGAGAAATAGGTTCATTCCGGGTGGTTTGGGCTTATCCTTATTGAAGACACTTACAAAACGTCCTGAAAGACGTCGGGTAAGAGACGGAGAATGAGATGCGGTCTGGGAATCGCGAGAGTTCTTCGAGGAAGAGATTCCGAATCTCGAGCTTGGAGTTTGATGGACACCTTGAACAAGGATTCAAGGAAAATTAAGGAGAAAAAGAGATGAAGAAATTAATGATTGCTGGGGTCGTAGGACTCTGCGCGGCAGTTACCTTTGGACTGGAGTCAGCTAACGTGGTTGGCTACCAAGACATTGAAGTGTCTGGAGAAGGCTTTACGCTGATTGCTCCGACATTTGAAAAAATTGATGGAGAAGTTTTTACGCTTGCAGACCTTAAGGGAAACTTTATTGATGCGGAGTCTGTTCAATTTACGGATGGCGATTTTAATACTGACAAGGAGTATTTTTATTTTACTGTAGAAGGTATGGGTGTTGAGAAAAATGGATGGTATGACGAGGACATGAATCTTGCAGATAATGTTCCAGTTCCGAATGGTGCATCGCTGATGTTTGCATCACAGGGGACCACTTCTATACAATTTAGCGGTGCTGTGTCAA